>JALWPZ010000035.1 GCA_026994745.1 Campylobacteraceae bacterium | reverse complement strand
CCTATGGCAAAAAGATAACGTTCACATATTTTTCCACTGTGGTGGAACACGTGCGTGCCGGTAAGCTCAAGGTTGTCTTTCCTGACTTCGCCCCCCGGCACTACCACTATCCCCAAAAGTGGCCGATAAAATGGATCTCCGCCAACAAGCCCGAAATCGTAGTGCCTACTGACTATTGTATATTGACTTATTATCAATTTCCCGCTAGAGTGCGTGTATGTTTGTCCGAGTGAAAAAGAATCCCAAGACTTCCAAACGTTCCGTGCAGATCGTCGAGTCCTACCGCGTCGACGGCAAAGTGCGCCAGCGCATCCTCCAACACATCGGTATGGCCCAAAGCGACCAGGAGCTCGAAGAGCTCAAATCCCTGGCCGACTCGGTTAAACGATGCCTGGAGGAAGAGCGTACTCTGCCTCTGTACGGAGAGTCTTCCCAGCCCGAGAGTCTCGAAGAGGCTTCGAGGTCCGAATCTCCCCCAAAGAGTAAGCCACACAATGAGAAAGACGAAAGCTCTTCGGCCTATGACGTCAATCTCCTCGATGTGGTGGAGGAAGCCCGTCATATCACAGGGATCCATGACATCTACGGAAAACTCTACGATGAGCTGGGTTTCGGAAAAGTGATTCCCAACCCCGCCAGAAACAAAGCGGCAATGGAAGCCCTCCGAGAGATCGTCCTGGCCCGAATCGCCAATCCCCAGAGCAAACGCTCCAGTGTGGAAGAGCTGCAACGCCATTTCGGAATCGATTTGCCCATCAAACGGGTCTATACCATGATGGACAAACTCAATGAGAAAGCCATCGAACGGATCAATACGATCGCCTGGAACGCTACAAGAAGCATCCTGGCCCAAAAAATTGACGTGATCTACTTCGATGCGACCACCTTGTATTTCGAAAGCTTCGAAGAAGATGAATTGAGAAAGAACGGGTACAGCAAAGACGGAAAGTTCAACCAACCCCAGGTGGTCCTGGCATTGATGGTCACCAAAGAGGGGCTGCCCGTAGGGTACCGGCTCTTCGAAGGGGATACCTTCGACGGCCATACCCTCCTTCCCACCCTCAAAGGGATCCGGGCCCACTACGACCTGGACCAAGTGATCTACGTCGCCGATGCGGGAATGTTCAACAAAAAGAATCGCGAAGAGCTCGAAACCCTCGAAAAGAATGGAACCAGGTACATTGTAGGAGCCCGGATCAAGAACCTGCCCGATTCCCTTAAAGCGAAGATTCTCGATCCCGGGAACTACCGAAGTATCAACGAGGATCTGGAAGTGGCCACCTTCGAGTATGAAGGCAAACGGTTGGTGGTGAGCCGTTCGGCCAAACGGGCCAGGAAAGATGCCCACGATCGTCAGAAGGGAATCGAGAAACTCCGAAAGCGCCTGGAGAAAGAGGGAACTCTCAAAGGACAACTGAGTAATCAGGGATACCGCAAATACCTGCGGATCTCTTCCGAGGGGGAGTGTGACCTTCAATTCGATGAGGCCAAAATCGAAGAGGAAAGCCGTTGGGATGGGCTCAAGGGGATTCTCAGCAACGATACCACTCTTGGCGAGGAAGAGATCATTCATCAATACGGCAATCTCTGGCAGATCGAGGAATCCTTCCGGATCACCAAGCACGATCTGAAGATCCGACCCATCTATCACTTCAAGCCCGAAAGAGTCAAAGCCCACATTGCCTTGACCTTTATGGCCTATACGCTGGTTCGCCATCTGAGCTATCGCGTCAAACTGCAATACAAGGCGATGTCCCCCGAAGCGATCCGGCAGCAGCTGATGGATGTGCAGCGAAGCATCCTGCTCGACACCAGAACGCAGCGGCGTTTCAGCCTTCCTTCCTCCCTTCCACTCGATGCGGAGAAGATCTATCGGGTGATGGGGTTGAAGCCTCCAACGAAGGCGAAACTGCTGTAGTGCCTCAGTTTTTTACAAGATTGCGGTTTTATGGAGGGTTCTGCTTTGTTGGGGGGCGAAGTCAGGAAAATCGTGACCAACACTGCCCGATTGGC
>JALWPZ010000034.1 GCA_026994745.1 Campylobacteraceae bacterium | reverse complement strand
GTTATTGGCATTTTCGGAGGATTGGCAGTCGGATACGGTGCGTACATCGGATTGAAAAAGATGAATATGCGATATCTGTTCGGTATCAGCAGTATTTTGTTGATCGTATTTGCCGCAGGGTTGTTCGCGAGAGGGATTCATGAATTTCAGGAAGCCGGTATCGTACCGACCTTTGTGGAGCATGTGTGGGACATCAACTATCTCATCGATGAAGATGGAATGTTCGGTGAATTCATGAAGTCGCTCTTTGGTTACAATGGAAATCCGTCTCTTCTCGAAGTATTGGTCTATCTGGGATCGTTGGCCATTATGATCGGTCTTTACAATAAAAAGAAGCGGAGTTCTATCCACAGGCAAGAACCGAGAGAAGTGGGGGTAGCATAGCGCTGCATCTTTTTGGCCTGATTCAGGTATTACTACGACCGAAACTCTTTAGTAAGAGAGAGAGGATCACCAGTTCGGTTCCCAGCAAAAGCCAGTGCAGTTCGTAGACTTTGGTCTGACTGTCGGTGATCCCGTAGTGTTCCAGGATTTTGTAGACGGTCCAGGATAGCGCCATGCCGATGAGGTAGCCGATCTGTTTGGCGCTGTCGACCCGGCGGAGCAGTTCGTCGTCATCCAGGGCCAGGGTTTCGGCGCGGACCAGGTAGCTTCCGAAGGAGAAGGTGACCTGATAGCCCGCGTAGACCAGCATCGCCGTCAGCCAGGTGTAGGGATTGGTCAGAAACCACAATACCATCCCCAAAACCACCAGCTCCACCAGCAGCGAGATCCGGAAGAACCACGGCAGGGTCATGATCCGGCCGTAGAGCTGGGCGATGGCCAGCATCGCCAGCGCCAGCACGATCCCGCCCAGAGAATAGACCGAGGGATCCAGGGGTTTGTAGATGACGAAGATCGTCCCGACGCTGAGCCCCAGGAAGAGGGAGTTGAAGAGCTTGTATCCGATGTAATAGCGTGGGGCGATCCGCCACCCCTCGGAACGTATCGCTCTGCTGTCCATCATCCGTTCCGAGTGTTATCGATCAAGAAGTTCATCCATAACCTTTTAAAACTTGTACTCCACTTTACCATAGAGGGAGCGCCCTTCGGTACTGTAGCCGTAGGCGGTCTCATAATCTTCGTCGAAGATGTTGTGGGCCTGGAGTGAAAGCTGGAGGTTCGGAGTGATCTGATGCCGGTAGCTCAGGTTCACGACTGTGTAACTTTTGAGGGTCACATCGGAAGGGGTCCAACCGACCCATTTCTGATCGGCACGTTTTCCTACATACTGCAGGTCGGCCCCCAGATGGATATTTGGGCGCAGGGAATAATCCAGGAAGAGATTTGCGGTATTGCGAGGTACACGAATCGCAGGGGTGCCATCGGCTTTTTTCAGGGTAAAGAGATGGGTGTAGTTGGCACCGAGGGTCGTGTGGATCGTGGAGAATTCATAGCGTCCTTCGACCTCGATCCCGTCGTGCGTCTCTTTTCCGCTTCCGTTGTAGTAATAGTCGTTGGGCCAGGTCCCTCCGGGGATGAGGCGATCTTCGATCCTGCTTTTGAAGTAGGTCACTTTGAGGAGCTCTTTATATCCTGCGGAGACCTCGAATCCTTTGGTGTATTCCGGTTTCAGTACCGAACCGGGTTTGGGTTTGGTCCATTGATAGATCCCCGGGGCCGTATAGGCGCTGTAGAGGTTGGCCGAGGTGAAAAAGCCCGGCAGAAGATTGCACTCCCGTTTCAGTCCGAAGCGGTAGGTGGCTTTGTTGTCGAAGGCGCTGAAGTCGTCGTAGCGTAAGGTGGCATCGAAGATTGTGCGGGCCCCTAAAAGGTCATCCCAGATATAGCGGTAATTCCCATAGATCGCCCGGTTGTCATAGGAGGTAGCATCGCCGTTGTTGGCAAAGGGGCTTTGCCCTACGATTTTATTATATTCAATCCCACCACTGAGGCGTTGATTGCTATTGATCCGCCAGACTCCACGGAATAGAGCCCGTTCACTATCCCCCTCAAAACGAGAGCTGCCCCAGATCGCGTCGTTGAGCTGTCGCTCAATATGGTTACTGCTGAACATCGCATGGAGGGCGAAGTCGCCGTGAGCGTCATAGTCGTACCTCAGACCGATGAGCGAATCGTCGAAGGTGCCGTCGCTGAGGCTATCATCGGGGCCGGTGGAGTCGTAGTCGAAATCTCCCTGAATATTGTGATAGAAGATTCCAAGGGTGCTGTTCGGTGTGGGATGGAGATTCCCCTTGAAATGGAGCGTATCGTTGGTGGAACGGTCCGCTTCGGCGTCTCGGGGCAAAGTGGCGGAAAAGCCGCCGGTTTTAAAGTGATCGCCGCTGAGGTAGAAGCTTCCGACCTCTCCGGAAGCGGAGAGAGTGATCCCGGCCGATTTGGTGTCGTAGGAGCCGTAGCTGCCCCGCAAGGAGACATGTCCGCCGGGGGTGGCGGATTTGGTGATGACGTTGATGACCCCGGCGACGGCATCGGCCCCCCAGAGTCCGCTCTGGGCTCCTTTGACCACTTCGATACGCTCGACATCGTCAAGGCGGATTTGGGAAAGTCCGAAGGAGAAGGAAGGGTCGGTTGGGTCTTTCAAGGGTACACCGTCGAGCATGATGAGGATACTTCCACTGTTGAATCCCCGAAGGAAAAGACCGGAGGATTGGCCGGGCCCGCCATTGAAATAGGCTGAGAATCCACTGAGGCGTTTCAATGCGTCGGGGAGAGACTGGTACCCTCGTTCCTGGATCTCCCGGGACGTAATGACGGTGACGTTGGCGGTCGTGTTCCTGAGAGGTTCGCTGACCCGGTCCGGGGTGACGGTGATGATGCCGCCCAGGTCCTCGAGCTCGGCAGTGGTGTTCCGGTCTGTGGCAGCGTGGAGTGTCCCCGCCAGAAAGACGGCGGTCAAAATGGAGATATGGATTTTGTTCATGAGTTCCCCTTTACGAACTAAGAGTTATATGCTGATTAGAAAAATGATTATTGGCTTGCAACCGTTGAACGATCGGTGTTCAGTTCTCAGTGTTCGAAAGGCGGGGAGGTTTTGTATTCGTGGTAGAGGTGGGGACGATCCTGACGGCGGTAGCGTACATGGATGCTGCTGAGCCGATGCAGAGTCGAGTGCATGGCGATGGCCGCCAGCGTGAAATAGCGTTTGCTGTGTCCCCGGAGATCTTTCATGGAGCGGATTCTATCGTCAAAGTCCTTTGAGATATAATTACCCCTCAATTGCATGAGCCTCTCAAGGGCGATGCATGTCGTGATCAAAAGAATCAAAGCACAGGAGTATCTATGGCAATCGAAACGGTAGCGTCGACGGAAGCGTTCAAGGAGTTGGTAGAGAGCATTCGCTCGGAAGAGGGGTATCGGGAGCCCATCGCCTTCGGGATTGCCCGGGTGGACCGGGGGCAGAAGAACGCTGACAAGGTCCTGCAGGCCAACTACGCCGTGGTGAACTGGAAAGAGAACTACGGCTCCGCCGCGATCTTCCTGAAAGCGCTGCAGGAGTCCCGCTGTGAGGTCGATTGCAGCGGAAGCGAGTTCGTCGCGACCCTGAGCGACGAGTTCGTCGCCAACGCCATGGCGGCCTTCGCCCCCTATCTGGGAGAAGCGGTAGGGGATGCCCACCGCAACGTTCAGGTGATCAAGACCCTGGCTTCCATGGAGGATATCGGCAAGAACTTTCGAATCACCTTTCTTTTTGAAGACGCCAACCCTCAGAGCGTCGAGGCGGTTTATCTGAAGCTCTACGCCCTCTCTCTGGGTAAGGCGCCTCTGCGGGGTGTCAACCTGGACGGGGCCTTCGGGGTGCTCAGCAACGTCGCATGGGTCGGGAACAAACCCTACGAGTTGGAGTATCTGCGAGAGAACGAGATCGAGATGAAGCTGAAAGGAACCTTCCCCAATATCGACAGTGTGGACAAATTCCCCCGCTATCTGCAGCACATCATCCCCGCCGACAACACCCGGATCCTGGATAGCTCCAAGGTGCGGATGGGAGCGCAGTTGGCTCCGGGGACCACGGTTATGCCCGGTGCCAGTTACATCAATTTCAACGCCGGGACCCTGGGGCCCGTCATGGTGGAGGGGCGGATCTCCTCCTCCGCCATCGTGGGCAGTGGCTCCGATGTGGGTGGCGGCGCCAGCATTCTGGGGGTTCTCTCCGGAACCGATGGCAATCCGGTCAGCATCGGGGAGAATACCCTACTGGGGGCCAACTCGGTCACGGGGATCCCTTTGGGCGACGGATGCATCGTGGATGCGGGGATCGCGATCCTGGGCGGGACCAAGATCCGCATCGACGAGGATCAACTGGCCAAGATCCGGGAAGCCAATCCCGAAGCGGAGCTGGAGGAGAAGACGGTCTTCAAAGGTTCGGAGCTTCAGGGACTCCACGGGATCCATTATCGCCAGGATTCCCTCAGCGGGGAGTTGATCGCCCGGCGGAGCACCCGGGAAGTGAAGTTGAACGAGGAACTGCATTGATCGAAGCTTCGCTTCGATCAAGTGAAGAACGAGGAGTCAGGAGTGAAGAGTTGCGGGGTGTTACTCCGCAACACGTCCAAAATAGGGAAAAGGTGAGTGATGGAGGATGAGAGACTGGGTATCAACAAACGGGTCTTTCTACTCAAGATGCTGACCCGGGACGGGGACGAGAATCTCAAGGATGTGGTTCTCTCGCTGGCCAACACGGGGATGTTCACTCCCAAAGAGGGGAAACGCATCCGCAAAGAGCTGGAGAACGAGGGATACATTTTCGAGGGAGAGTTGACCGTCAAGGGAATGATCGAGGCGAAGAAGGCTGAAAGCGAGTTTCGGCTCTCTTGAGTGAGGAATTGGGAGTGAGGAGTTGACGTTTGTTTCTCTTCGAAAAACCTATGATCGGTTGAAATTTTTGAGTGGAAACTCAAAACATCCGCAATTATTCACCATTTATCATTCACCACTCACCCGCGACCGAAGGGAGCAATAATGCGTATCGACAAATGGCTCAGCAGCGTGAACGTGGTCAAGAGGCGGACGGTCGCCCAGGATATGGTCAAAAGCGGGGTGGTCTATCTCAACGGGGTGCAGGCCAAGCCCTCCAAAGACGTGAAGGTAGGGGACAGGATCCGCATCGATTACCTGAAGGGTTCGAAGCATTACGAGGTTCTGCAGATCCCCACGACCAAAACCATCCCCAAGAGCAAAAAAGAAGAGTACGTCAAAGAGTTGTAGGTTTCACTGAAAAAAGGAGGGGTACGATGGATGTCAAAGAACGTTTCGAACGGCTCTTCGCCAACGAAATGAGCGAAGAGGAGGCGAGGGATCTTCTGGTCTCTCTCTATGAAAAAGGCGAAAGCGCCGAAGAGATCGCCGCGGCGGCGGAGGTGATGCGGGAGCATTCCGTCAAGCTTCCCATGCCGGTCGAACTGCAGGAGCGGGCCATCGATATCGTGGGCACCGGTGGGGACAAGAGCGGAAGCTTCAATATCTCTACGACCACCGCTTTGTTGCTGGCCTCCACCGGAGCGGTGGTGGCCAAGCATGGCAACCGCTCCATCACCAGCAAATCGGGGGCGGCGGATGTTCTGGAAGCCCTGGGGGTCCGTTTGGACCTGCGGCCCGAGGAGCAGGTGAAGATGCTGGAGGAGGTGGGATTTACCTTTATCTTCGCCATTCATCACCATCCGGCGATGAAGCACATCATGCCGATCCGCAAATCCCTGGATCATCGTACGATCTTCAATATTCTGGGCCCCTTGACCAATCCCGCGGGCACCAGAAAATATCTGCTGGGGGTCTTCAGTCCGGAATTCATCGAGAAAATGGCCGGAGCGTTGCTGGAATTGGGGGCCAAAAGCGCCTATGTGGTCAGCAGTGAAGATGGGATGGATGAAATCTCCCTGGCCGCCCCGACCCGGTACGCCTATCTGCGGGGAGGGAAGATCCTCGAAGGAGTGATCCGGCCCGAGGATCATGGTTTCCGCCGGGCGCCGATGAAGGCGATTCAGGGGGAGGGTGCCGAAGTCAACGCCCGGACGATCCGAGAGATCTTCGCGGGGGATGAGCAGGGCCCCAAGCGGGATATCGTCCTTCTCAACGCATCCTACGCCCTGGTGGCCAACGAATCGGCCCGGGATATCAAAGAGGGGTTGGAGATCGCCACCGAGGCCCTGAAGAGCGGACGGGCCGCGGAGCATTTGGAAGAGATCATCCGGGTCTCCAATGCGATTTGAAAGGAGAGGCTAGTAACTAGCAACTAATAACTAGTAACTGGTAACCGACGAGGGAATGAAATCCGATTGTCATGAGGACGAAGTTTTTGAGAGATGAATGTGCCGACTCATCCGACCCTATCGATCAGAGAATCGAGATCGAAGCGGGGCTGGAGGAGCTGGACCGGGTCGTAAATGCGATGAGAGAGCGGATTCCCGCCGAAGCGGTGATCTCTTTGAACGGGGATCTGGCTGCGGGAAAGACGACCCTCGTGCAGGCCCTGGCCCGGAGCCTGGGGAGCTCCGGTGCCGTGACCTCTCCGACCTTCTCGTTGCAACATGAGTATGGTGAGGGGCTGTTCCATTACGATCTCTACCGCAAGGAGTTCGAGGAGTTGGCCCAGCTGGGGATCCTGGAATCCTTCGAAGAGCCGGGCTGGCATATGGTGGAGTGGGCTGACGAGCGGCTCAAGAGCTTTTTGGATGCGGCGGGGTATAATCTCTGGGAAGTGACGATCACCCCTGCCGGCGATCGCAGAAACTACAGAATCGAGCCACTCAATGCATAGACTGGAAGCCATCGGACTCGCCAAGACCATCAAGAAAAAGACCATCGTACACGACATCTCTCTGGAGGTGAAAAGCCGGGAGATCGTCGGACTTTTGGGCCCCAACGGAGCGGGAAAGACCACGACCTTCTATATGATCTGCGGTTTGACAGAGGCGACGGAGGGAAAGGTGCTTCTGGATGGTCGGGATCTGACCAACCTCCCCCTGAGTACCCGGGCGAGGATGGGGATCGGATATCTGCCCCAGGAGTCCAGCATCTTCAAGGACTTGAGCGTGGAGGACAATCTCTGGATCGCTGCGGAGGCGACGGATCTGAGCCGGGCCGAAGCGCTGGAGCGGATCGACGAATTGTTGGAGCTCTTCAACGTAGAGCCGATCCGGGACCGACTTGGGTTCCGCCTAAGCGGTGGGGAGCGTCGTCGGGTGGAGATCGCCCGGGCGCTGGTGGGGCGACCCAAATTCCTATTGCTGGACGAACCCTTCGCCGGGGTGGATCCTTTGGCGGTTCTGGATATTCAGGGGATCATTCGACAGTTGACGGAGCTTGGGATCGGGATTCTGATCACCGATCACAACGTCCGGGAGACCCTGGGGATCTGTGAGCGGGCCTACGTGATGCGCAACGGGGAGATGATGGCTCAGGGAAGCAGTGACGAGATCGCGGAAAATCCGGAGGTACGGAAGCATTATTTGGGAGAAGAGTTCACGCTTTGAAAATCGGGTTATTCAAACGCAAGAGTGGTTCGTGGTAATAAGGAACAGGGATCAGTCTCTTCTCGATCGAAGAGTGCTAGGAGTCATGTCGGGCAGAATGCCCGGAGAGGGGGCCCTTCTTACTTGATGAGTTCGAAGGGGTTTTCGACGACGCGCTTGCGGTCGACGATGTAAGGAATCAGGGCGGTCTGGCGTGCCCGCTTGATGGCGGCGGTGACCATCTCCTGGTGCTTTTTGCAGTTGCCGGTCAGACGGCGGGGCATGATCTTGTAGCGCTCGGAGAGGCTGAATTTCAGCATCTGCAGGTCTTTGTAGTCGATGAACTCGACCTTCTGCTCGCAGTAGCGGCAGTATCTCTTTTTGAATTTTCTTCTTTCGGCCATAATCGTTTCTCCTAAAAGGGTATTTCTTCTTCGTCGATGTCAATCTCGGGGACGGAGGGTTGCTGGGGAGCGCTCTGGGCGGGGGCGGACTGCTGTTGAGGCCGGCCGGACGGGGCGCTCTGGGGAGCGCCGTAGCCTCCACTCTCTCCACCGTAGGCGCCGGATCCGGCTTCGCTGCGGCTGTCGAGCATCTGGAGGTTCTCGACGGTGACGGAGTGTTTGCTCCGCTTCGTTCCGTCCTGTGCCGTCCACTGCTCCAGGACCAGACGTCCCTCCACGAGAACCTTGCGACCTTTGCTGAGATACTGATTGGCGATCTCCGCGGTGCGGCCGAAGAGTGTCAGGTCGATGAACATCACCTCCTCTTTCTGCTCTCCGGTAGCGGCTTTGAACTTGCGGTTGGTGGCGATGCCGACCTTTCCGATGGCGCTGCCGCTCTGGGTGTAGCGGATCTCTACATCTCTGGTGAGGTTTCCTACCAGTATCACACGGTTGTACATGGTCGCT
>JALWPZ010000033.1 GCA_026994745.1 Campylobacteraceae bacterium | reverse complement strand
CACCCCACCCACTACGGACGGATCTGTCCCATCGAGACCCCGGAAGGGCAGAACATCGGTCTGATCAACACCCTGGCCACCTACGCCAAGGTCAACGAGCTGGGATTCATCGAAGCCCCCTACAAGGTGGTGAAGGACCGGAAGGTCACCGATGAGATCGTCTACATCACCGCCACCCAGGAAGAGAACAAGGTGATCGCTCCCGCTTCGACCAAGCTGGATGAGAACGGCTACATCGTCGAGGACTTCGTCGAAACCCGCCTGAATGGAAACATCGGGCTCAACGAAGCGGACAAGGTCGACCTGATCGACGTATCGCCTCTGATGATCTCGGGAGCCACGGCGGCCCTGATCCCCTTCCTGGAGCACGACGACGCCAACCGGGCCCTGATGGGATCCAACATGCAGCGCCAGGCGGTGCCTCTGCTCAAGCCCGAAGCGCCTCTGGTGGGAACCGGGCTGGAGGCGATCGTCGCCCGGGACGCCTGGGAGGCGGTCAAAGCCCGTCGCGCCGGTGTCGTGGAGAAGGTCGACGCCCGGAACATCTACATCATGGGAGAGGACGATACCGGCCTCTTCATCGACCGCTACTATCTGGAAAAGAATATGCGGACCAACCAGAACACCTCCTTCGGCCAGGTGCCCATCGTCAAGGTGGGCCAGAAGGTCGAAGCGGGGCAGATCATCGCCGACGGTCCCAACATGGACCAGGGGGAACTGGCCATCGGGAAGAACATCCTGGTCGCCTTCATGCCCTGGAACGGATACAACTACGAGGATGCGATCATCCTCTCCGAGAAGCTGATCCGCGAGGACGCCTTCACTTCGATCCACATCTACGAGAAAGAGATCGAGGCTCGGGAACTCAAGCACGGAACCGAGGAGATCACCCGGGACATCCCCAACATCCGGGAGGAGGAGCTCCAGCATCTCGACGAGAGCGGGATCGTCAAAATCGGGACCTACGTCAAGCCCGGAATGATCCTGGTGGGCAAGGTCTCTCCCAAAGGGGAGATCAAGCCCACTCCCGAAGAGCGGCTCCTGCGAGCGATCTTCGGCGACAAGGCGGGCCACGTGGTCAACAAGTCCCTCTACTGCCCCGCCTCCATGGAGGGGGTCGTCGTCGATATCAAGATCTTCACCAAGAAGGGCTACGAGAAGGATGTCCGATCCATCCGTGCTTACGAAGAGGAGCGGGCCCGCCTGGATCGGGACCATCACGATCAGCTGTTGATGATCGACCGGGAGGAGATCCTGCGGATCACCTCCTTCCTGGCCAAGCAGGTCCTCCTGGAAGATATCAAAGTGGGAGAGAAGGAGTACAAGGCCGGAGAGAAGATCCCCGAGGAGGAGATCCGGGGGATCAACCGCTTCGCCCTGCGCAACGTGGTGGCCGCCTTCGGTCCCGAGGTCCAGAAAGAGTACGACTCCATGAAGAACAGCTTCCTGCGCCAGAAGAAAAAACTCAAGCAGGAGCACGAGGAGAAACTGGCGATCCTGGAGAAGGACGACATCCTCCCCAGCGGCGTCACCAAGCTGGTCAAAGTCTACATCGCCACCAAGCGGAAGATCAAGGTGGGGGACAAGATGGCGGGACGCCACGGAAACAAGGGTATCGTCTCCAACATCGTTCCCGAGATCGACATGCCCTACATGGAAGATGGCACACCCGTGGATCTGATCCTCAACCCCCTGGGGGTTCCCTCGCGGATGAACATCGGACAGATCCTGGAGGTCCACCTGGGGCTGGTGGGCAAGCGCCTGGGCGAGCAGATCCAGGAGATTTACGAGAGCAAGCGGGAGGATTTCGTTCAGGAGCTCCGTGACCGTATGAAAGAGATCGCCGATACCGCCAAACTGATGCGGGCCAAGAACGAGCTGGAGACCATGAGTGACGAGGAGCTTCTGACCTTCGCCCGGGATTGGGCCAAAGGGGTCAAGTTCGCGGCACCCGCCTTCGAATCTCCCAACGAGGAGGAGTTCGCCAAGCTCTTCGAACTGGCGAAGATCGACAAGGACGGAAAGACGGTCCTCTTCGACGGGAAGACCGGAGAGCAGATGAAGGAGCGGGTCAACGTCGGGTATATGTACATGCTCAAGCTCCATCACCTGGTCGACGAGAAGGTTCACGCGCGAAGTACCGGACCCTACTCCCTGGTGACCCAGCAGCCCGTCGGTGGTAAGGCCCTCTTCGGAGGCCAGCGCTTCGGAGAGATGGAGGTCTGGGCCCTGGAGGCCTACGGTGCCGCCCATACCCTCAAGGAGATGCTGACCATCAAGTCCGACGACGTCGACGGCCGGGCCCGGGCCTACCGGGCCATCACCCGGGGCGAGAGCGTTCCCGAGTCGGGAATCCCCGAGACCATGTTCGTCCTGACCAAAGAGCTGCAGGCTCTGGGGCTGGATGTGGAACTGTACGAGAAGAAAAAAGAAGAAGAGGGTGAGCATGAGTAAGCAAATGGAAAACCTGGTTCCCATCGATATGAGCCGTGAAGAGCGGCCCACCGATATTTCGGCCCTGCAGCTGCGGGTCGCCAGTCCCGAGAAGATCCTCTCCTGGAGTTACGGGGAGGTGAAAAAGCCCGAGACCATCAACTATCGGACCCTCAAACCCGAGCGCGATGGCCTCTTCTGCGCCAAGATCTTCGGGCCCATCCGGGATTACGAGTGTCTCTGTGGCAAGTACAAGAAGATGCGCTACAAGGGCGTGGTCTGCGAGAAATGTGGCGTCGAGGTGACCAGCTCCAAGGTGCGTCGCGACCGCATGGGGCACATCGAGCTCGTCGCCCCCGTGGCCCACATCTGGTACGTCAGCTCCCTCCCCTCCCGGATCGGAACCCTCCTGGGGGTGAAGATGAAGGATCTGGAGCGGGTTCTCTACTACGAAGCCTACATCGTCAAAAACCCCGGCAGTGCCAGTTACGACAGCGAGGGGGGGACTCCGGTACAGAAGTACGATGTCCTCAACGAGGAGCAGTTCCAGCAGCTCAACCGCCACTTCGCCGATACCGGCTTCGACGCCCGGATGGGGGGAGAGGTGGTCAAGGAGCTCCTGGAGGAGCTGGACCTGGTAGAGATGCTCATGCAGCTCAAAGAGGAGATCCAGGCGACCAAATCGGAAGCGAAGCGCAAGACCATCGTCAAGCGCCTGAAGGTGATCGAAGCCTTCCTCGATTCGGGGAATCGCCCCGAGTGGATGATGCTCACCTATCTGCCGGTCCTTCCGCCCGATCTGCGCCCTCTGGTGGCCCTGGATGGCGGAAAGTTCGCCGTCAGCGACGTCAACGACCTCTACCGCCGTGTCATCAACCGCAACCAGCGCCTCAAGCGTCTACTGGAACTGGAAGCCCCCGAGATCATCGTCCGCAACGAAAAGCGGATGCTGCAGGAGGCGGTGGACGCGCTCTTTGACAACGGCCGTCGGGGCAACGCCGTCAAGGGAGCCAACAAGCGTCCCCTCAAGTCCCTCAGTGAAATCATCAAAGGGAAGCAGGGGCGCTTCCGCCAGAACCTCCTCGGAAAGCGGGTCGACTTCTCCGGTCGTTCCGTTATCGTCGTCGGTCCCGACCTGCGGATGGATCAGTGCGGTCTGCCCAAGCGGATGGCCCTGGAGCTCTTCAAGCCCCACCTGATGGCCAAACTGGAGGAGAAGGGCTACGCCACGACCCTCAAGCAGGCCAAGAAGATGATCGAGATGAAGACCAACGAGGTCTGGGAGTGCCTGGAAGAGGTGGTCGAAAGCTACCCCGTGCTCCTCAACCGGGCGCCGACCCTGCACAAACTCTCGATCCAGGCCTTCCACCCCCGCCTGATCGAAGGCAAAGCGATCCAGCTGCACCCCCTGGTCTGTGCCGCCTTCAACGCCGACTTCGACGGGGACCAGATGGCGGTCCACGTGCCGCTCTCCGACGAAGCGATCGCCGAGGCGAAGATCCTGATGCTCAGCTCCATGAACATCCTGCTGCCCGCCTCCGGTAAGGCGATCGCCGTTCCTTCCCAGGATATGATTCTGGGACTCTACTACCTCTCTCTGGAGAAGGCGGAGGTCAAGGGGGCCCACAAGCTCTTCGCCAACGTGGACGAAGTCTTCATCGCCTACGAGCAGCAGACCCTGGATCTCAACGCACGGATCCGTACCGTGGTCGACGGCAGTATCGTCACCACCACCGTCGGGCGACTGATCCTCAAGTCGATCATCCCCGACTACGTGCCCGACACCCTCTGGAACCGGGTGCTGAAGAAGAAGGATATCGCCAACCTGGTCGACTACATCTACAAGCACAGCGGGATCAGCCTCACCGCCGAGTTCCTGGACAACCTGAAGAACATGGGATTCGAGTACGCCACCCGCACCGGTGTCTCCATCTCCATCGACGATATCAAGACCCCCGAGTCCAAAGAGCGCATCGTCCGGGAGGCCAAGGAGAAGGTCTACGAGATCCAGAAACAGTTCGCCGCGGGACTGCTGACCGAGCAGGAGCGCTACAACAAGATCATCGACATCTGGACCGACGCCAACAACGCCATCGCCGACGATCTGATGAGCCTGATCAAGACGGACAAAGAGGGTTTCAACTCCGTCTACATGATGGCCGACTCCGGGGCGCGGGGTTCCGCGGCCCAGATCCGGCAGCTTTCCGGTATGCGGGGTCTGATGGCCAAATCCGACGGGTCCATCATCGAAACCCCCATCACCTCCAACTTCCGGGAGGGACTCAACGTCCTGGAGTACTTCATCTCCACCCACGGGGCCCGGAAGGGTCTGGCGGATACGGCGCTCAAGACCGCCAACGCCGGATACCTGACCCGGAAACTCATCGACGTGGCCCAGAACGTCAAAGTCTCCATGGAGGATTGCGGAACCCACGAGGGGGTCGAAGTCTTCGATATCCTCGTCGGTAACGAACTGATCGAATCCCTGGCCGACCGGGTCTACGGCCGGATCCTGGCCAAGGAGGTCATCGATCCCGTCACCAACGAAGTCCTCCTGGCCGAAGGACAGATGGTGGGCGAGGAGGAAGCCCGCCTGATCCGCGAAGCGGGGGTCCGCTCCGTCGTCATGCGCGCGCCGGCCACCTGCAAGGCCCCCAAGGGGATCTGCGCCAAGTGCTATGGTCTGAACATGGCCGAGAACCGCCTGGTCAAGCCCGGGGAGGCCGTCGGGGTCATCGCCGCCCAGTCGATCGGGGAGCCCGGAACCCAGCTGACCCTGCGGACCTTCCACACCGGGGGAACCGCCACCGCCGGCAAAGAGGAGCGTCAGGTCGTCGCCAGCAAAGAGGGCTTTGTCCGCTATTACAACCTGGCGGTCTACCGCAACCGGGAAGGGAAGCTGATCGTCGCCAACCGCCGCAACGCCGGGGTCCTTCTGGTCGAGCCCAAAGTCAAGGCGCTCTTCGACGGGAAACTCTCGGTGGTCAATACCCACGACGAAGTGATCCTGCTGCTCTCGGGAGAGGGAGAGGAGAAGCGTTACACCTTCCGCAAGAACGACGTGGCCCGGGCCAACGAGCTGGCCGGGGTTGGTGGAAAGATCGAAGGGAAAATCTTCCTCCCCTACGGCAACGGCACCGAGATCAAGAAGGGCGACTCCATCGCCGAAGTGATCAAAGAGGGGTGGAACGTTCCCAACCACATTCCTTTCGCCAGCGAGCTGAAGGTCGAAGACGGTGCCCCCGTGACCCAACCGGTTCAGGCCGATGCCCGTGGTCGGGTGAAGTTCTTCCTCCTGGAGGGGGATTACCTGGAGCCCACCGACAGCATCAAAAAAGGGGAACCCGTGGAGGAGAAGGGTCTCTTCGCCGTGATCGTCGACGACGAGAACCGGGAAGCCGCCCGCCACTACATCTCCCGAGGCTCCATCGTCCAGGTGGATGCGGGGGATACCGTGGAGCGGGGAGAGTTGATCTCCAAGCCCAAGGAGCAGACCCAGGTGGTCATCGCCGAGTGGGATCCCTACTCCGAGCCCATCATCGCCGAGCAGAACGGGGTGGTCAAGTTCGAGGACATCATCCCTGGAGCCACCGCCAGCGAGCAGTTCGACGAACTCACCGGCGAATCCCGCCTGGAGCTCAACGAATACATTCCCGCCAGCTACAAGCCGGCGATCATCCTGGCTACCGAGAGCGGGGAGATCGTCCGCTACCAGCTCGACCCCAAGACGATCCTCTTCGTTCAGGATGGAGAAGAGGTGAGCATCGCCGACATCCTGGCCAAGAAGCCCAAGGCGGCCATCAAGTCCAAGGACATCACCGGGGGTCTGCCTCGGGTCTCCGAGCTCTTCGAAGCCCGCCGCCCCAAGGACATCGCCCTCATCGCCAAGATCGACGGGGTAGTGAGCTTCGGCAAGCCCCTGCGTGGGAAAGAGCGGATCATTATCACCGGAGACAACGGACAGCAGACCGAGCAGTTCGTCGACAAGGGCAAGACGATCCTGGTCCATCCCGGCGAATACGTACACACCGGGGAGCGTCTCACCGACGGAGTGATCTCCAGCCACGATATCCTGGACGCCCTGGGAGAGAAGGTCCTCTACGAGTACATCGTCAGCGAAGTTCAGCAGGTCTATCGTCGCCAGGGGGTCAACATCTCCGACAAACACATCGAGATCATCATCTCCCAGATGATGCGCCAGGTGAAGATCGTCGAGAGCGGAGACACCCGCTTCATCGACGGGGACATCGTCTCCCGCCGCAAATTCATGGAAGAGAACGAGCGGATCGTCCAGCTGGGCGGAGAACCGGCCATCGCCGAACCCCTGCTGGTGGGGATCACCCGGGCGGCGGTCGGTGCCGACAGTATCATCTCCGCCGCCTCCTTCCAGGACACCACCAAGGTCCTCACCTCCGCCTCCATCGCGGGAACCGTGGATCACCTGGAGGATCTGAAGGAGAACGTGGTCATCGGTCGGCTCATCCCCGTCGGTACGGGAATGGTGGAGTTCGAAAAGCTCAAGTTCTATACGGCGGAATAAGCAATCCGATGATTTTGCGCCTCCGGCGCAGTCATTTCGGAAGCGAGGCTTCCGGTCATTCATGGTCATTTGGTGGAAGGGTGTCGTCACCCTCAATGACTGCACGCATTGCGTGCAAGGAGGAGCGTTAAGCGGAGGCAAACTGCTTTGCCTCTGTAGCTCCACACGACGCTGCGTTTATGCCAAAGGCATAGCAGACGGCTAACCACCAAATGACCGCGAAGCGAATGACTTTCTTTCCTTTTATCTTCTTTTAATCGATTTTCACTATAATTACGGTCCATTTTTCCGTCGACACACCTCGGCCGAGGATTTGCACGAATCTTTGGCCGAGGTGTAGCCACCCGGATTCAATTCTCGCGAGAGAAAAACACATTTCAAGAAAGGATACTGATTTGCCTACCATCAACCAGTTGATCCGCAAAGAGCGGAAAAAGGTGATCAAGAAATCGAAATCACCGGCACTCGTAAACTGCCCCCAGCGGCGCGGCGTCTGCACCCGCGTCTATACCACGACCCCCAAGAAGCCCAACTCGGCGCTTCGGAAGGTCGCCAAGGTCCGCCTCACCAGCGGATTCGAAGTGATCTCCTACATCGGGGGAGAGGGACACAACCTGCAGGAGCACTCCATCGTCCTCGTCCGCGGCGGACGGGTCAAAGACCTTCCCGGAGTGAAGTATCACATCGTCCGTGGTGCCCTGGATACCTCCGGGGTCGCCAACCGGAAAGTCGCCCGCTCCAAGTACGGAACCAAGCGCCCCAAGTAAGGAGCCATCGCTCCCAGTCGCGGCATGCCGCCAAACCCAGGCCCGCTCGTCCAACCTTCGTGGAGTCGGGCTTGAGTAAATCGTAACGATTGAAGAAAGGATTACGAAGATGAGAAGAAGAAGAGCTCCCCAGCGTCCGGTACTTCCGGATCCTGTTTACGGCAGCAAGGTGCTGACCAAGTTTATCAACAAAGTCATGCTCGACGGCAAAAAAAGCGTCGCCCAGAAGATCATGTACGAAGCCCTGGAGAGAATTGAATCCAAGACCGGCGAAAAGGGCATCGAGGTCTTCAACAAGGCGATGGAGAACGTCCGCCCCGTCATGGAGGTCAAGAGCCGCCGTGTCGGTGGGGCCACCTACCAGGTTCCCGTGGAAGTCCGCCCTGTCCGCCAGCAGTCCCTGGCGATCCGTTGGATCGTCGACGCGGCCCGCAAGCGCAACGAGCGCACCATGGTCGAGCGTCTGGCCAACGAATTGATGGATGCCGCCACCGAGAAGGGTGCGGCCTACAAGAAGAAGGAAGACACCTACAAGATGGCGGAAGCCAACAAAGCCTTCGCCCACTATCGCTGGTAAGCCCAAGGAAAGAATATGCCCAGATCACACCCTATCGAAAAAGTACGTAACATCGGAATCGCGGCGCACATCGAC
>JALWPZ010000032.1 GCA_026994745.1 Campylobacteraceae bacterium | reverse complement strand
AGGGAGGAGATCGCCCGCCTCGAGGAGCAGATCCCCGCGTTGGAGGCGAAGGTCTCCCCCATCGCTCCCGACTGCTCTCTGGGACGATTGACCCGCATGGAGGCGATGGGGGAGAAGGAGGTGAACGAGCGGGTACTGGAGCAGAGCCGCCTGCGCCTGACCCGCCTCAAAAACACTCTCGGGCGGATCGATCGGGAAGGGTTCGGCCTCTGCATCGAATGCGAAGAGCCCATTGCCCTGGAGCGCCTGCGCCTGCGCCCCGAAAGCCTGCGATGTATGGAGTGCGAGGAAGCGAAGGAAGATTGAGCCTTTTGATTAACCTTCGTTTCCCCTGGAGGGCTATACTTTCATCAGTAGCGTCTCTTTTGAAACCAGGAGAATAAAAGCTACTTGACAATTATTATCCGTTGTGGTAATATTCCGTCACCTTTACTCAAGGAGCCTATCATGGCATGTGACAAACCTACCAACGCAACCCAAGAGAACGCAACCCAAACGCAGGAGGAAAATGCAATGAACGAGAACGTCAACGTAGCGACCCAGGCCGGAGTCCTGGTACTGAAGAATATGCCCGAATTCAAGGCCGAAGCCTACAACGCCGAAACCGGTCACTATACCGAGGTCAGCAGCGAGGATCTGAAGGGCAAGTGGGCCGTCGTCTGCTTCTACCCCGCGGACTTCACTTTCGTCTGCCCCACCGAGATCGCGGCGATGAACGCCCATCTGGACATCATCAAGGGAGAGCTGGGCTGCGAGGTCCTGGCGGTTTCCACCGATACCAAGTTCAGCCACAAGCGCTTCGCCGAGACCGAGCCTCTGCTCAAAGGTCTGAAAATGACCATCGCGGCGGATCCCACCCATGAACTGAGCCGCAAGTTCGGCGTACTGATCGAGGATGCCGGGATCGCCCTGCGCGGACGCTTCCTGATCAACCCCGACGGGGTCATCGTGGCCGAAGAGGTCCAGGCTCCCCCGGTCGGACGGAACGTCAAGGAGTTCATCCGCCAGATCCAGGCCCATCAGCACGCCTACAAGACCGGTGAAGTCTGCCCCGCAGGCTGGAAGCCCGGCAAGAAGACCCTCCCCGTCAACACCGACGTGGAGCCCATGACCGGTCGGGTCGGGGATTACATCACTCTCGAAGAGATCCTCGCCGACTGATCCCTATCCTTCCGGGTCGCTCCGGGAGGACTTTGCTTTGTTCCTTTTTCCAATACTTCCCCATATATCTTTTCTGTTTTCCAATCTTTTCCCGATCTACAAGCCGACTGCTGTTACACTTTCTCTAACGAAAGGATTCCACCGATCCATGTCCTTCGCCATTCGATGAAGGGTGTGGCGAGCGGGGATCGAATTCAGTTTCGGGGGGAAAATCGATGAACGAAACACAAGCGGCAGTGGAGAGTGGAGGTATCGGAGTCTTCTTCGTCTATCTGGGTTGGATCGTCCTGATCGCCCTAATGGCCCTGTTCATCTACGATCGTTACATCCAGCGAAAGCATCAGCTGCTGATCAACTATCCCGTCATCGGAAGGATGCGCTACCTTTTCGAGCTCCTGCGCGAACCCCTGCGGCAGTATTTCGCCGAAGAGAACTTCTTCGAGTCCCGGGACAAAGTCGATTGGGTCTACCGGGCGGCCAAGGACAAGCCCAACTACATCTCCTTTTCCGTCTCCCAGCCCCTGCCCGATTCCCGCTTCGTCATCAAGCATGCCGCATCGGTCCTCAACGACGATGAGGTGGACGAGGAGCTCACGGTCACCTTCGGTCCCGGCAGGCGGGAGCCTTTCGTGGCCAAAAGCCCCATCGTCCGCTCGGCCATGAGCGACGGAGCGCTGAGCCCCGAGGCGACGAGGGCCTTCACGCTGGGGGCGACCCTCTCTGGCTTTACGTTCAATACGGGAGAGGGTGGATTGACCTCCAACCACCTCTACACCTACACCATTCCCGATATCACCAACGCCAAATTCCTGGAGATCATCCCCGGGACCGACTTCGCCAACAAAGCCTTCGAGCTGGTGGAGCGTTTCAGCAACAAGGCCAACGCCATCAAGGTCTTTCGCCGGATCCTCCTCAAAGGGAACCGCTACG
>JALWPZ010000031.1 GCA_026994745.1 Campylobacteraceae bacterium | reverse complement strand
CTGGGGGAAATGTTCCTCAGCGATCCCGACGCCGTCATGAACTCCATCCAGGGCCTGCGCAGGAAGGCGAAAGAGGCGGGGAACCTAAAAAGCACCAAAGAGCAGAAGGTCGTGGTCAAAGAGGTGGAGAGCTCCAGCACGGGAGGGAGCTCCAGCAGTAGCAGCACCGGGGGCAACACCATCATCGAGATCCAACCCTCCAACCCCCAGACCGTCTATGTGCCCGTCTACAACCCCACGACGGTCTATGGTTCATGGTGGTATCCCACCCCTCCCTACTACTACCATCCGCCCTACTACAACCCGGTGGCCTCCATCATCGGCTTCGGGGCCGCCATCGCCGTGGGCCACGCACTCTGGAGCCACTGGGATTGGCACCGTCATGACATCAACATCAATGTCAACCGCTACAACAACATCAACGTCAACAAACGCCTGGATATCCGGAACAAGCAGGCCTCCTGGCGTCAGAACATCCGGGAACGCAACCCCCGTTTCAACGAGATCAACCGGGAAAAGGCCCGGGATCGCTTCCAGAATCGGCAACGCCCCAATCTGAAGGACCGCCAGACCCGTCCCGCTCTCAACGACCGCAGCCGGGAGATGCAGCGGCTCAAGGCCAAACAGCAGCTCAAAGAGCGGGGGGGGGTCGACCTGGACCGCGCCCGCGAGAACCTTCAGAAAAACCCCGAGCAGGTCCGAAAGGCCGTGGACCGTGTCAACCGCATGACGCCCGCTCAGAAACAACAGTTGCGGGACCGGGCCAGGGACCGCAAGGCCGCCGGCGGCAATCTCCAACGGCCCAACCGGGACCTGAAGCGACCCGCAACCCGTGATGTCAAGCGGCCGGCGACCCGTGATGTCAAGCGCCCCGCCACCCGCGACGTGAAACGACCGGTCAACAAGCGCCCCAGCAGCGCCCGACCCGTTCAGAAGCGGCCCAACGCCAGCCGTCCCAACGTCAAACGCCCCACGACCCGTCCCAAGCCCAAAGTCAATCGTCCCGCCGCCCGGCCCCGCCCGAAGGTGCAACGCCCCCATAGCAGGCCCAAAGCTTCCCGCCCCAGACCCAGCCGCCCTTCCGGCGCTGCGAGAGCCCGCCGGGCCCGATAGTCGATACGGAGAATTGGGTGGAGGAGTTGGCGCTACAATGTCCCTATTGCTGGGAGACGATCACCGTTCTGGTCGAAGAGGAGATGGCCGGAGAGTGGATCGAGGACTGCGAAGTCTGCTGCAATCCGATCCGTTTCGTACTGAGCCTCCGGGAAGACGGAAGCTTCGATCTGTACCATGAACGGGCACAGTAGGTAGGGTAAATATCAAGCCAGGGTTACGCCCTTTTCCCCGCTGACCAGTTCACCGATCACGTATGCGTCGGTGGACTCCAGGACCCTGTCCACATTCTCGGGATCAACGACCCAGATCATCCCCACCCCCATATTGAAGGTCCGGAACATCTCTTCCTCTTCCACGTAACGGCCCATCAACTCGAAGATGGGCAGAATGCGGATCTTTTCGCGGGCCACCACGGCCCGAACCCCTTCGGGCAGGACCCGGGGAAGGTTCTCGACGATCCCACCCCCGGTGATGTGGGCCAAGGCGACAATGCGATCCTTGTTGGCCTTGAACTCCTTGACGTAGATCCGTGTCGGGGTGAGGAGGGTGTCGATCAGGGTCGATCCATCGAACTCCTCCTCCATCTTCATCCCCAACTTCTCGAAGAGAAGCTTCCGCACCAGGGAGAACCCGTTGGAGTGCACCCCCGAACTGGGCAGGGCCAGCAGAATCTGCCCGGGGCGCACCAGGGAAACCCGGTCCATCTCCTCCCGCTCGGCGATCCCGACGGCGAAGCCTGCCAGGTCGAAATCCTTCTCCCCGTACATTCCGGGCATCTCCGCCGTCTCCCCTCCGATGAGGGCGCATTCGCTCCGGCGGCACCCTTCGGCGATCCCGGCGACCACCGCCCGGGCCTCATCGGGGACCAGACGCCCCGTGGCGTAGTAATCGAGGAAGAACATCGGCGTTCCGAAGTTGCAGATCAGGTCGTTGACGCACATGGCCACCAGGTCGATCCCGACGGTGTCGAGCTTCCCGCTCTCGATGGCCAGTTTGAGCTTGGTTCCCACCCCGTCGGTGGCGGAGAGAAGCACCGGCTCACGGTATCCCCCGGGCAGGGCGTAGGCTCCGGCGAAGGAGCCGATCCCCCCGATGACGTTCTCGTCGAAGGTCGATTGGACATCGGCTTTGATCGCCTCGACGAAATCGTTGCCCGCGTCGATATCCACTCCCGCGTCGCGGTAGCTCACCTTTTCCTGACTCATTTGGGCTCCTTTCCATCCGCATCACAGGGCGGGATAAATTGCTTCAAGATCTCGATCGAGAGGCATCTGCCCGTGAACCCCCCGATCAGAAGCAGCAGGATCACCGCCAGCTGGACCAGAAAAGCGATCTTGGGCTGGCTCACCGCCAAACCCATGTTCATTCCCAGGATGATGGCGAGAAAGACCCGCTGCATCCGCTCCGCACACATCATTCGATTGTCTCCTTTATGCCGGATCAAAGATGGGAGATTATAGCGAAGCTAACCGTTCAATTCCCTGCCGAGCTTCTCCTCCACCGAAGCTTTCTTTTTCTGCAGGCGTCCCACCGGCCCCTTGCGATAATCGATCTTGATGACACTGTAGATCCGATTGCAATCGACCTGCAGATCCTCGTAGGCCTCCTCGATGATCGCGAAGATTTCACTCACCGTCTCCGCCTCGATGATCGTCCCCATCGGCGTCAACTGATAGGGCAGCCCACTGCGGTCCACAAGATCCAGGACCCGGGCGACGAAAGCGCTTTTCGATTCGGTCTGGTCGGTGGGGAACATGGCGAATTCGACAAGAGCGGACATGAGGAACTCCTTATATACTTTTTGCTGAGTATAATGCCATATGTCAATAGTATTTAGTAATTGGTTATTGGTTATTGGTTATTGGGAACGTAGTCACAGGATATGTTGCCTGGGGCAACATTATTGCATATTGTTGTATTGGTATATTAGGGGCAGGGCTTTGGCCCTACATTGTGCGGGACTGAAATCCCGCCTCCTAAAAATCGCGTTGCAAGGCAACGCCCCGAAATTTCTCATTTCTCATTTCTCATTTCTCATTTCAGCATGGAGTAGAAATCCATGCTGATCGTCGGCGCCGGAGCGGCGGGGATGGCCGCGGCGATCACGGCGGCGCGCCGGGGCGTGAAGGTGACCCTCCTGGAGCAGAACGAAAAGCCGGGGAAAAAGATCCTCGTCAGCGGAAACGGACGCTGCAACATCGCCAACCGCCGCCCCGATCCTTCCCGGTTCCATTGCGGAGAACCTGAATTTCTGTCCAAAGCATTGAAGGGTTACGACGCCGGCCGGATCGAATCCTTTCTCGGGAGTCTCGGCCTGGAACTCGTGGAGGAGACGGAGGGGAAACTCTTTCCCATGGGGAGACAGGCCCACAGTGTCGTCGAACTCTTGACAAGGGAGTGTCAACGATTGGGCGTTGAGCTTGTCACCGATTGTCAAGTCCATGCGATCCGGAAAGAAGAGAAGGGATTTCTCGTGGAAAGTTCCCAGGGAGCCTTCCACCGCCAACGACTGCTGCTGGCCTCCGGCTCTCCCGCCGCTCCCCAACTGGGCGGCTCCAACGCAGGAATGCTCTTCGCCCAGAGCCTGGGGCACCGGCTGATCCCACCCCGCCCGGCCCTGGTGGCCCTGGAGAGCGAAGAGACCTGGCCGGCAAAGGCTTCGGGGGTGAAGGTGGAGGCGCGGGTCCGACTCTACGCATCGGGAAATGCAGTGACGGAGCGCGAGGGGGACCTGCTCTTCACCGACTACGGTGTCAGCGGTCTGGCGATTCTGGACCTGAGCCGGGAAGCGAGTCTGCGAATGGCGGAGTGGGAACCCTGTGAATTGAGAATCGACCTCTTCCCACGACAGAGCAAGGAGCGATTGACGAAACTGCTGCAGAAGCGTATCGACCCCCAACGGAATCTCCCCATCGATCTCTGGCTCGAAGGCATCCTGCACCGTAAACTGGTCCCCATACTCCTGGAGAGATCCGGCGTCCGAAGCAGAAGCGAAGGGGATTTGGGGCGCAAACAGATCGGGCAATTGGTCTACCCCATGAAAAACCTGAGCCTCTCCCTCAGCCAGAGCCGTGATTTCCGATATGCCGAAGTGGCCACCGGAGGGATCGATGTGGCAGAGGTGAACCCCCAAACCATGGAATCCCGGATCGTTCCCGGACTCCACTTCGCCGGAGAGATCCTGGACGTGGACGGGGATCGGGGAGGATTCAATTTTCACTGGGCATGGACGAGCGGAATCCGTGCTGGGATGGCGATGGTTAGTAGTTAGTAGTTAGTAGTTAGTTTGACACACTTGACAGGAACTGTCAAGTGTTTGTCCTCAGGATTGTGCGGCGTTCTTTTTGTCCCGTTGGGCCCGGCGGCGGGCGGCGGGGTCGAGGTGTTTCTTCCGGATCCGGATGTTCTGGGGAGTGACCTCCACCAGCTCGTCGTCCTCGATCCACTCCATGGCGTGCTCCAGGGTCATTTTTCGGGGCGGGACCAGTTTGATGGCGTCGTCGGCGCCGGCGGAGCGCATGTTGGTCAACTGCTTGCCCTTGAGGGGATTGACCTCCAGGTCGCCGGGACGGGCGCTTTCGCCGATGACCATTCCGTTGTAGACCTTGGCCTGGGGTTCGATGAAGAGGGTTCCCCGAGCCTGGAGATTGTAGAGGCTGAAGGCGACCGCTTCACCGTTATCCATGGAGATCAATGCTCCCTGGGTCCGGCTCTCGACGGTGCCGGTGTAGGGGCGGTACTCCAGGAAGGAGTGGTTCATGACCCCTTCCCCTTTGGTGTCGGTGAGGAATTCGCTCCGGAAGCCGATGAGGCCCCGGGCGGGGATCTCGAATTCGATGCGGACCGTGCCGTCGGGCATGGGGGTCATGGAGGTCATCTCGGCCTTGCGCTTGCCCAGCTTTTCGATGACGGTCCCTTGATACTCTTCGGGAACGTCGATCACCAGATGCTCGAAGGGCTCCATCCGGACGCCGTTCTCCTCCTTGATGACCACTTCGGGGCGGGCCAAGAGAAATTCGAAGCCCTCCCGGCGCATATTTTCCGCCAGGATGCCGATCTGCAGCTCTCCCCGTCCCGAGACTTTGAAGCTGGCGTCCCCCAGGGGCTCCATCCGCATGGCGATGTTGGTCTCCATCTCCTTCTCCAGGCGCTCCCGGATCTTGTTGGAGGTGACGTGCTTCCCTTCGGTCCCCGCCAGGGGGCCGTCGTTGACACTGAAGATGACGCTGAGGGTCGGCTCTTCGATGTGCAGGGGATCGAGGGCCACGGGATTGTTGGGATCGGCAACGGTGTCCCCTACGTCGATGTCGTTGAAACCGGCGATGGCGACGATATCCCCCGCCTCCGCCTCGTCGATCTCGATCCGGTCCAGACCCCGGAAACCGATCAGCTTGCTGACCCGGCTCTTGGCTTTTTCGCCGTTGGCTTTGATCAGCATATACTCGTCGCCCTTCTTCACCCGGCCGTTGAAGATCCGGGTGATCCCGATGCGGCCGACGAAATTGTCATAATCCAGGGTAAAGACCTGGGCCTGGGTGGGATTCTCGGGGGAACCCTCGGGATAGGGGACATGCTCGATGATCGCCTCGAAGAGGGGGGTCAGATCCTTGTTCTCGTCCTCCAGGTTCCACTTGGCGTAGCCGTCCCGCGCCGCGGCGTAGAGGACGGGGAACTCCAGCTGCTCGTCATCGGCGTCCAGGGCCACCAGCAGGTCGAAGACCTCATCCACGACCCGCTCGGGCTCGGCGGCGGGCTTGTCGATCTTGTTGACGACGACGATGGGTTTGAGACCCAGCTCGATCGCCTTTTTGAGAACGAATTTGGTCTGGGGCATGACCCCCTCCTGGGCGTCCACCAGCAGCAGAACCCCGTCGACCATCTTGAGGACCCGCTCCACCTCGCCGCCGAAGTCGGCGTGGCCCGGGGTGTCGATGATGTTGATCTTGTGGTCGCCGTAGGTGATGGCGGTGTTCTTGGAGAGGATCGTGATCCCCCGCTCTTTTTCGATGTCGTTGCTGTCCATCGCCCGCTCGTCCACCTCCTGGTGGGCTTCGAAGGTTCCCGACTGCTGCAGGAGCCCGTCGACGAGAGTGGTTTTGCCGTGGTCGACGTGGGCGATGACGGCGATGTTCTTGATTTTTTGCATGAAATTTCCTAACGATTGCTCTAGATGTAAAGTGCGCGCATTATATCCAAATGAGGAAAACGGATTTATCCCAGAGAGATTCCGTAGATCTCGTGGTAGCTTTTCATGGCGTATCGGTCGGTCATGGAGGCGATAGCGTCGGCGACGATCCGGTGCCGGGGACGCTGGGCTCCCAGGCTTTTCTGAGGATCGGGAAGCAGGGCCGGCTCTTCGCTGTAGGCGCGGTAGAGCGCTTCGACGCAACGCTTTCCGGCGTACATGTTTCCCACGATCCGGCTGTGCCGGTAGAGGCGCTCGAAGAGTCGCTTCTTGAGCCGCTTGAGGGCCGTGGCGACTTCGGGAGAGAATCCCACCGGCAGGGGTTCCTCGGCCGGGATCGTGGCGCAGAGTGGCCGCTCGCTTCGGTAGCGCTCCGCCCCCGGACGGGAGTGTTCGATGAAGTCTTCCACCAGGAGGCGGATCAGGGAGGCGACGAAGCGGTGACGATAGAGATACTCTCCCCGTTGGACCCCCTCCTCCCGGGTCATTCGATCGACCCGCTCGAAGAGCTCCAGGTCCTCCAGGTCCCCGAACCCGATCAAGCCGTATTTGACCCCGTCATCGATGTCGTGGCTGGTGTAGGCGATCTCGTCGGCGTGATCCACCACCATCGCCTCCAGAGAGGGGTGTCGATCCAGGGTGAAGGTTTCCCGTACCCAATCGGGGAAAAAGGGTTTTTCGTAGGGATAGGAGTGTTTAAGCACCCCTTCGAGGGTGGCGAAGGTCAGATTGAGACCGTCGAAATCTTTGTAGCGCTTCTCCAGACGGGTCAGGACCCGAAAGGATTGGAAATTGTGTTCGAAGCCATGGGAGTGGCCCTCTTCCTTCAGGAGGGAATCGAGCCTATCTCCCCCCACGTGGCCGAAGGGGGTGTGGCCCAGGTCGTGGGAGAGGGCGATCACTTCCGCCAGGGTTTCGTCCAGTCGGAGCATCCGGGCCAGGGTCCGGGCGATCTGGCTCACCTCCAGGGAGTGGGTCAGTCGGGTGCGGAAATAGTCCCCTTCGTGGTTGAGGAAGACCTGGGTCTTGTACTCCAGGCGGCGGAAGGAGCTGCAGTGAAGCACCCGGTCCCGGTCCCGGGAGAAGGGATCGCGGAAATCATTCTGAAGAGGGTGAAAACGTTGAGTGGGATCCATGGAAAATACGCATCCTTCGTTGGGGGGAATTGGCTATAATTGTATCCAATCGCCCCAGGAGAGGATCATGAAGGTAACACTGCTGCACTATACGCCACTGGAGGTCTGCGCCCACGCGATCCGTACCTGTTGGCAGAGCTTCGACAAAAGCGACGACGGAGGAGAGAAGGACCGGGCCCTTATCGACCGGGTCGGCAACAAGTTCAAACACGCCTCGACCCTGGAGCACCTGGTCTACACCTTCTACATCCAGGGGATCAGCCGGGCCCTGCTCCAGGAGTTGGCCCGCCATCGGATGGCCA
This sequence comes from Campylobacteraceae bacterium, assembly GCA_026994745.1. Lineage (GTDB taxonomy): Bacteria > Campylobacterota > Campylobacteria > Campylobacterales > Sulfurovaceae > Nitratifractor. The sequence goes on along the minus strand of JALWPZ010000031.1, from coordinate 736 downwards.
GCCTCAGCGTCAAGAGCACCCGCTACACCCTCAAGGAGCTCAAGGAGTGCGAACCCTTCGATGAAGGGGATTTCGAGGGGGCCTCCCGTTTCATCGTTCTGACCCACCACGAGGAGGTGGACCGCGCCTCGATCCGCGCCCTGAACAACCTGCAGGAGCTCCTCAAACAGGGGATCAGCAACGACTACGCCAAATTCGCCCTGCCCGAATGCTACAAGACCGAACTCACCTGGACCCTCAACGCCCGAAGTCTGCAGAACTTCCTCCATCTGCGCAGCAACAAGGCCGCCCTCTGGGAGATCCGGAAACTCGCCTACACGATCTTTGACACGCTTCCCGAGGATCACCGCTATCTCTTTGAAAATTCTCTCTATCGGGAGGAGACTCCATAAACGCTCCACGATCGAAGAGTACCATCCACTATTTCGCTCTCCCGCAAGGGAAGGCAGCGACCCACCCCACCCTGGAGGTTCCGTGAAACAGATTCTATCCCTACTACTCGTTCTGGCTACCCTGCTTCCCGCCGCTCCCGGCACCCCGGTGCCGACTCCCGGCAATTCCGTGACTTCGGAGATCGCTGACACGTTGGCGAACAAGCTCAAAAGCCGCCATCGGGCCCAACTCTCCGAACTCTACGCATGGCACAAGAACCGCCCCTTCTGGGTCGGACCCCAGAACCGTTCCCGTTTCGCCACGCTCATGAAGCTCCTGGACGATCCCCTCTACAATTACAAGA
>JALWPZ010000030.1 GCA_026994745.1 Campylobacteraceae bacterium | reverse complement strand
AAGGGGCCCCACAAAGTCCTGGACAAAAGAAAGTAGGAGCCGTCATGCAGCAGCAACCCAACAAACTCAGACCCTTCTTCGAGAATCTGGAGTTCGAGCGCGACGACAACACCATGGTGATCAACTTTGGCCCCCAGCATCCCTCGGCCCACGGACAGCTCCGTCTGATCCTGGAGCTCGAAGGCGAGCAGGTGGTCAAGGCCCATCCCGATATCGGCTATCTCCACCGGGGGATCGAAAAGATGGGGGAGAACATGATCTACAACGAGTTTCTCCCCACCACCGACCGGATGGATTACATCGCCTCCACCTCCAACAACTACGCCTTCGCCCTGGCCGTGGAGCGGCTGATAGGCCTGGAGGTTCCCCGTCGGGCCCAGGTGATCCGCACCATGCTCCTGGAGCTCAACCGGATCATCTCCCACCTCTTCTTCCTGGCGACCCATGCCTTGGATGTCGGGGCGATGTCGATCTTCCTCTACGCCTTTAGGGAGCGGGAGTTCGCCATGGACCTGATGGAAGACTACTGCGGGGCGCGCCTGACCCACTCGGCGGTGCGCATCGGCGGGGTTCCCCTGGATCTACCCGAGGGATGGCTCAGCGATCTGACCACCTTCATCGACAAGCTTCCCGAGCAGATCAAGCTCTACGAGGATCTGCTGACGGAGAACCGGATTTGGCGCATGCGTCTGGAGGATGTGGGGATCGTCACCCCCGAGCAGGCCCTGGATTGGGGATGCACCGGGGTGATGCTCCGTGGGTCCGGGATCGAGTACGACATCCGGAAAGAGGAGCCCTACGAACTCTACGGAGAGTTGGATTTCGACATCCCCGTCAGTGACCGTTGCGACAGTTACGGGCGTTATCGCCTCTACATGGAGGAGATGAAGCAGTCGGTGCGGATCCTGCGTCAGCTCATCGGTATGTACGCCAAGACCGACTCTCAGCTGATGGCCCACGCTCCCCAGTACATCTCCGCCCCCAAAGAGGAGATCATGACCCAGAACTACGCGCTGATGCAGCACTTCGTCCTGGTGACCCAGGGGATGCGCCCTCCCAAGGGGACCGTCTACGCCCCCACCGAGTCACCGAAGGGAGAACTGGGATTCTGGATTCGCAGCGAAGGGGAACCCTACGCCTACCGCCTGAAGGCCCGGGCGCCGAGCTTCTTCCACACGGGAATTCTGCAGGACATTCTGCCAGGGACCTACGTTGCCGATGTGGTTACCATCATCGGAAGTACCAACATCGTCTTCGGCGAAGTCGACCGATAGATCCGACGGAGTAGAAAGGAAAAGAGCATGAAACGATACGATCTGCGACACCTTCACGAGAATTTCTACGATCGGATGATCGAATTGATCGAGACGGATCTCAAACCGGCGGAAGTGGGGATCTTCCTTTTTGAGATCGGGGATTTTTCTCCGATTCAGAAGAGCGCCGACCTGGTCAAGGAGCGGGGCCACGAGCTGATGAACTCCCTGAAGTTCACCGAAGTCGACTGGACCATCGTGGTGAAGAGAAAGGCTGACTGATGGCACGGGTCCTGTTTTCCACCTGGCGGGGCGAGCGGATCGACAACCGCGGCAAAGCCCCCGAAGCGTGGGAAGAATCCGCCTTCAAACTGCCGGAGAACTACGACGAGGGGACTCCGTCGAAGGCTTTCATCGGCTGGGACGGTGTGGCAATCTTCGACGAAGGGATCGACGCCGTGCGCCTGGCGACGGAGTACGCGGCCACCTATCAGCAGTACTCGGAGGCCTGTGGGCGCTGCGCCCCCGGGCGCTGGGGAGGGCGAATCCTCTACGACCTCCTGGACAAGATCGCCCGGGGAGAGGGGAGTTTCGAAGACGTCGAGCATTTGCGGGAAGTCTCCCAAACCATGATGCTCACCTCCAAGTGCGAGATCGGACGGACCGTTCCCAAGCCGATCCTCGACCTGATGGAGTTCTACAAGGGTCAGTTCGACGAGTGCATTCTTGAACAGAAAAAATCCCTCCATTACGACGCCGAGATCAATTACATCGCCAAGGTGACGGCCCCCTGCATAGATATGTGTCCCTCCCACGTGGATATCCCCGCCTACATCGAGGGGG
>JALWPZ010000029.1 GCA_026994745.1 Campylobacteraceae bacterium | reverse complement strand
GAATAGATCGTGACCTGGCGATCTATTCCGATCTCTTCGGACTCGATCTCGGCGGGGCGGTCGCCTATACCCGTGCGAAGATCGACGAGCTTCTGCCGCAGGGGGTCGGCTACCGTTTCACCGGCTTCGCCGAAGAGATGGAAAAAACCGGCAAAGCCTTCGTCGCCGCGCTGGGGCTGTCGGTCATCATGATCTTTATCATTCTCGCCATCTTGTACGAGTCGCTGATCCAGCCTATTGTCATCATGATGGCGCTGCCGCTTTCCATCACCGGCGTACTGGTCGCGCTCTTTATGACCCATGAGCACTTCAGCCTCTTTGTCATGATCGGCTTTTTCCTGCTGATGGGGATGGTCGGCAAAAATGCCGTCTTGCTCGTCGACTTCGTCAACGCCGCCGTCGCAGAGGGCAAAAAGGTCGACGACGCCCTGCTCGAAGCCGGGGAAAAACGGCTGCGCCCGATCCTGATGACCACCTTCGCGATGATCTTCGCCATGCTGCCGCTGGCGGTAGGGAACGGATTCGGTAGCGAGACGAAAGCCCCGATGGCGATCTCGATCATCGGCGGTCTGCTCAGCTCGATGCTGCTCACCCTCGTCGTCGTCCCCGTCATCTACCGGCTGTTCTATCCCGCCGACCGGTGGTTGCGAAGCAAATACGAAGGGAAGATTCGGGAACGGGGTACGGGGAACGGAGAACGGGGAGCAGGAAACGGGAAACGGGAAGCGGAAACGCGATAGAATACCCCATGCATTCCATCGTCCTGACCACATTCAACTCCCGCTACAGCCACGCTTCGCTGGCGCTGCGCTATCTCTATGCCAACCTGCGCGAGCTCAAAAGCGATGCCGTCATCCGGGAGTTCGTTATCAACGAGAATATCCAGCAGATCGCCGAGCGCATCCTCGACGAAGCGCCGAAGATCGTTTCGGTGAGCACCTATATCTGGAACGCCTCGGACGTCGCGGAGCTGATCGCGGTCATCAAAAAAGTTTCTCCGAAGACTATCATCGTTCTCGGCGGGCCGGAAGCGGCACACCGGCCCCACCGCGTCGACCTCTCGCCGGCGGACTATATCGTCAGCGGCGAAGGGGAGATCGTTCTGTACGAGCTGTGCCGCGACATCCTCGCCGGCCGGCCGCCGCAAACGCGTGACATCAAAGCCCCGATGGTCGACCTATCAAGCATCGCCCTGCCCTACGACTATTACGACGACAACGACATCGCCCACCGCTACGTCTACGTCGAGACCTCGCGCGGCTGCCCGTTTCTGTGCGAGTTCTGTCTCTCCGCCGTCGACGACCGGATGCGCTATTTCGATATGGACATAATGATCGAACAGTTCGAGAAGCTCTGGCGGCGCGGGGTACGCAGTTTCAAGTTCATCGACCGCACCTTCAACCTCAAACTCGCCTACTCCAACCGCATCCTCGACTTTTTCCTCGCCAAAGACGAACCGCTCTTTTTGCATTTCGAGGTGATCCCGGATCATTTTCCCGAAGCGCTGCGCGAGCGGATTGCGCGATTCGGCCCGGCACGGCTGCAGCTCGAGATCGGCATCCAGACACTCAACCCCGACATCGCCGACAACATCCACCGTCCGCTGCGGCTGGAAAAGATCAAAGAAAACCTGCAGTTCCTCGAGCGGCACACCCACGCCCACCTGCACCTCGACCTGCTCGTCGGCCTGCCCGGCGAATCGCTGGAAAGCTTCGGGCGCAACCTCGACACCCTCGTCTCGTGGAGCGGCGGCGAGATCCAGATCGGCATTCTCAAAAAACTCTCGGGCACGACGATTGCGCGCCACGACGATCCGTTCGGCATGGTCTACAGCGACACTCCGCCGTACGATGTGCTCAAAACGGCGGATGTGTCGTTCAAGGAAATTCAGCGGATGAAACGCTTCGCCCGCTACTGGGACATCCTCTACAACAGCGGCAACTTCACGCAAAGCGTCAGGCTGCTGTGGGAGGACGGAAAAGTGTTTGAAGAATTTTCACAGTTCAGCGAGTGGCTCTACGGCCAGACTGCGGCGACATGGAAGATCGCACAGGAGCGGATGGCGAAACTGCTGTTCGACTACCTGACAGAAATGA
>JALWPZ010000028.1 GCA_026994745.1 Campylobacteraceae bacterium | reverse complement strand
TTCGACCTGATCATCCTCGACTGGATGCTGCCGGGAATCAGCGGGCCGAAGTTGCTCGAACGCCTTCGGCGAAAGGGCGTCGATATTCCGGTTTTGATGTTGACCGCCCGAGGCGAAGTCGACGACCGGATCGAAGGCTTGCGTATAGGGGCCGATGACTATCTGCCCAAGCCTTTCAGCCTGGAGGAACTGATCGAGCGGATCCGAGCCCTCTATCGCCGAAGTCTGGGGAGCGCGGGCAACCGGCTCGAGGCGGGGCCGTTGAGCCTGGATCTCGCCTTGCGCCGGGTATGGCTCGAGGGAGAGGAGATCGAACTCAAGCGCAAAGAGTACGAGCTGCTGCTCTTTCTCTTCAAACATCGGGGGGCGCCGGTCTCCCGGGAGATGATCGAAACCCGGCTCTGGGAGAGCGAAACTTTTCTTCAGAGCAACGTCATCCAGGTGACCGTCTACAACCTGCGCAAAAAGATCGGAAAAGAGCGGATCCGCACCAGTCGGGGGATGGGGTACATTCTCGATGTCTGAAAAGAACACGAGTCTGCGTACGCGGCTGATGCTCCGTTTTTCGCTATTACTCCTGCTGCTGATGGGGAGCTTCGCCTGGCTCTTCTACAGCCTCTCCCGACAGAATCTGCAGCACAAAGTCCTGGCGGAACTCCGGGAGACAGCCCTGGAGGCGGAGGGACGGCTACTGGGCAAGGAGACGGCGGTCCGTGACGGCGTCATCGTTCTGCACTTCCCCCTCCACACCGAGGCGGCGCTGATCCGTGAAGGCCAGATCGTCGCCAGCACCCCCGGGTACCGTCCCGGGATCTGCCGTCCTCTGGAGAGCAACGGCCAGGAGTTTCTCCTGCAGGGAGGCGAGCGGCTGAATGCCTGCTACTGGGAACGGTTCGAGCGTCCCTTCCCTGGTGCCGTCGTGTTGCAGAGACTGAAGATTCCCAACGAGACGGTGGAGATGATGGAGATCTTCGCGGCGGTTCTGATCCCCCTGACACTGATTCTACTCTGGATGGCATGGCGCCTGATCGGACGGATTTTCGAGCCGATCCATCTCCTGACTGATTCGATCCGACAGGTGCGGGTGGACAACTTCTCCCGAACCATTCCCGCTCCCGACCGGGACGATGAGATCCAGGCCCTGACCGACGCCTACAATGCGATGATCCTGCGCCTGAGGGAGGGGGTGGAGACCCTCGAGCGCTTCAACAGCGACCTGGCCCACGAACTGCGCACCCCCCTGACGGTGATGAAGGGAGAGATCGAGCTGGCCCTCCGCCGGGATCGCCGCCCCGAGGAGTGCCGTGACGTTCTGGAACGCCTGGCCCGTGAGACGAGCTTCATCGAACGGATGAGCGAAGGCTTGCTGCTGCTGAGTCGCTACTCCCCGGAAAATGTGGGCGAAAGTTTCGAAACGTTGCGCCTGGACCGGCTGCTGGAAGGGACCCTGGAGAAGCTACGCCCTCTCGCCGAGGAACGATCCATCGAGCTGCATGCGACGATCGAATCCCCACTGGAGTACCGGGGAAATCCCACGCTGCTGGCCGCGCTCTTCGGTAACCTCGTTGAGAATGCCATCAAATATAGCCCCGACGAAACGGTGATCGATATTTTACTCGAAAGAGACGACAGAAAGATCCGCTTCCGTGTCCGGGACCGCGGCCCCGGCATTCCAAAAGAGAAGCTGGCTTATCTCACCCAACGTTTTTATCGCGTCGACGAAGCCCGTAGTCGACGAATTCTGGGCTTCGGTCTGGGGCTTTCCATCGCCGAGCGTGCCGTGAGCCTCCATCGCGGGAAGATGGAGATCCGTTCCACCGAAGGCGAAGGGACGACGGTGGAAGTTCTGCTCTGAGCGTTTCATCTTCGTTTCATTTTGCCTTGATAGAGTGTATCTATCATAAACAATAAGGATCCTTTCGATGAAAAAAAGCACGAAGGTCGTTTTGATAATCGTCGGACTTGCCGTGGCCATCCAGTTTGTCCCCTACGGCCGGGACCATTACAATCCTCCCGTGATCAAAGAGCCGCGATGGGACTCTCCCCGTACCAAAGCTCTTTTCGATCGGGCTTGCGCCGATTGCCACAGCAACCGGACCCGCTGGCCCGCCTACGCGAACGTCGCCCCCATCTCCTGGCTGGTGACCCACGATGTCGAGGAAGGGCGGGAACATTTCAACGTCTCCCTCTGGGGAGTGCAGAAAAAGAACAAAGGGGACGAAGCAGCCAAGGAGGTGGAGGAGGGAGAAATGCCCATGGCGATCTACACGTTGATGCATCTGGAGGCTCGGCTCAGCGATGAAGAGAAAAAGGCTTTGATCGAGGGCTTGCGAAAGACTTTCGGTTCGGAAGAGTCGAAAGAAGATTAGTCGGGATCGATTTTTGACGAGTCGATCCCTCGACCCCAATGTCCGGAAACGGCGACGCGGCAACGCTCGAGGATATCCGGCTTTTCGAGGCGGAGTTCTAGCTTCTCGACAAGGGGATACTCTTCGAAGATCCGCTCTTTCAATGAGAGGAGCGCCTCTTCGAGAAGGCCGAATTTTTCCCTGACCAGGTGGTAGCGGATCGTTTCGGCCATGGCGGCGTAGTCGAGATAGGCACCCGCTTCGTAGCGGTACTCGGCCCACAGATCGGCGACGATGCGTTGGGGGGTTTCCCGCTCTTTGGGAAGGATACCGATGACGGCGTCGATCTGCAGAGAATGGATTTCGATTCTCATGCGACGGGGGCTTCCTCTTTGCGGATCAGGCGGACCAGGTTGGGGATATGCTTGTAGAAAACCGTGATAGCGATGATCCAGACCGGCGCGTGGGTGCCGATGCCGGGGATTCCGTCGGGATAGATCGCGTAGGCGGCGATCAGGAGCGTCGCTAGGGCGATCAGGGAAGAGAGGGAGGAGATCTTGATCGTCTTGGCGGCGATAGCCCAGGCGGCCAGGGCGATCAGTGTGGGGACCGGCAGTAGAAAGAGCAGGACCCCGAAGCCAGTGGCGATCCCCTTGCCCCCTTCGAAATTCAAAAAGATACTGAAACAGTGCCCCCAGACCGCCAGCACCGCGACGGTCCAGAGGGTCTGGGGTTCGGCTCCGGCCATCTTGGCGATGAGCAGTACGACGATCCCTTTGATGGCGTCGAGGAAGAGGGTCGCCGCTCCCAGTTTTTTTGCCAGGGAGGGATCCCGTTGCTTGAGGACACGCAGGACGTTGGTGGCGCCGATGTTGCCGCTGCCCTCCTGCTTGATGTCCACCCCGGCGAAGATCTTGGCCAAGAGATAGCCGAAGGGGATGCCGGCGATGAGGTAAGCGGCTAGGTAGAGTTGAACGTTCAGATTTCCGAGGATTTCCATGGTTGAGACAGCCTTGATTCTTGTTTGTGGACGCTATTTTATCGTAAAGAGTCTGGCGAAGGCCGAGGCATTCTCGCAATAGAAGGAAGTGCGTATACCAAAGATCGAAGAGGAGGGTCAAACCCCAAGGGCAAACGCCAAACGACTTCCCACTATTGTATAATTCAGAAATTTTCCGGAAGGACCGTGAATGAGCATCGACTATCGCGCCGAGATCGAGCGATTGAAAAAAGAGTTGGACGTCACCGTCGTCGGCCACTACTACCAGCGGGACGAGGTCTTCGAGATGGCCGACATCACCGGCGACAGCCTGGAGCTGGCCCGTAAATGCAAAGCCGACAAGAATCCCTGGGTGGTCTTCTGCGGAGTGGGCTTCATGGGGCAGAGCGTCAAGGTGATCGCCCCCGAGAAGCGGGTGCTGATGCCCAAGATCGCCTGCTGCGCCATGGCGAGGATGATCGACGGCAGCTACTACGACGAGACCGTCGAAGCGATCGAGAGGGGCGGGGTGAGCCGGGAGGATCTGCTGCCCATCACCTACATCAACTCCGACGCCACGGTCAAAGCCAAAGTGGGGAAGATGGGGGGGCTGGTCTGTACCAGCTCCAACGCCGTAAAGATCATTGAGAAGGGATTGGAAAGCGGAAAAAAGATCCTTTTCGTCCCCGATCGCTGCCTGGGACAGAACGTCGCCAACATGATGGGGCTCAAATCCTGTGTCGTGGGGGAGGAGGGTTGCGATCCCAAAGAGGCCGACGTGCTCTGCTTCAACGGCTTTTGCTCCGTCCACCAGCTCTTTACCGTGGACGATGTGGAGTTCTACCGCCGTCGTTATCCCGATATCAAGATCGCCGTGCATCCCGAGTGTGACCCCAAGGTGGTGGCCGTGGCCGATTTCGTCGGTTCCACCTCCCAGCTGATCAAGTATGTCAGCGAGCTCGACCCGGAGCAGAAGGTGGCCGTGGGGACCGAATACAATCTGGTCCATCGACTGCGGAAAAAGAACACCTACGTCCTCTCCTCCACCAAACCCGAGTGCCCGACCATGAACGAAACGACCCTGGAGGATCTCTACCTCACCCTCAAGTCCATCGAGGAGGGCAAGCCCATCAACGAAATCTTCGTCGACGACGAGACGGTCCATTACGCCCGCCTGGCCCTCGAGCGGATGCTGGAAGTGCAATGAGAGTCGCCCAGCGTCAGATCGAGGCCTTCGTCCGCAATGCCATCGAAGAGGATCTGGGACGAGGGGACCTCTTCGCCCGGATCGGTGAATCCCGCCCCATTCAGGCCAAGATCCTGGCCAAGAGCGACGGGGTCTTCGCCGGGCGGGAGTACATCGAGGCGGTGGAAGCCCTCTACGACATCACCCTGGAGTGGCGGATCGAGGATGGAGAGACGTTTCGGGCGGGCGACCGGCTCCTGGAGCTCCGTGGCGAATCGAGGGATCTGCTCTCCCTGGAGCGCTCGATCCTTGATTTCGCCCTGCACGCCAGCGGCATCGCCACCCTGACGGCCCGGTATGTGGAGAAACTGGCTCCCTATGACTGTGCACTCCTCGATACCCGCAAGACCCGCCCGGGCCTGCGGGCCTTCGAGAAGTACGCGGTGCGTTGCGGCGGAGGGCAGAACCACCGGATGGGCCTGGACGACTGCCTGATGCTCAAGGATACCCATCTGCGGGCCATCGAGGATCTGGAGGCCTTCATGAAGGAGGTCCGGCACAAGATCCCGTTCACTGCCAAAGTCGAGATCGAATGCGAGGATCTGGGGATGGTGGAGCGGGCGATGTCCCTGGGAGCCGATATCGTCATGTGCGACAACATGCCTCTGGAGGAGATGCGAAAGGCGGTGGAGTTCCGAAACGAACACTATCCCCATATTCTGATGGAGGCCAGCGGCAACGTCACTCTGGAGACCATCGAAGCGATCGCTGCGACGGGGATCGACGCCATCAGCTCCGGCAGCGTCATCCATCAGGCTGTCTGGCCCGATCTCTCCATGCGGGTGGAGGGATGAGCACGGAACAACGGGTCGACTGGGAAGTGGCCCGACAGGAGTTGCAGAAGCTCCTGGAGCGCTTCTCCACGGTGACCGTACTTTCTCATATCCGACCGGACCCCGATGCCATCGGGACCTCTTTGGGGGTCTACCACCTGTTGCGGGGCCTGGGAAAGAGGGTGGAGATCGCCAACGCCAGCCGGGAGCTTCCCCATACCCTCGATTTCCTCCAGGGGTTCCAAAAGATCAAGTGGAAGATGGATTACGACCATTCCCTGATCGTCAGCTGCGACTGTGGGAGCCTGGATCGCCTGGGCTTCGAGGGGCTCGAAGGCAGAACGATCGTCAACCTGGATCACCACAGCAGCAATACCCGTTTCGGGACCCTCAATCTCGTCGACGACTCCGCCGTCAGCTCCTCGGAGGTGGCCTTTCGGCTCTTCGACGGATGGCTCCCCATCGGGAGGGAGAGCGCGGAGGCGTTCTACGCCGCGTTGATCTCCGATACGAGGCATTTTACGACCTCCAACGTCACGGAAGGAACCTTCACCCTGGCCCAGGCGATGATCGGACGGGGGGTCCGGCCGGCCTATGTCGCCCAGCAGATGCTTCAGCGCCGCTCCTTGGCTTCGTTGCGGGTCCTGGGCAAGGCTCTGGAATCTCTGCAACTCTACGAAAACGCCCAGGTGGCGATCATGCGGATCACCCGGGAGGATCTGGCCGCAACGGGCGCCAAGGCCAGCGACCTGGACGGGGTGGTCGACTACGCCCGTTCCCTGGTGACGGTGGAAGTGGCCGCTCTGGTGGTGGAGATGAGCCGGGAGGTCAAAGTCTCGCTGCGCTCCAAAGGACTCGACCTGCTTCCCGTGGCCAGAGCCTTCGGTGGCGGCGGGCACCGGGAAGCCGCCGGCTTCGAGGTCCCCGGCCGTGAAAGTGGGAAGGTGATCGAAGAGCTGTTGGAACGAATCGCAAGCGAAGGAGTATTGAGCCGATCATGAGACGACGAAACTACTATGGATCGAGACGCCGAAGAGGAGGGAAGGGGTGGATCCTCTTTCTTCTCTTTCTGCTGCTGGTCGGAGGTGGGGCGGCCTATGTCTGGTTCTCTCCGAAGTTCGAGCGGATTCCACCGCAGGTCGAGTTGAGCAAGAGCCAATATTGGAATCCCAAAGAGACGATCGAAATTCAGGCACGGGACAATCAGGGTTTGGGGAGCTACCGCGTCTACCTGACCGACAGGATCAAACGGATCGAACTGGCCTCCGGCGATTTCGTCGAAGGGCTTCGGGACGCCAAGATCCCGGTACGGATCCCGGAGCATGTGGGATTGGATCCCAAACGGGCCCCCTGGACGTTGCAGGTGGAACTGGTCGACCGGAGTCTCTGGAACTTCGGGAAGGGCAACCGGGTCCAGGCTTCGTCGAAGATCCTAGTCGATCGGACCCCGCCCGCACTCGGCGTGCTCGCCAAAAGTCCCAGCATCGTCCGGGGAGGCAGCGCCCTTCTGATCTTTCAGGCCCGGGATCCCCATCTCGAAAGTGTGTACGTAGAGGCCGGAGGGCGGAAGTGGAAGGTCCTTCCCTACAAGCAGGAGGGAACCTATGCCACGCTGCTGGCATGGCCCTTTCAGAAGAAAGGTTTCCGCATCGAGATCGTCGCCACGGACCTGGCGGGAAATCGCAGCGTTCTTCGGGTGCCCATCGAAACGATCCGGCGCAACTATCGTCAATCCTGGATCAAGTTGAGCGACCGTTTCCTCAAAGGCAAGATTGCGCAGATCGCTTCCCAGGACCCGGATGCCTCCAAAATCAAGGATCCGCTCAAGCGTTTCCGTGCCGTCAACGAGGGAATGCGCAAGGCCAACGAGGCGCTGATCCACCGTCACAGCTCCAAGGTGACCCCCGTCGATTTCGACCGATGGCGTCTGCGGGCCTTCTATCCCTTGAAAAACGCCAAGCGGGTCGCCGATTTCGGTGACGAGCGGCACTATTACTATCGGGACCGGAACGTGGAAGTCTCCCGCTCCTATCACCTGGGGTACGATCTGGCAAGTACCCGGAACGCTCCCATCGTCAGTTCCAATCCCGCCACGGTGGTCTTTGCCTCCTACAACGGCATCTATGGGAACATGCCGATCCTGGACCATGGATTCGGCCTCTATACGATCTACGGCCACTGCTCCTCCCTGTTGGTGGCCCCCGGTGACAAGGTCCGTGCCGGAGAAGTGATCGCCAAGACCGGAACGAGCGGTCTGGCCCTGGGGGATCATCTCCATTTCGGGATGCTGGTCCAGGGGGTGGAGGTTCTGCCCATGGATTGGATGAAGGCCAATTGGATCAAAAGTCACATCGACCGGGTCTTTCAGCGAGCGGACCGGATCCTGGCCAGCCGGAGCAAAACCAAGGAGTGATTTCGCCTCCGAGAAAATTTTGGATACAATAAGGCCCATCAGCGTCGATGGAAAGGTAAGAATGTATCAACGGACAATCAACCGGCCGGTAGAAGTGGTCGGGATCGGCCTGCACAAAGGGGAGTCGGTCCGCTTGCGCATCGAGCCCATGGATGCGGACAGCGGGATCATCTTTTACCGCAGCGATCTGGGCCGCAGCATCCCTCTGAAGACCGAATCGGTCATCGATACCCGCATGGCCACCGTCATCGGTACGCCTGATGGATACATCTCCACCATCGAACATTTCCTCTCCGCTCTCTACGCCTATGGCATCGACAATCTCCGGGTGATCCTGGAGGGGAACGAAATGCCCATCATGGACGGAAGTGCCATCTCCTTCTGCCTCCTGCTGGACGAGGCGGGACTTCGGGAATTGGATCAGCCCAAGAGAATTTTGAAGATTCGCAGACCCGTGGAAATACGGGAAGGGAAGAAATTCGTCCGGCTGGAGCCTTCCGAAACGGCCAGCTTCGATTTCGAGATCGATTTCGCCCACCCCGCCATCGGTCGTCAGCGATTTCGATTCGATTTCACCCGACGCTCCTACACCGAGGAGATCGCCCGGGCCCGGACCTTCGGTTTCGCCCGGGATATCCAGTATCTGCAGAGCCAGAACCTGGCTCTGGGCGCGAGCCTGGAGAACGCCATCGGCCTGGACGACGAACGGGTCCTCAACAGCGACGGCCTGCGCTACCCCGACGAGTTCGTCCGTCACAAGATCCTCGACGCCATGGGAGATATGATGGTGTCGGGATACAACCTGCTGGGGCGATACCGCTCCTTCGCCGGGAGCCACGACCTGAACCACAAATTGACCCTGGCGCTCTTCGCCGAGAGTGCCAACTACGAGATCGTCACCCTCGGTACGGCGAAAGTCCCCCACTACGAGCGCTGCTTTGCCTGACCCGAAAGGGCGGACCCTCCTGATCAATCCGATCGCCAATCCCCTACAGCTGGGCCTCTACGACGGCGAGGGGCATCGGATCCGCAGCTGGGAAGAGGAGGGGTATGTCTCCGATCGTCTCGTGGAGACCTTGAACAGACTCCTGGATGAGGAGAGGATCGAGCGGATCCTCTACGCCAACGGCCCCGGCAGCTACATGGGGATCAAGCTCGCCTACATCACGCTGCGGACCCTGGAGATGAGCCGGGGGATCCCCTTCGCGGCCGTCAGCGCCTTTTCCCTCAATGGTGGGCAACCCCTCAAGGCGATGGGCAAGCTCTATTTCGTCAAAGAAAAAGAGACTATAATTACACGAAAATACGAGGAGAGGATCCCCCAGTCGTTTGGGATGCCCGAGTGCCTGGACTCCCTCGAGATCCAGGAGGAGCGGACCCCGGACTATCGGATCCCCGCCGTCTGAAACAAAGGCCGATCGTGCATATCAGCGTCCCCGCCACCAGCGCCAATCTCGGTCCCGGTTTCGACACCCTGGGACTCGCCATCGACCTGCGCAACGAGATCGTCATCAAACCCTCCCGTTTTCTGAGCATCTCCACCAAAGGGGAGGGGGCGGAGAACCCCCGGATCAAGAAGAACTCCCTCTTCCTGCACATCTTCAACGACCAGTATCGGCGACTGACCAACGGATCCAAAAAGGCCTTCCGGTTCGAATTCACCAACCGCATCCCCATCTCCCGCGGACTGGGGAGCTCTTCGGCGGTGATCGTGGCGGCGATCACCGGGGCGCATCTGGCGGCGGGGATCAAATACAACAAACGGCGGATCCTCAATCTGGCCCTGCGCTACGAACACCACCCGGACAATATCACCCCGGCGGTGATGGGGGGATTCAACGTCGCCTGCCTGGAGGGGGACCGGGTCTACAGCAAAAAGCGCCGGCTCCCCTCCTATCTGCGTGCCGTCCTGGTGGTTCCGGATCGGACCATTTCCACCAACCGTTCCCGTCATGTGCTTCCCAAGCACTACAGCAAGGAGGAGCTGGTCTTCTCCCTCTCCCGGGCGGCCTATATGACGGCGCTCTTTATGAGCGAATCCTGGGATCAGCTCCGCATCGCGGCCAAGGACAAGATCCATCAGGAGCGACGGATGCGGATGATGCCCGAACTCTTCGAGGTCCAGAAGCTGGCCCTGGAGAAGGGTGCGTTGATGAGCACTCTTTCGGGAAGCGGTTCGACCTTCTTCAATTTGGCCTATGCCGACGACGCTCCCGCGTTGCATCGGGCGCTGGAAGAGCGATTTCCCCAGTTCCGGATCATGACCCACTCCCTGGACAACGTGGGTGTCATTGGAAAGCCGTAGGAATTCTGCTATAATCCCCATGAAAAAGAATCCTATTCGAATGTGTATTGCCTGCAGAAACAGAGAATCCCAGCACACACTCATCAGACTACAGTTGGATGGCAAACGGGCCGTTGCGTACCGAGGAGAGGGGCGTAGCTTCTATCTCTGCCGCGACTGCAGCCTGGATGCGAAGAGGATCCGAAAATTGATCAAACGATTCAAGTTCAACGAAGAGGAATTCTTCACCTTGATAAAGGAGTTAAGTACCGATGGATAAAGTCAAGATCCAGGAGGTCGCGGCCGAAGCCGGGATGTCCAACAGCGAGCTGCTGGCCAAGGCGAAAGAGCTCGGGTTCAATGTCAAAGTGGCGGGAAGTTCCGTTACGCTGGACCAGGCAGCGATGCTCATGGATTACGTAATGACGGGGCAATGGCCCGCGGGATTACCCAAACCGGGAGAGAAGAAAGCCAAGAAGAGCGAAGAGAAGGCTCCCGAAGCCGAAGCCGCGGAGAAGGGGAACGAAGCTTCCGAGCCGACTGCGGAAGAGGAGAGCGAGGAAGCGGCGCCCGAAAAGAGCGAAGGCACCCCGGCCCCGGAAACGGAGGTAGCGGCCGAAGTGGTCGAGGAGGCACCCCAGGAGACTCCGGTGCAAGAGCCGGTGGAGGAGAAGGTCGTTCCCAAACCTGCACGGAAGCGGGCCGGAATCACCGCGACCGCCAAAGAGAGCGCCGAGGCGCCCGTGGAAGAGCCCCGACGTTCCGCACCCAAGCTGCGCAAGGGGATCACCATCGTCAAGAAGGCTCGCCCCGCTCCCGGAAAGCAGAAGAAGATCTCTCTGGGAGAGATCCCCGCCGCCCCCTCCCGAAAGAAAAAGAAAAAAGGTCCCGCCGAGGCTAAATCGGTCGGCGAGAAGCTGGAGATCCTCGGAGAGAGAGACCTGGGTGGAAGCACCGAGCTCTACGAAGAGGAGGAGATCGTTCTTTTGGACTTCTCCGACAAGAACATCTTCGAGGAGCAGCAGCGCCAGGAAGAGCGTCGCCGGGCGGAAGCCAAGCGCCGCGCGGCACAGGGGTTGGGAGGAATGCAGCAACGTAACTTCCCCAACCGCCCCGGAGGCCGGAATATCCGCCGCCGTGGAAAACGCAGAAAATATGCGAAACAAGAGAATACAGAAAAGGTCAGCGTGGTCAGAATTCCCGAAGATGTGAGAGTGTACGAGTTCGCCGAGAAGGTGGGCAAGAGTGTGGGAGAGGTGGTCAAGGTCCTCTTCTCCCTGGGAACCATGGTGACCAAGAACGATTTCCTGGACAAGGACTCCATCGAGATCCTGGCCGAGGAGTTCGATGTAGAGGTGGAGACCATCAACCCTCTGGACGCGTTGGACTATGTCGCCGCCTACGATGAGGAGCCCGACACTGTCGAGGAGCCCCGTCCTCCGGTCATTACCATCATGGGGCACGTCGACCACGGAAAGACCAGCCTGCTGGACTACATCCGCTCCACCAAGGTCGCGGAGAAGGAAGCCGGCGGGATCACCCAGCATGTGGGTGCCTATCAGGTGGAGAAGGATGGCAAGAAGATCACCTTCATCGATACACCCGGCCACTCCGCCTTTACCGAGATGCGCGCCCGGGGTGCCCAGGCGACGGACATCGCCATCATCGTCGTCGCCGCCGACGACGGGGTGATGCCCCAGACCAAGGAGTCCATCGCCCATGCCCAGGCCGCCGGTGTACCCATCGTCGTCGCGATCACCAAGATCGACAAACCCACCGCCAACCCCGACAACGTCAAATCCCAGCTCGCCGAAGCGGGGATCCTACCCGTCGAATGGGGCGGGGAGTACGAGACCGTAGAGGTCTCCTCCCATACCGGAGAGGGGATCGACGATCTGTTGGAGACGATCCTGCTCCAGGCGGAAGTGATGGAGCTCACCGCCGATCCCACCCGCCGGGCCAAGGCAGTTGTCATCGAGAGTTCCGTCGAGAAGGGCTTCGGCCCCGTGGCCAACGTCATCATCAAGAATGGAACTCTGCACGTCGGGGACAACGTCATCGTGGGGACCACCTTCGGGCGGGTCCGGACCCTGATCCTGGACGACGGCAGTCGGGCCAAGGAGATCGGGCCCAGCACTCCCGCCGCCGTTGTGGGACTCCATGACGTTCCCCAGGCGGGGGAGGTCCTCGTGGCCATGGAGAGTGAGAAAGAGGCCCGCGAGCTGGCAGAGAAGCGCAAAGAGTACGCACGGGCCAAAGAGCTCTCCAAGAGTACGAAAGTCTCCCTCGACGAGTTGGGCTCCCTCATCGCCGAAGGAAAGATCAAGAAACTTCCCCTTATTGTCAAAGCCGACGTTCAGGGCTCTCTGGAGGCGATCAAGTCGGCCCTGAGCGATCTGAAGAACGAAGAGGTCAAGGTGGAGATCATCCATGGCGGCGTCGGCGGGATCACCGAGAGCGACGTGCTCTTGGCCGACGCCGACGAGAACGCCATCATCATGGGCTTCAACGTCCGCCCCACCGGTGCGGTCAAGAAGAAGGCCCAGGATCTGGGCATCGAGATCAAGACCTACTCCATCATCTACGATATGATCGACGATGTCAAAGCGCTTCTGGGCGGTATGATGAGCCCCGTCGTCAGCGAAGAGGTGACCGGTCAGGCGGAGGTCCGCGAAACCTTCTCCGTCGCCAAGGTCGGCACCATTGCCGGTTGTATGGTCACCGAGGGGGTCATCGAACGCAACGCCGGCGCCCGGCTCATCCGGGACGGTGTCGTCGTCTACACCAGCAAGATCAGTTCCCTCAAGCGCTTCAGCGAGGATGCCAAAGAGGTCCGCGCCGGCTACGAGTGCGGGATCATGCTGGAGAACTTCAACGACATCAAGGTCGGTGACGTCATCGAAACCTTCAAAGAGGTGGAGGAACAGGCCACGCTATGAACCAGGCGGAGATCAAGCGGAAACGGACCGAATCGGTCCTCAAGGAGTTGATCCCCGAAGCGTTGGGGACCCTGGACGATCACCGCATCAACACCCTTATCGTGACCGAGGTGGCCTGCTCCCGGGGACGCTACGACGCCCGGGTCTTCCTGGACCCTGGGGAGCTCTCCGAGGAGGAGCAGGAAGAGGCCCTGGCACGCCTGCGGAAAGTGGCCGGATACCTCAAAACCTATGTCAAAGAGTCGGAGGGTTGGTTCAAGGCCCCCAACTTCACCTTCGAGTTCGACAACGAATTGGAGCGGATCAGCCGCATCGACGAACTTTTCAAAAAGATCGAGAAGGAGATCGGCCATGAATCTTGAGGAGCAGATCGCCAAGGTCGTCCGCAGCCACGGCGCCGAATTCTACGATACGGAGACGGTGACGGAGAACGGACAGAGCATCTACCGGGTCTACATCACCAAAGAGGGCGGGGTGGACCTGGACACCTGCGCCGAGATCTCCAACGACCTCTCCCCCCTGTTGGATGTCCATCCCCCCGTCAGTGGCAACTACTTCCTCGAAGTCAGCTCTCCCGGAATCGAGCGTACGCTCAAGAAACCCCGGCATTTCCAGAGCGCCGTGGGTGAGCGGGTAAAACTGAAGATCTCCGGCGGTGGAAAGGTCAAAGGGGTTTTGGAGTCCGCCGACGAGAATGGCGTGACCCTCAAAAACAAAGAGGGAGAGACCCGCTACGACTACAGCGAGATCAATAAGGCCCGCACCTACTTCGATTGGGCCAACGAGGGGAAATAGTTCTCAGCGTTGATTTCTGAGCGTTGAGCGTTCAGATCTCAAACCTTTCACGTCCCTTCTATCCCTTGCTTTTCCCATCTCTCATCTTTGTTTGTTCAGCATCCGGATCGCCACCACCGCCATGACCGTCCCCACGATCATTCCGAGATTGACCGATTCACCCAGAAAGATCGCGCTGAGCCCGATGGCGCTGAAGGGGACCAGGAAGGTGAAGCTGCTGATCCGGTCGGCTCCCAGTTTCTGCCCACCGATGAAATAGATCGAAGTGGCGAAGGTGGTACTGAACAGCGCCAGTAGCAAGAGGTTCAAGTCCACCAGGATCGGCTGGGCCAAAGGATCGATCCGGAAATCCACCAGGAAGATCCCCTCGAAGAGGGTCACCAGCAGATAGAGCCAGAAGCTGAAGACCAGGGGGTGGGTATCCGAGCCCCGGGAGCTGACGATGGTGAGAACCGCCCAGGATGCGGCGGCCAGGATGAAATAGAGATTCTCCAGGCGGAAGATCTGTTCGGCGTGGAAACTCCAGACATTAAGAATGGTCATGACGCCGACCGCACCCAGTGCCAGGGCGAAGATCTGCCGCCGGCTCAATCGCTTGCGCTGCAAAACGGCCATCAGACCGAAGGTGAGGATCGGGATCAGGGTCGTGACGAAGGCGCCGCCCAGGCCGGCGGTCCCCAGATGGGTCCCGGCGATGAAGAGCCAGGTATAGAGGATCATGATCACCGACGCGATGACGGCACTGATCAGGGTTCTACGGTCGATGTGCAGCGGGAGTTTGAGAACCCGGAGGATCGGTAGCATGCTCAGAGCCGTCAGAGCGTAACGGTAAAAGATGATCTCGTGGATGCTCATGTGTTCGGAGAGATACTTGACATGGACCCAGGAGGCTCCCCAGCCTACCATGGCCAGTACCATCAGTGCGTAAAAGATCCCCGGATTCTTCTCTTCCTTCATTCTTTCCCTTTTTCGAGTGCAGTATAATAGCGGAGTTTGGGAAAGGAGTCTTCATGAAGCGCCTTTTTGTATCGGTTTTCACTCTTCTTCTCTTTTCGACGATGATGGCTCAAGGAGGTGGCAAGATGACGATCAGCAGTCCCGCGTTCAGTAACGGTGGAAAGATCCCGGCGAAATACGGGTGTAGGGGGGCAGACATCTCGATCCCCCTTGCGTTTCGGAATGTTCCGCAGGGGGCCCGGTCCCTGGTTTTGATCATGGAGGACCCCGATGCGCCCGGTGGTCTCTTCGTCCACTGGGTCGTCTACGATATCCCGGCGGAACTGGGGGGCTTTCCCGAAGGGATCCCCCCGAGCCCGACTTTGGAGCTGGGGATCCGGCAGGGGATCAACGACTTTGGAAAGATCGGCTACGGGGGCCCCTGCCCTCCGGACCGACCCCATCGCTACTATCTCCGCCTCTACGCCCTGGATATTCCATTGCCTCTGGAACCGGGTCTGAGTCGCACACAGATCCTGGAAGCGATGAAGGGGCATGTCCTGGCGGAGGCGGAGTTGATGGGGATCTATGAACGCTAGGGCCTACATCGGGACCTCGGGATTCTATTACGAACACTGGAGAGGGATCCTCTATCCCGAGGGGATTCCGAAGAGTCGTTGGTTCGAATACTTTTCGCAGGAATTCGAGACGGTGGAGATGAACAGCACTTTCTATCACCTCCCCCGGGCCAAGACCGTCGAAGGATGGGAGCGACGTTCCCCCGACGATTTCCTCTTCAGCTTCAAAGCCTCGCGAAGCATCAGTCACTACAAGCGCCTGAGGGGAGTGAAAGAGGATCTCTATCTCTTCCTGCATCTTCTCAAACCGTTGCGCCACAAGATCGCCGCCATATTGATCCAGCTTCCTCCCTCCCTGCGCAAGGACGTGGAGCTTTTGGCGGACTTTCTGGCATCGTTACCCCCACGATGGCGCTTCGTTCTCGAATTCCGGCACGAGAGTTGGTATGACGAGGAGGTCTTCACGCTCCTGCGCCAATATCGGGTCGCCTACTGTTGGCACGATTTCGGCAGGAAGGAGACCCCGATCCTTTCGACCTCGGACTTCTGCTACATCCGCCTGCATGGCCCCTCGGGGCGTTATCAGGGCAGCTATGGGGATGATGTTTTGATGGAGTGGAGCCAAAGGATCCGTCAGGAGCTGGAGCGGGGACATCGAGCCTTTGTCTATTTCAACAACGACTGGGAGGGAAATGCCGTTCGGGATGCACGGAGACTCAAGGGGTTATTGGAAGCTGAGGCAGTCGAAAACAGAAGTGAAAAGGGTCATAAGACAGAAGAATAGATGAAAACTTGATTCTATAAAAATATCAAAAAATATGGGGATTTCGAATGGCTCCGGATGCTGGATTCGAACCAGCGACCAAGCGGTTAACAGCCGCCTACTCTACCGCTGAGCTAATCCGGAATGGAGAAGAACATTTCAGTAGCTGAAATGTGGGTGAGATTATAGACAAAAAGGTCCTACTTGTCAATAGATTTTCCCACGGGCCTGTAAAATTTCACTCCATGATTCTCGATCAGTTCCAGAGATCCCTTTTCGAGGAGCCTTTCCAAACGGGCTCGGCTCGCCTCATCGAAGAGAAGATCGACATCCTCCGGGGTGAGGGGGCGTTTGGCCAGGGTCTCCAGGATCTCCCGCTCACTGTAGCTCTCATGCTTCAGTTCTCCGATATCCCGGCGGCTGGTGATATGGACCGGCAGGGAGGGGTCGAAGGCGAGTGAGAGTTCCCGCAGGCGGAGATAACTGACCGGTTCGACCCGATAGGCCGGAGGTCGATCGATGGTCCCCAGATCGATCCGATCGGGTCTGAGTTGCAGGAGGTAGTCGTTGAGGGCCTCCATCTCTTTGGCTTTGTCGTTGATGCCTTTTACGACGAGGACTTCGATGATCAGGGCGCCGGAATAGTGCTTGCGAAACTCCAGCATCCCCTTTTTGATCCGTTCCAGATCGATGTCATTGTGGGGACGGTCGATCCGTTTGAAGCAGGTGGGTGTTGCACAGTCCAGGGAGAGTTTCACCATATCGAAACGCATGAGCGATCTTTGGATCTCCGGTCGATGGATCGTGGAGGCGTTGCTCAGGATCAGTGTACGGGTATGTCCGCGGATGGCGTCGAGGCCCTCGATGAGCTCGGGAAGATGGGGGTAGAGGATGGGCTCCCCGTTGGCGGTAACGGTGAGGACGTCGATGTCTCTATGTTCTCTCAGGGCCTGCTCCACCGCATCGAGAACGGAGTGTGGCTCGAGGACCTTCTCGTAATGATTCATGGGGCGTGCCGGGTCGAGTTCGCAATAGACGCAGTCGAAGTTGCACTGCTTTGTTCCGGGGCTCAGGTCGATACCCAGGGATTTGCCGAAGCGCCGGGAGGGGATGGGGCCGAAGATGATGCTCATGACGGACTTTCAGGTTGTTTTGGAGGAATTATACACTTCTATGATTCATAAAATATCGGATTAGATAGGGAAGTACGAAGATAATTGGAGCGGGAGACGGGATTCGAACCCGCGACCCCGACCTTGGCAAGGTCGTGCTCTACCCCTGAGCTACTCCCGCATGGAGTGATTCAAAACTGCCTGGTACCTCGGGCCGGACTCGAACCGGCACACCCGAAGGCGGCAGATTTTGAATCTGCTGCGTCTACCAATTCCGCCACCGAGGCATTGGATGCGCGGAATTGTAGAGCAGGAAAGCTTAAATCGAGATTATTCTACCGACTCTTTGAGGAGCTTTCCAGGCTTGAAGCGCACGCTGTACTTGGATGGGACCTTGACCTTCCGGGTGGTTCCGGGAATGGTGATCTCCCGGGGGTTCTTCTTGACGGCGCTGAAGGACCCGAATCCCAGGAAGGAGACACTCTCCCGTCGCTTGAGAGCGTCGGTGATGGTCTCGAGAGCGGCGTCGATCACCGCTTCGGTGTCTTTTTTGGAGAGGCCGCTCTTTTGGGCTACGGCGCTGATGAAATCTGCTTTTTTCATGGTCGTTACCTCCTTGATATGCCAATTCTAGCATAGATTCTTCCAAAATGTCGATAGATTCGGGCCTGGGACTCGAATTATGCTATATATCCCGTTACGAACGGGAAAGCGTTTTAGCTTGATATGTTATAATATGGTCCATTCAAAGGAGGCTGTTTGAGACAGGTGTTGGCGATCATCGGGACCATCGTGCTGGCGTATGGGACCTTTTCCACCATATTTCACGACACGACGATGGTGGGGAATATTGGGAAGAAGCTGGGAGAGGGGAATCTGGACCTCTTCGGTTATCTGGCCTATGTGGATTTCCCGCTGCTGGCCTATCCACTGTTTCGCTTCTATCGTCAACCCTCCCTTTTCCGTCGTCTGGACGGATATGTGGGATGGCTGCTCTTCTTTCTCTCCTTCGTGATGCTTCAACCTCTGGTGGTAGGCGCCAAAGCCAGCGGTCTGCTGGGGGAACAACTCTATATCGCTCTGCTGCCCTTCATCGGCAAAGCAGGGCTCTGGCTCTTTTGGCTGATGATCTTCCTCCTGTCGCTGACCCTGTTGTTGGAGGATGGCTGGAGGTTCGCGGGAGTGGGGGAGAGGATCCGTGAACGCTTCCGGAAACTTACCCTGCGCAGGAACAAAGAGGAGACTCCGAAGAAAAAAGACGTGACGAAGAGCGCCGGAAGACGATGGGATCTTTCGGGCCTCTTCCTTGCGATACGACGGATCTTTCGCAATCCCTTTGACCACAAGGCGGAGGAGGAGGTCCAACGGATCCTTTCCATGGAGCTCGATCCCATCGAGGAGGAGAAGCGACCCCCCATCCGCAGGAAGAAGAGCACGGCTCCCCGGAGAAAAAAGAGTCTGGCCACCCGGGTGGCCCAGGAGTCGGACGATCTGCAGCGCTACAAGGAGCAGCAGGAGGAGAGCCTGGAACGGGAAGAGTCGGTATTGGAAGCGGTCCAGGCTTCCGAGGAGACTCCTCCTTTCGAGCTGGAAGAGCCCGATGAGCTTCGAAAACCGGTCCGAAAAGCCGGAGCGGCGACCCGAAAGAGCGTGACGAAGAAAAAAGCGGCTCCGACCAAAGCCACCGGGGTGGAGATCGTCGACGAGCTGGAGGAGAACTCCCGGCTGCTGGCGGATCTGGAGAAGGGGAAAAGGGAGAAGCCCAAGAACTTCAAACTTCCCAAGCTCGATTTCCTGGCCAAACCGCCGAAAGTGACCCACAAGGTCAACGAGGCGGAGATCGACCGGAAGATCGGGGAGCTCTTGGACAAGCTGGAGCGTTTCAAGATCGAGGGGGATGTGGTCCGTACCTACACCGGGCCGTTGGTCACCACCTTCGAGTTCAAGCCGGCCCCCAACGTCAAGGTCTCCAAAATCCTGGGGCTGCAGGACGATTTGGCCATGGCGCTGAGTGCTGAGACGATTAGGATCCAGGCGCCGATCCCCGGGCGGGATGTGGTGGGGATCGAGATCCCCAACGAGACCAGCTCCACCATCTATCTGCGGGAGATTCTGGAGAGCGACCTTTTCAAAAACTCCAAATCGCCTCTGACGGTAGCTCTGGGAAAAGACATTGTGGGCAAACCTTTCGTCACCGATCTGAAAAAACTGCCCCACCTTCTCATCGCCGGGACCACCGGAAGCGGGAAGTCGGTGGGGATCAACGCCATGCTGCTGAGCCTCCTCTATCGCAATGACCCGGATCATCTGAAATTGATCCTCATCGATCCGAAGATGCTGGAATTCTCCATCTACAACGATATCCCCCATCTGCTCACGCCGGTAATCATCGAGCCGAAAAAGGCGATCTCCGCCCTGGCGAACATGGTCTCGGAGATGGAGCGTCGCTACAAGCTGATGTCGGAGGTGCGGGTCAAGAACATCGACAACTACAATGAAAAGGCCCGTAAAGAGGGGTGGGAAGAGATGCCCTTCATTGTCATCGTCATCGACGAGCTGGCGGACCTGATGATGAACGGAGGCAAGGAGGTGGAGTACTCCATTGCCCGATTGGCCCAGATGGCCCGGGCCGCGGGGATCCACCTGATCGTGGCGACCCAACGTCCCAGCGTGGATGTGGTCACGGGCTTGATCAAGGCGAACCTCCCCTCCCGCCTGAGCTATCGGGTCGGACAGCGGATCGATTCCAAGGTGATCCTGGACCAGATGGGGGCCGAGAGCCTCCTGGGCCGGGGAGACGCTCTCTTCACCCCACCGGGGGCTACGGGGCTGGTGCGGCTCCACGCTCCCTGGAACAGCGAAGAGGAGATCGAAGAGGTCGTCGAATTCCTCAAGGCCCAGCGGGAACCGGAATACGACGAGAGTTACCTGATAGAGGGGGGTAGCACTTCCTCCGACTCCGAAGGAGAGGAGAATGTGGAGCTCGATCCTCTCTTTGAACAGGCCAAGGAGATCGTTCTGACCGACAAGAAGACCTCGATCTCCTACCTGCAGCGCCGCCTGCAGATTGGATACAACCGATCGGCGAACCTGATCGACCAATTGACCCAGCAGGGGATCCTCAGCGCCCCCAACGCCAAAGGGCAGCGGGAGATCCTGGTCTGAAACCTGTCTCAGGTATCCGGATCACTTAACAGAGATACTCAAGTGAATTAAACTCCTAACTCCATAACTGCATTTTCTCTCTTCACTTTCCGTCAACTCTCCCGTGATATAATCGTTCTATCCTGTAGAGAAGGAGAATCAATGGGTTATTTCAAGAAAGCGAAAAAGGGAGACAAGGTCTACGGCCTGGTCTTCGGAAAGGGAGAGATCTCCGCCGTCTATCCCGACAGCCACTACTCCATTATGGTGGAGTTCGAGAACGGGTATCAGGTTCCCTATACGGAAGAGGGGGTACCCAGCTGGGGACACTTTAAAAAACAGACGCTCTTCTATCGGACCGACGTGGATTTGAGCGATGCGGACTTTTCCCCGGTGGAGAAGATCCTCTCACCAAAAAAGATCATCAAACTACGGGAGAAGAATCAGCTGCAGGTACGGCTCCCTTCCGGACTGTGGACCAATGTGAAGAAGGCGGATTCCTCCTATGTGGAGCAGTTGCTCGAGCATGAAAAGTATCACCTGTTCCGGAAAAAGCCCTAGGTTCGAGTGGGATGTGTAACGATACGCAACAATCGAGCCCCTTGCGTCCAGATGGAGGGGAGCGACAGGAAAGAGTTTAACTGGCTTTTGCTACCATCCTGTTACCAAATCAATCATCCAGAGAGGAGAGAAGATGTCCCTGATCGAAGAGTATAGAAAACATACCGAAGAGCGCGCCAAACTGGGTGTGCCCCCGCTGCCCCTGACGGCGCAGCAGACCGCCGAGCTGGTGGAACTGCTCAAGCAGGATCCTATCCCCGAGGAGGAGTATCTCCTCGACCTGCTCAAAAACCACATCAACCCCGGTGTCGATGACGCCGCCTACGTCAAAGCGGCGTTCCTCAACGCCATCATCACGGGCGATGCCCACTGCAAGGCAATCGACAAGGTCGACGCGGTCAAGATCCTGGGAACGATGCTGGGTGGTTACAACGTCGGCCCTCTGGTCGAAGCCCTCAAGCACAGCGATCCGGCCGTCGCCCAGGCGGCGGCCGACGAGCTCAAGCATACGATCCTGGTCTACGACGCCTTCAACGACGTCAAGGACCTGATGGACGAGGGGAACGCCTTCGCCAAAGAGGTGATCGAATCCTGGGCCAACGCCGAGTGGTTCCTCAGCCGCGATCCTCTGCCCGAAGAGATGAAGCTGACGGTCTACAAAGTCCCCGGTGAAACCAATACCGACGATCTGAGCCCCGCCAGCGAAGCCTTTACCCGCTCCGACATTCCCCTCCATGCCCAGTCGATGCTGGTCAACCGGATGGAGAATCCCCTGGAGACCATAAAGAAGCTCAAGGAGAAGGGCAACGACCTGGCCTACGTGGGCGATGTCGTCGGAACCGGAAGCTCCCGGAAGTCGGGAATCAACTCGGTCCAGTGGTGGTTCGGCCACGACATCCCCGGCGTTCCCAACAAGCGCACCGGCGGGGTGGTCATCGGCTCCATCATCGCTCCCATCTTCTTCAACACCGCCGAGGACAGCGGCTGTCTGCCCATCGAGGCGCCCGTGGACGCTCTGGAGACCGGGGATGAGATTGTCGTCAAGCCTTTCGAGGGGGTGATCCTCAAGAACGGCGAAGTGGTCAGCGAATTCACCCTCAAGCCCAACACCCTGCCCGACGAGATGCGCGCCGGCGGACGGATCCCCCTGATCATCGGCAAGGGCCTGACCAACAAAGCCCGGGAAGCCCTGGGCCTGGGGCACAGCGATGTCTTCGCCAAGCCCGATCAGCCGGCCGACAGCGGCAAGGGATACACCCTGGCCCAGAAGATGGTGGGCAAGGCCTGCGGCATGGAGGGGGTCCGCCCCGGAATGTATGTCGAGCCTGTCGTCTCCACTGTCGGGAGCCAGGATACCACCGGCCCCATGACCCGGGACGAGATCAAAGAGCTGGCGGCCCTGAGCTTTGGTGCCGACCTGGTGCTCCAGACCTTCTGCCACACCGCCGCCTATCCCAAGCCCGCCGACGTGGAGTTGCAGCATACCCTGCCTCCCTTCTGGACCAGCCGCGGCGGCGTGATCCTCAAGCCCGGAGACGGGGTCATCCACAGCTGGCTCAACCGGATGGTCCTGCCCGATACCGTGGGAACCGGCGGCGACAGCCACACCCGTTTCCCCATCGGGATCAGCTTCCCCGCCGGTTCCGGTCTGGTGGCCTTCGCCGCGGTCACCGGGATGATGCCTTTGAACATGCCCGAGTCGGTCCTGGTCAAATTCAAGGGTGAAATGCAGCCCGGTATCACTCTGCGGGACCTGGTCAACGCCATCCCCTACAAAGCGATCCAGGAGGGGCTGCTCACCGTCGAGAAGAAGGGTAAGAAAAACGTCTTCGCCGGCCGGATCCTGGAGATCGAGGGGCTGGAGGACCTGAAGGTCGAGCAAGCCTTCGAACTCTCCGACGCCTCCGCCGAGCGCAGCGCCGCGGCCTGTACCGTCAAGCTCAACAAAGAGCCCGTCATCGAGTATCTGCGCTCCAACGTCAAGCTTCTGGAGAAGATGATCGAGCAGGGCTACGAGGACAAGCGGACGCTGCAGCGCCGCATCGACAAGATGAACGAGTGGCTGGAGAACCCCACCCTGATGGAGCGGGACGAAGACGCCGAATACGCGGCGGTCATCGAGATCGACCTCAACGAGATCACCGAGCCCATCGTCGCCTGCCCCAATGATCCCGACGACGTGGCGACCCTCAGTGAAGTCCTGGCCGACGAGAAACGTCCCAAGAAGATCGACGAGGTCTTCGTGGGAAGCTGCATGACCAACATCGGCCTCTTCCGTGCTCTGGGTGAAGTGCTCAAAGGTGAAGGGGCCGTCGATACCCGCCTCTGGGTCGTTCCCCCCACCAAGATGGACGAGAAAGAGCTCATCGAAGAGGGCTATTATGCCATCTTCGGCCAGGCGGGCGCTCGGACTGAGATTCCCGGCTGCTCCCTTTGTATGGGGAACCAGGCACGGGTCCGCGACAATGCCGTGGTCTTCTCCACCTCCACCCGGAACTTCGACAACCGGATGGGGAAAGGGGCCCAGGTCTATTTGGGATCCTCCGAGCTAGCGGCGGTCTGCTCCCTCCTGGGACGCATCCCCACCAAAGAGGAATACCTGGAGATCGTCAATAAGAAGATCACCGACGACAAAAAAGAGAAAGTCTACAGCTACCTCAACTTCGACCAGGTTTCCGAAGAGATCCTGGACGAAATGGTCGGATAGGTATCTCTTCCCTTCGGGGGTCACCCGCTTCTCCTTTTTAAATCCGATCACCTCCTGAATGGCCTACTATCCAATTACTTCAACAATATTGATAAGAATTAAAAGCACTTACACTATAATCGGGTAAACCAAACAAGGAGCATCCATGGCAAGCATTCTTCCCTTCGTCGGGATCGGCCTAATTTACAGCCTGGTCATCTTTTTTCTCTGTGAGGAGAAATCGTTGAAGCAGAAAAAACTATCGGAACTTCAGGCGATCGAATTTGATGTGGAAAAAGTTTTCGTGGCCTTTGAAAAATATCAAACTTTTCGCTATGCGGGATACTATTTTGCCGCAGTACTGGTATATACCATCATCATTGCCAAGCTCTCTTTTGTCGAACATCACCTGGGCCTCATCGCGGTCGTAGCCTATATCGGGTTGACAGCTTTTATCGGTTCGGCGGTGATCTTTCTCTTTAAATGGAAAAAGGACCTGCTGGTCAAGGTTTTCTCCTCCTTCATGTTCGGGTCTCTGTTTATCGCGGCAAGCGGAATAGGATTTGCGCTCGCCTATCTACTGTTTTCCTAAGGGAGATCCGATCACTGATTCGCTGAGGGAAGGTGGTGGCTGATGAAGAGGAGCTGGGGGGCCTGGATCTTTTTTCCGATATTGGTTCTAGGAATCAGTGGTTGCGGTGGGCCCAGGGGACCGGTGCCGTATGATGTGAACGGTCGTTACTTCATGGCGGGAGACCCCAACTGTGCTCAATTCAAGTCGACAAGGAATCCTCGGGTGATCCAGTGTATGGATGCCCAGGGCCATCTGACCCACAAACGAAGGGCTATGACCGATCAGGAGCTGTTGATGTACACCCACCGACAACAGATGCGCCAGATGCGGGATATCGAAGCGCAATTG
This sequence comes from Campylobacteraceae bacterium, assembly GCA_026994745.1. Lineage (GTDB taxonomy): Bacteria > Campylobacterota > Campylobacteria > Campylobacterales > Sulfurovaceae > Nitratifractor. The sequence goes on along the minus strand of JALWPZ010000028.1, from coordinate 4,988 downwards.
ATGTTCAATCGAATGGATCGCTATGGCCCATGGTGGTGGTGATCAGAGGGAGTGGATGATCTCCAGGAGGTTGGAAGGAATCCGCTTGGGTCGTCCGGCGACCACGTAGACCAGAGTGATCTTCATGGTAAAGATCGGCTCTTCTTTGCGAAAGATCTCTTGCAGCAGGGTGACGGAGCTGCGTGTCTCCTCCAGGACCCGGGTCCGGACTTCCAGCAGATCCCCCAGACGGGCCATCCCGATGAAGTCCGATTCGATCCGTCGTACCACGAAACCGCTTCGCTCTTCTCCGTAGGGCATCATCCCCCGTCGGAAGAACTCTTCGCTTCGGGCGCGTTCGCAAAAATTGATGAACCTCGAGTGGTAGACAATTCCTCCGGCATCGGTGTCCTCATAATAGACCCGTATCTTCATTTATAACCTTTCTCTTCGCATGAATAGCAGTTCGTCGTTGAGCTCCCGGAATCCGAGAGATTCGTAATACGGAGCCATTTCCGGGAGGCAGTAGAGCTCGAAATGGCGGACCCGTCTCAGTTCGGGATGGGAGTGTATCGCATTCATCAAGGCTTTTCCCACTCCCTGGCCCTGGAAAGCTTCGGAGACGATCACATCGAAGATCATCGCCTTGACGGTGAAATCGCTCAAGACGCGGGCGAAGGCAGCCAAGCATCCTCCCTCATCAAGAAAACCCAGAACAAGACTGGAGTGTCGGACGAGGGATCGGGTCTCCTCGAGGGTACGGTCCCCGGTCCACCATTGATGACGATAGAGTCGGTGGAGTTCTTCGATCTGTTGAAGGTTCAATGTGTCGATCAGGGTCATGGGGATATCCGGAAGAAAACAAAAAAGGGATCGAAAAGGACCCGATCCCGAAAAACGCGGGAACCCAAGGAGTGGTTCGGTCAGCCTTGCTGCTCCTGCTGCTGCTTCTCGATCTCGGCACGGACCTGGTCCATGTCGAGCTCTTTGACCTGCTTGATGAGGTCGTGGAGGGCATCTTCGGGGAGCATTCCCGGTTGCATGAAGAGGATGATCCCTTCGCGCATGACGGCGACGGTGGGGATAGAGCGGATGTTGAAGTGGGCGGCGAGTTGCTGCTCCTCCTCGGTGTTGACCTTGCCGAAGAGGATGTCGGGATACTCCTGGGAGACCTTTTCGAAGATGGGTCCGAACTGTTTGCAGGGCCCGCACCAGGGAGCCCAGAAGTCGAGGATCACGATATCGTTGCTGGACACCTTCTCATTGAAGTTTTCGGCGTTGAGGTTTTCGAGAGCCATATAAATACCTTTCTGTAAAAAATAGCCGTCATTATGACATAATGTTCCAAAAGTCATGGAAGAAAGGGGGAACGATGGTGGATTGGAGCCGTGATCGGGCGGCGATCTTCCGTTCGGGCAGGGAAGCGTTGAAGGGGATCGAGGAGATCGATCCCATCCGCTTGGAGGATCTGCTGGGGATCGAGGATCAAAAGGCCAAGCTGGTGGCCAATACCGAAGCCTTTCTGGAGGGGCGATCGGCCAACAATATCCTACTCTGGGGGAGCCGGGGAACGGGGAAATCCTCCCTGATCAAGGCCCTGCTCAACGAGTACGGGGAACGGGGTCTTCGGATCGTGGAGTTCTTCAAGGAGGATCTGCGCTTTCTGCCGGAGGTCTTGGACGAGATCCGCCGGGAGCCTTATCGGTTCATTCTCTACCTGGACGATCTGAGCTTCGCCGAGGGGGAGCGGACCTATACCTACCTCAAGAGCGCCATGGAGGGATCCATCGAAAGCGCGCCGGAGAATCTCCTGGTCTACGCCACCAGCAATCGCCGTCATTTGGTCCCCGAGTATCACAGCGACAATCGGGGCACCGTGGTGCGGGAAGGGGAGCTTCACTACTCCGATGTGGTGGAGGAGAAGATCTCCTTGGCCGACCGTTTCGGCCTTTGGCTCTCCTTCTACGCGGTTTCGGAAGAGGAGTATCTGCGGATCGTGGAGCACTATTTCCGGCGGGAGGAGATTGACCGGGAGATTCTGCGTCGGGAGGCGAAGCGTTTCGCCCAGGAGCGGGCCTCCCGCAGCGGCAGGACCGCCTGGCAATTTTGGCGGCTTCATTACGTAACGTCTGATCAAGGAAAATTGATACAATAGAAAGATCGAGAACGTTCGAAAGGGGGAGGTAGAAGATGAAGAATGTCAAAGGGATTCTTTTTGATATCGGCGGGGTGCTCTATGTGGGGGAGAGCCCCGTTCCCGGGGCGGTGGAGACGATCGCGGCTCTGCAGGGGCGCTACCAAATGCGCTTCGTGACCAATTCGACGCGCCGGCCGCCGGCGACGATCTACGGGAAGCTCCGCCGCATGGGCTTCCCCGTGGAGGAGCGGCAACTCTTCACGGCCCTGGGGGCGGCCCGGCAGATCGTGGAAGAGGCCGGAGGCCGGGCGGTGACGATCCTCACCGAAGAGGCGGAGAAGTATTTCGGTCCACTGCACTGCATCGATACCGCCTCCCCCTTCGTCGTGGTGGGGGACGCGGGGGAGAACTTCAACTATCTCCGGCTGAACCGGGCCTTCCGGACGCTGATGAACGGAGCGAAGCTGATCGCGGCGGCCAGGAACCGCTACTTCAAGGATGCCGACGGGGAGCTCTCCATGGATGCGGGAGGATTCGTGACGGCTCTGGAGTACGCGGCGGGGGTCAAGGCGACGGTGGTGGGCAAGCCCAGCCCCGAGTTCTTCCGCCAGGCCCTGCGTTCCATGGGGTTGCCACCCGAGGAGGTGATCATGGTGGGCGACGACATCGAAAGCGACATCGCCGGCGCCCAGGCGGCGGGCCTGCGTGCGGTGCTGGTGCGGACCGGCAAATTCCGACCCGTCGATCTGGAGGGGGCGGTCTTCCCCGACGCGGTCATCGATTCGGTGGCCGATCTGCCCGAACTGCTGGAGGGGGACTCTTAACGCCCCTTTCGATAAAATTCCCCATCTTTTACAAAGGATCATCATGGCAGTCAAATGCGCATTTCTTTTCCCCGGCCAGGGTTCCCAGGCCGTGGGAATGGGTAAGGATTTCTACGACAACAGCGAAGAGGTCCGCGATCTCTTCGACGCGGCTTCCAAGCGGACGGGGATCGATTTCGCCGAGCTGCTCTTTACCGAGAACGATCGCCTGGAGCGGACGGAGTTCACCCAGCCCGCGATCCTGCTGGTCAGCGCCGTGGCCCACAAACTCTTCGAGAACGAGCTGCCCATCAAACCGGTCTTTGCCCTGGGACACTCCCTGGGTGAGTTTTCCGCTCTGGAGAGTGTAGGGGCTCTAGACCTTGTCGACGCGGTGGAACTGGTGAACCTGCGGGGACGGCTTATGGCCGAAGCCTGCGCCGATCAGGATGTGGGAATGCTGGTGAGCCTGGGGCTGGACGACGACACCGTCGAGAAGCTCTGCGATGAGCAGCGATCCCACGGGCGACGGGTCTGGCCCGTCAACTACAATGCCGAGGGGCAGATCGTCGTCGCCGGGATCAAAGAGGACCTCAAGGCCCTGGAGCCGATCCTCAAAGAGGCGGGGGCGCGCCGTGCGATGCTGCTTAATATGTCGGTGGCCAGCCACTGCCCCCTGCTGCAAAGTGCCGTGGAACCCCTGAAGGAGGCCCTGGAGCGGACCTTGCGGGACGAGTTCGCAGCGCCGGTGATCTCCAACGTCACCGCCGAGAGTTACAGCGACAAAGCGACGGCCCTGGAGTTGCTTCCCAAGCAGCTGGTCTCTCCCGTGCTCTACAAACAGTCCATCGCCAAGCACGACAACGAAGTCGATTGCTACATCGAGTTCGGCCACGGGGCGGTCCTCAAGGGGCTCAACCGACGGGCCACCAAGAAACCCCACTTCAACGTCAGTGACATGGCTTCCCTGGAGGCGGCGGTGCGCGGCGTGGAGGAGCTGGCGTGAGGATCGCGATCATGGGGGCGATGGTGGAGGAGGTGGATCCCTTCCTCTCCGCGGGGGAGCACGAACCGCTGCTGCGTTATTTCACCAAACACGAGGATGTGGAGTACGCCGGCAACACCTACCATCTGGCTCGATACAAGGATCTGGAGATCGTTCTGGCCTACTCCAAGATCGGCAAGGTCTATTCGGCCATGACGGCGGCGACGATGCTGGAGCATTTCGGCTGCGACACGCTGCTCTTCACCGGGGTGGCGGGGGCGGTGGATTCCCGGCTGAAGATCGGCGACCTGGTGGCGGCGACCAAGCTCTGCCAGCACGACCTGGACATCACCGCTTTCGGCCATCCCCACGGCTACGTCCCCGAGGGCAAGATCTACATCGAGGCGGACCAGAATCTGTTGCACATCGCCAAAGAGGTGGCCGAGGAGAAGGGGATCGATCTCAAAGGCGGCATCATCGCCACGGGGGATCAGTTCATCGCCGATCCCCAGCGCAAGGAGTGGATTGCCAAAACCTTCGACGCCGACGCCATCGAGATGGAGGGAGCCTCCGTCGCCGTGGTTTGCGACGCGATGGGGGTTCCCTTTTTCGTTCTGCGGGCCATCAGCGACGCGGCGGATATGGATGCGGCCTTCGATTTCGACGAGTTTCTCAAGCACTCCGCGCAGGTGAGCAGCAGCTTCATCATGGCGATGCTGGAGAAGATCCACCATCAATCGGCGGTCGGCAGTTGACGGTGGGCAACGAGGATTTGAAAGAGGGTCCCTCCCGGGGGAAGCGGGCGAAGATCAGCAAAAGGCTCCTGCGGGTCTTCGGCAAGACCAACGCCCAGTACCGACTGATCGGCGAGGGGGACCGGGTTCTAGTGGGACTCAGTGGCGGCAAAGATTCCCTGAGTCTGGTACATCTACTGAAGAACATGCAAGCGCATGCCCCCTTCGATTTCGAATTCCTTGCCTGCACCGTCAGTTACGGGATGCCCGACGAGGATTACACGGCCCTGCACGCCCACTGTGAAGAGTACGGCATCCCCCATGTGGTCTACGAGACCCGGATCTACGAG
>JALWPZ010000027.1 GCA_026994745.1 Campylobacteraceae bacterium | reverse complement strand
TCCTCCTCTACAATGAACAGGATGTAGAGATCCCCTCGGCGTCCGTCGCGATCCTCGTTTCCCTTCCCCGGGACCCGGAGGCGGTTGCCGCTGTCGATCCCCGCGGGGATGGAGAGGTGGACCGTCTCCTCTTTTTCCATGTATCCCCGGCCCAGGCACTCTTCGCAGCGCTCTTTGACGATGCGTCCGTTGCCGTGGCACTGGGGACACTCCTGGGCGAAGGTCATGAAGCCCTGGCGCATGACGATCTGCCCCTGTCCTCCGCAGGTGGAGCAGGTCGCCGTCTCTTTGGCCCCGCTTCCGCCACAGCTTGTGCAGGGGGATTTGTAGCGCAGGTGGATCTCCTTTTCGGTCCCGAAGACCGCATCCTGGAAGCTGAGTTCCATCTCCACTTCCAGATCCATGGGGTATTTGAGCCCTGATGATCGCTGGCGGGAGCGTCCGAATCCTCCGAAGGCCCCTCCGAACATGGAGTTGAAGATATCCATGATGTCGTCCATGTTGTCGGCGTGGAAGCCGGCGCCGGACCGCTCCAGCCCCTCTTTGCCGTAGCGGTCGTAGATGGCCCGCTTCTCTTCGTCACTGAGGACCCCGTAGGCTTCGTTGATGAGCTTGAACCTCTCTTCCGCCTCTTTGTCCCCCGGGTTTTTGTCGGGGTGGTATTGAAGGGCGAGTTTCCGGTAGGCTTTCTTGATCTCGGCGCCGGTGGCGTCCCGGCTTACCTGAAGAATTTCGTAGTAGTCGACTGTCTGCATCGTGCCTGGCTCCTGATTCCGTCTGTCCATGAATGGGTGGCCTTCCCCCCCAAGCTCCCGGCTTTCCGGTTCCCGTTGGGGGGATCCGTCCTCATCGGGGGCGTTTCGAAGGGCAGGGCCAATCTGTAAAGCGGAGAAAATTTGGCGGAATTTTACCATAATGTATGCATTTGGCTATAATTCCGCCAAAAAAAAGGGGGCGGCCATGGTGACCCATGTGGTGATGATCCGACTCCGGGAGTCGGAGGAGAAAGAGCGGAACCTCCGCCTCGCCAAAGAGAAGATCGATGGATTGATGGGGAAGGTCCCTTCGCTTCGATCCATGGAGACCGGGATCAATTTCTCTCCGGAGGATCGGGCCATGGACCTCTGCCTCATTGCCACGTTCGACGACCGAAAGGGGCTGGAGGAGTACGCGGTCCATCCGGAGCACCTGCAGGTGATCGAGTTCATCAAGAGCGTGGCCGAGTACAGCAAAGTGGTCGATTACGAGAACGACTGACGATGGCGCGATATCGGGTCGATGCTTTCGAGAACCTGGTGGAGACGCTCAACGCGTTGCCCACCATCGGGCGCAAGAGCGCGACACGGCTCGCCTATCACCTGGTTCGGGAGGACAGTTTCGGGGCGATGAAGCTGGCCCATGCCATCGAGCACGCCGTCTCCACCCTCCGCAGCTGCAGTCGGTGCCACGCTCTGAGCGAGGATGAGCTCTGTCCCATCTGCAGCGACGAGGGACGGGACCGAAGCCAGCTCTGCATCGTACAGGGAGCTCGGGACATCTTCGCCATCGAAGAGTCGGGGTACTATCAGGGCCTCTACTATGTCGTCGACTCCCTGGAGGATCTGGACGAGAGCCATCTGCGGCAGGTGGTGGAGGGCGTGGAGGAGGTGATTTTCGCATTCCCCCCGGGGATCGCCAGCGATACGATGATCCTCTTCATCGAGAGCCGTCTGGAGGATTGCCACCTCCGATTCAGCAAGATCGCCCAGGGGGTTCCCACGGGGGTGGAGCTGGAGAACATCGATCTGCTCTCCCTCTCCCGGGCCCTGGAGGACCGGGTAAAAGTCTGATCGTCAACCGGATTCGTCCGGGTTTTCCCCACTCTCCCGCATTTCGGTCTTTTCGTCGATGTAATTCTGGATCGAATCCCGGAGCTGCTCGTAGACGAAGGAGTCTTTGTAATTCTCGATCTTTCCTCCGCTGGCGTTGGGGTGACCTCCACCGTTCCCGATCTCCGCGGCCATGGCGGAGACGTCGAGCTTATCGTTGCTCCGCAGGCTGAAGTTCCCCCGGGAGTTGACATCCATGTAGAAATCGTAGTCGGGATTGGCGACCAGGAAGGCGTTGCCGATCAGGGACGTGTTTCCCACGTTGTATCCCAGCAGGCCCTTGTATCCCCGGTACTCGATGGTGAGGCGCTCCTTTTCCCTACCCAACAGACTCGTGACGTAGTCGGCAACCAGGTTGTCCTTGGTGTCGTTCTTCTCCTGGAGGAAAAAACGCTTCTTGCTGCCGTGAAGCGCCTCGTCCAGGACGATGGGGGCTTCCTCCAGGGGAACTTCCTCCAGGATACGACGGGCGGTATCGATGAGCTCGAGTTTGTAGGTGCGGTCCTCGTCGGGAAAGAGGATCCGGTTGATCTCCCGGGCGCCGCTGATCATCCCCAGGAGCACCTTGCCATACTCGAAGTAGGGGCTGTCATTCTTCCAGATATCGATGGCGTCGATCGCTTCGACGATCCGTTCCATCGCTCCTTCGGGGTCGAAACCGTAATGGGTTCGCAGCCAGTCGTAGGTGATCTTGGTGGCGCAGCGTTTGGTATCCAGGGTGTACCAGGCGAAGCGCTCCGCGGCGGAGGTTCCCGTGCCGTGGTGGTCCAGCAGCTGGATCTTGGCGGGGACGCTCATCGCTTCGCTCTCCAGGGAGCGGCATTCTTTGGTCGTCAGATTCAGATCGGTGATCAGCAGGAGGATCTCTTCCTCCGGATTCCGGGCCTTGTGTTCCCGGGCGTCCCGGAGCATCTCTTCGATCCGGGCCGTCACTTCGGGGCCATAGTTGGCGTTGTAGCATCGGATGGAGTCGAAGCATCGTTTGGTCAGATATTGGCAGCCGTAGCCATCCAGGTCGATGTGGGAGAGGTGAAGGATCTGTTGTCTCATGGTGTCACGCTCACTGATCGCCGAAGAGTTGGTCGAGCGTCAGGTTATGCAAAAAGCTGTCCACCCGACCCTGAAAGCGGGCCAGGAAGGGGGAGATGGCGCAGGTGCCGACGGTGCCGTGGGGGCAACTGTCGCTGTACTGGGTGCAGTCGAACACCGCGGGGGTGCGTCCCTCGGCGGCCAGGATGATCTGATAGACCGAGACCTCCTCTAGCCCCTGCTTGATCGTGAAGCCGCCGTGGGCTCCCCGGTGGGATTCCAGGATCTCCTGCTTGGCCAGATTGTGGAGGATCTTGGCGAGAAAGCTTTTGGGGATGCAGAGCTCCCTGGCCAACTGTTCCGAACCCACAGGGCGGTCGGCCTTTCGGATCTTGTCGAGAGAGAGCAGCGCGTATTCACTGGCACGGGTCAAAAGCATAATGATCGATATCCTTCGAGTTAATTCAGAGTATTTTACTCTAATTTATGGAATATGTAAACCGGTTTCGCGGATCCCGGACATCGATTTCATATCCCTCTCAGCTTCCTTCGATATGATTGCATCTCAAAATTCAACTACCAATCAGGAGGTCATTATGGCTTTGGATTCGGCGAAGAAACAAGAAATCATCGCTCAATATGGACGAGGTGAGAACGATACGGGTTCTCCGGAGGTACAGATCGCACTGCTGACGGAGAGAATCAAATATCTCACCGATCACCTCAAAACGAACAAGAAGGACCACTCCTCCCGCTTGGGACTGCTCAAGCTGGTCGGACAGCGCCGCCGGCTCATGCGCTATCTGCGCAAGAAAGACTTCGAGCGCTTCACTACCATCAAAGATGCTCTGGGTATCCGGAACTAAGTTCTCACCTCTTCGTCGGACCCCTGCGGTCCGACAAAACACCCCCTTTTCTTTTTCTTCATAAATAGATCCACATCGTTCTTGGCTCATAGCGGATGAGCGTCCATGCACCACTACATTTCATTTTCCAACACGGCCCGATCGTGATTTCCTTGGACTCCATTTCGATTCCAGGGGTCAACCATTTCAAAGTTTATATAAGTCGACTAAAGTATATTTAGATTATTAGTTCACTATACCTTGACAAGATCATACTCATATACTATAATATGCCAAATTTCAGAAAGGGGGACCTTTATGGACAAAGAGAGAAAGCCTCAGGAAGGCCAGGAACAGATGAACGAAGAGATCAAGGAACAGGAAGAGAATTCTCGGGAAGAGACCGGGAAGGAAGAGAAAGGCTCTACGGAGCTGGAAGAGTGCCGCAAGGAGTTGGAGGAGACCAAGGATAAATATCTCCGGGCCCATGCGGACTTCGAGAATATGAAGAAACGGCTGGAGAAGGACAAGGCCAACGCCGTCGCCTTCGCCAACGAATCCTTCGCCACGGACCTGCTCAGCGTCATCGACTCCTTCGAGAGTGCGCTGGGAACCATCGAGCAGATCGAAGGGGACGAAGCGGTGGAGAAGATCAAGGAGGGGATGGCGCTGACCTACGAGCAGCTGATCAAGGTGCTGAAGAAACATGGGGTCGAAGCGATCGCCAACGAAGGGGTCTTCGATCCCCACGTCCATCAGGTGGTCCAGCAGGTCGAGAGTGAAGCTCACGAAAAGAACGAGATCGTCGACGTCTATCAGAAGGGGTACAAGCTCCGGGATCGGGTACTGCGCCCCTCCATGGTGACGACGAAAAAATAAAAAATTGAGTGGAGGCAACTTAGGTTGCCTTTGCGTTGAATAAAAGCATATATAATACGGACAAAAGAATCAGAAAAGGAGAACGAAAATGAGCAAACCTATTGGAATCGACTTGGGAACCACCAACTCGGCGATGGCCGTCTATGAGAACGGCGAAGCCAAAATCATCCCCAACAAAGAGGGAAAGAACACCACTCCCTCCGTCGTGGCCTTCACCGACAAAGGTGAAGTGCTCGTCGGAGATCCCGCCAAGCGGCAGATGGTCACCAACCCGGAGAAGACCATCTACTCCGTCAAGCGGATCATGGGTCTGATGTGCAACGAAGAGAAGGCCCAGGAGGCCAAAGACCGTCTGCCCTATCATGTCGTGGATCGCAACGGCGCCTGCGCCATCGAGATCGACGGCAAGACCTACACTCCTCAGGAGATCTCCGCCAAGATCCTCATGAAACTGAAAGAGGATGCGGAAGCCTATCTGGGGACCACCGTCACCGACGCGGTCATCACCGTGCCCGCCTACTTCAACGACGCCCAGCGGAAGGCGACCAAAGAGGCGGGAACCATCGCAGGGCTGAACGTTCTGCGGATCATCAACGAGCCCACCTCTGCGGCTCTCGCCTACGGTCTGGACAAGAAAGAGAGCGAGAACATCGCCGTCTACGACCTGGGTGGAGGAACCTTCGACGTGACGATCCTGGAGACCGGGGACGGAGTCGTCGAGGTATTGGCCACCGGCGGGGACGCCTTCCTGGGTGGTGACGACTTCGACAACCGGCTCATCGACTACATCGTCGAAGAGTTCAAGAAGGAGAACGGTATCGATCTCAAGGCCGACATCATGGCGCTGCAGCGTCTGAAAGAGGCGGCGGAGAACGCGAAAAAAGAGCTCTCCACCGCCACCGAGACCGAGATCAACCTTCCCTTCATCACCGCCGACGCCAGCGGGCCGAAGCACCTGGTGATGAAGATCAACCGGGCCAAGTTCGAGTCGCTGATCGAGGACCTGGTCGAAAAGACCATCACCAAGATCGACGAAGTGCTCAAAGAGTCCGGCCTGAGTAAGAGCGAGATCAAAGAGGTGGTCATGGTCGGTGGATCGACCCGGGTGCCTCTGGTCCAGGAGAAGGTCAAAGCCTTCTTCGGCAAAGAACTCAACAAGTCGGTGAACCCCGACGAGGTCGTCGCCATCGGTGCGGCGATCCAGGGTGGGGTCCTGACCGGAGACGTTAAAGACGTTCTGCTCCTCGACGTCACTCCGCTGAGCCTTGGAATCGAGACCCTCGGCGGCGTGACCACCAAGATCATCGAGAAGGGAACCACCATCCCCGTCAAGAAGTCCCAGATCTTCTCGACGGCGGAGGACAACCAGCCGGCGGTCACCATCCACGTCGTGCAGGGTGAGCGCGAGTTCGCCAAGGACAACAAGTCCCTGGGGATGTTCGAGCTGACCGGTATCCCGCCCGCACCCCGCGGTGTGCCTCAGATCGAAGTGACCTTCGACATCGACGCCAACGGGATCCTGACGGTCTCCGCGACCGACAAGGCCACTGGCAAGTCCCAGGAGATCAAGATCACCGGATCCTCGGGTCTGAGCGAAGAGGAGATCCAGCGCATGGTCGCCGACGCCGAGGCCCACAAGGCCGAGGACGAGAAGCGCAAGCAGCTGGTCGAAGCCAAGAACCAGGCCGACGCCCTGGTCCATCAGACCCGCAAGACTCTCACCGAGCTGGGGGACAAGGTCGACGCCGGCCTCAAGGCCAACGTCGAGAAGGTCGCCGGAGAAGTGGAGGCACTGGTCAAGGACGAGAGTGCGACCAAAGAGCAGATCGACGCCAAGGTCGCCGAGCTCAACACCCTCAACCAGCAGCTGGCCCAGCAGGCTGCCCAGGCTCAGCAGGGAGCCGAGCAGGGCGGTGCCCAGCAGAACAAGCCCAACGACGACGACGTCATCGACGCCGAAGTCGAGTAAATCCCCGGCAGCGGTCGCTGCCTGTTTTCTACGATACTCCTTGTTGGAAAGGCGGGTCCATGCGAGAGCGTGGTCCCGCCTTTTTTTATGCCGAAAATCCCCACCCGATGCTTTTTGGATCCATGATCCCGAGATTCCTCCTTTTTGTCAGAGCGAAATGGCTATATTTATGATTCAAGGCTCAGGTTCTGTATGAGTGAGAAAGCGCAAAGGAGAGACGATGCAACAGATCGATATGAGTTCCGACGATTTTTTGAAGGAGTTGGAGAAGACCAAGAAATTCGCCGACAAGGTATGCAAGCAGTTCGGCTGGGTCTACAACCCCAATCACGACGTGACCGAAGGGGTGCTGATGGGCTTGGCCCGCCACAAGATGCTCTACGGCAAACGCTGGTGCCCCTGCTATATGGTGATCGAGGATGAGGAGGGGAACCACGTCAGTGCCGACAACCGCCTCTGCCCATGCAAACCGGCCATCGAGCAGGAGATCCCCGAAGAGGGCAAATGCCACTGCGGGATCTTCTGCTCTCCGGAGTACGCCGCGACCCACGATCACTGATCGCCTCCGACGAGGCTGTCGGTTTCGGGAAATCGGAAAATCCGGACGCGATTTCCCTTCCCTTGGGATATCGGAAAGGATGGGGACTCAGCAGCCGCAGGAGATCGACGTCCCCACTCGCCCCTCGGCTCCTTCGGTGGCGTAGCCGTCGCGCTTCCACCAATCGAGTCCCCCCAGCAGTTCCCGGACCCGGAATCCCAGCTTCGCCAGCTTCAACGCTCCCTTGGTCGAGGCGTTGCATCCGATGCCGTCGCAGTAGCTTACGTAGAGTTTGCCAGAGTCTAGGGATTGGGTGCTCTTTTCGTCCATAGTGCGGTGGGGAAAGTTGATGGCGCCGGGGATGTGCTCCCGCTCGTAGGCTTCGGGGGATCGGGTATCGACGACGACGATCTCGTCGGAGTTCCGCAGGGATTCGTAGAGGTCCCAGGAGTCGATCTCGTAGGCTAGTTTGGCTTCGTAGAATTGGATCTGGTTCATGAGGGGATTTCTCCTTCTTGCGGGAAGTTTCTAGGGTTCGCTTTCTGTGTCGCGGATGACTAGTTTTCGATCTCTTTGAGGATCAGAACCGGTTGATCCGCCGAGAAACTCTCCATCTGCTTTAGTGTGGACATGAGAGCCATCAGTTTGTTCCGGACCTCCAGCTCTTCCAGCTCGGGCCTGCTGTCGGCGACGACGCCGGCCCCGGCCTGGAGGACGATTTTGTCGGGCTGGATCAGGGCGGTGCGGATGGCGATGGCGGAATCCATGTCGCCGGTAAAGGAGAAGTATCCCACACTTCCGCTGTAGAAGCCCCGTTTGAGCCCCTCGAAGCGGGCGATGAGCTCCATCGCCTTGATCTTGGGGGCGCCGGTCATGGTACCGGCGGTGAAGGTGGCCCGGAAGAGGTCGAACATATCCTTGCCTTCGTCGATCTCGGCCACCACGTCGCTGACCATGTGCATGACGTGGGAGTACTTCTCCACCCGCATCATCTCGGGTACCGTGACCGTTCCGGTCCTGGCCACGCGCCCCACATCGTTACGCCCCAGATCCACAAGCATCAGGTGCTCGGCGCACTCCTTGGGGTCGCCCAGCATCTCCTGTTCCAACTCGTGGTCCCGTTGGGGGGTGTTCCCCCGTTTGCGGGTCCCGGCGATGGGACGCAGGAGGATCTCCCCCTGGGTCAGGCGGACCATCACTTCCGGGGAGGAGCCGCAGATGCTGAACTCCTCGTAGTCCAGAAGAAAGAGGTAGGGGGAGGGGTTCTTGGAGCGCAGAACCCGGTAGAAACTCAGGGGGTCCACCTGACCCTTCTGGGTATAGCGGTTGGAGGGGAGCATCTGAAAGACATCGCCGGCGCGGATGTGCTCTTTGGCCTCTTCGACGATCTCCATGAAACGCTGGGCCCCGATGGCGAACTCTCCCTCTCCCTTCAGGCGGGCGGGCTGGAAGGGGAGGGGC
>JALWPZ010000026.1 GCA_026994745.1 Campylobacteraceae bacterium | reverse complement strand
TATCCCTGTAGCCGGTATCCAGGGCTTTTTTCACTCCTCCTTTCAACTTCGGGGCGATAAAGAGAATGACATAGAGCGCGGAAAACACCATGACCAGGAAAAGCAGGATCTTGATGCCCAGCAACATGCCGAATGTCGACGTAGAGAAGAGGTCGAAGGAATCCACTTTTTGCAAGGTCAGGTAGGTACCGGTTATCGCCATCACCACCATGGAGAGCATCCCCACCTTCATCTCGGCAGGAGGCAAGCCCTTGGAAGCGTATTTCGGTTTCAGAATGATATGGACATACAAAATGGTTCCGAACCAGAAGACCGCCGTCAGGATATGCAAGTAGAGCATCAGGAGTGTCAGGTAGGATCTGGAGTATTCAGCAGAAGAAGCATCCGCTTTGTGCAGACTGAGTCGATACCCTTTGCCTACATCACGCAGCGCACCTCCACCCGCGGCATCGACATGACAGGTTACACAGCTCTTCCCTGTCTGTTGAGCATACTGGGGTGTCGCGTAGAGCGCCGTGCCGAATAACAGGAACAGGGCGACGAGCAGAGGTTTCAACATCCGATGTCAATCCTCTTCCAACGGCTCGAAATCCTCTTTGGAAACTCCGCACTCCGGACACACCCAGTCGTTGGGAATATCTTCGAAGGCCGTTCCAGGAGCGATCCCTCCATCTTCGTCCCCAAGCTCAGGGTCGTAAACATAGCCGCATACCGTACATACATATTTCTGTGCCATAACTTCTTCCTCTATTTTAAAAAAGTATATTCTTATCCCATAGGAATGTCAATCATATATGCTTGCGCATCCGCTCACCTGAAAAATTCAACCACCGGGCCGATTACATAGCGATAGTAGTCGCTTTCATATCCGTATCGCCGAAAGTCGTCGATCCAGACTATGGCGAAGGCGACGACGGAGATCACCGCGAACACCATGAGCGCTTTTTTCAGAGGGATTTTTTGGGTGTAGCGCTCCACCCGCTTCGAATTCTCCCGGTTCTGTTTCAGGATCTTCAGGGCGATCGGCTCTTTGGGGGCGCGCTCACGGTAGATGGTCGCGATCGCTTCGTCCGCCTCATCCACCAGCTCCCAGTCAATCCGGGTCCCCCGCTCCACCATCCGCTTCACCCGATAGAGAAGCCGCTTCTCCTCCTCCGTCACTTCGTAGCGGTCCAGCAGCGTCTCCAGGCCCCCCTCCCGATAGAAAGACAACCGAGCCTCCTCCTTCGCCATGCCACCCTCCTGATCTTTTCTAACCCGAGTGTAGCATCCTTCCCGCTATAATCCCTTTATGAGAATCCGGTCCATCTTCACCAACAGCGGCGGCATCCTGCTCTCCCGGGTCTTCGGTTTTATCCGGGACCTGATGATGGCGTCGATCCTGGGGGCCAATGTCTACAGCGACATCTTCTTCGTCGCCTTCAAACTCCCCAATCTCTTTCGCCGGATCTTCGGGGAAGGCGCCTTCGCCCAGAGCTTTCTGCCTTCCTTCATCGCCAGCCGCTACAAAACGATCTTCGCCGCCAAGACCCTCGTGGTCTTTTTGGGGGTCATCGGACTGCTGGCCCTGCTGGTGGACCTCTTCGCCGCGCCGGTGACCCGCCTCATCGCTCCCGGTTTCGACGCCGAGACCGTCGCGCTCACCGCACGATACGTGGCGATCCAGTTCTGGTACCTCCCCCTGATCTTCGTCGTCACCTTCTTCGGGGCGTTGTTGCAGTGGAAGGAGCACTTCGCCACCACCGCCTTCGCCACCGTGCTGCTCAACGTCGCCATCATCGGGGGTTTGCTGCTCTCCCACGGCATGCCCAAGGAGCGCATCGTCCTGGTGCTCAGCTTCAGCGTGCTCGTGGGCGGCGCGCTGCAGGTCCTGGCCCACCTGATCATGGCCCGGCGCTTCCGCCTGCTGCGGATGCTGGGGATCGGTTTCGCCTCCCTGGGGACCCATAGTCGCAAGGTCGCCGAGGACACCCGCCGTTTCTATCGGAACTTCTTCCCCGCCATCTGGGGGAACTCCACGGCCCAGGTGATGGCTTTCCTGGATACCTGGCTGGCATCGTTCCTGGTCAGCGGCTCCATCAGTTACCTCTACTACGCCAACCGGATCTTCCAGCTTCCCCTGGCGCTTTTTGCCATCGCATTGAG
>JALWPZ010000025.1 GCA_026994745.1 Campylobacteraceae bacterium | reverse complement strand
CATCGTCGCCATGGCGGGATTGATCATCCCCGCCCCCTTGGCGATGGCGGCGATGCGGAAACTCTCTCCACTCTCCAGCTCCACCTCGAAGCAGAGCTCCTTTTTGAACTGATCCGTCGTCATGATCGCCCGAGCCGCCGCGTCGGAGTTTTTGGCGTTCCAATCCAGTTTCTGCAGGCCGGATTTGATCCTTTCCACGGGAAGACGATATCCGATCACCCCCGTGGAACTCATCACCGGATTGACGGCTCCGACTTCGTCGGGCAGGGCGGCCAGGATCTCTTCGATATCCTCGACCCCCTTCGTTCCCGTCATGGCGTTGGCGTTCTTGGCGTTGATGAGGATGAAATTCCCCTCGAAGCTCTTGCCGTAGCGCAGAGCGTGGCGGATGGGAGCCGCCTGAAAGCGGTTGCTGGTATAGGTCGCCGTGATGCGACAAACCCGATCGCTGCGCAGAAAGGCCAGATCCCCCTGCTCGGGATCGGGGCGCAACCCGGCATTGATTCCGTCGCAATAGAATCCTTGGATATTGGCCAAGCCCTTTTTGAGGGAATATAGTGTGAACATCGGGGGTCTCCTCGTCATTGGATGGGTATATTATACGAAATCCCACTAGACACCAACACCTCCTACAATAATTTTTTATTGAATATTAAGTGATCATGCTCATATAATAATTAAGATTTTTCTTTAAGGAGTTTGAATGAGAAAAGGATGGATGGGATTGATTATACTGAGCGCTCTGGTCTTCGCCTGTCCACCCCGCACTCTTCATGGTGCACCGGACAGAGTCATTCAAAAAAATGGCTGGGCATTGAAGATCTGGGTAACGGCCAAGGGAACCCGGAGTGAGGGCCATGTCACCCACCTGTATCACAACGGAACGGAGGTCTGCCCCGTCAACGGCAAAATGGAAATATCCACTCCTTTGGGAACACTGCGATATTTCGACGCAGCGCAGCGTTGGGGATGGCACGGCTGGAAACCGGTTTCGAAGCGATTGTTGATCGCTCCCTGAACATAGAAACTCTTTTCGTTCAGATACAGGAAAAGGGAAGAAAGGGAGAAGCTTTCCATCACGATGGGGGGGATAATCGATGAAATATCTGATAGGAATCATCGGACTGGGTATTCTCCTGTTGGGAGCCGGTGAATGGCGGAAGACGGACTGGAAAAGAGTCGGCATAGTCAGCGATTACAATTGCGAGAGATGTACGGACGGTTATAGCTATCAAGGATGGCGATTTACTCAAACGGCACAGTTGGGAATTTATCATCCGGTTGTTTCTATCCCTCAGACCGGATCGGGATACTGCGATCACCAATGTCTCACAGCATCCGACGATTCATCCGGTGAAACAGGTTACTATGACGCGATCGGAGGGATGCAGGCCTATCGTAACGGAGGCAGTTTGGTGGCGCTTTGGTTTTATCGCCACGCAACGGGAGGCCCGATTCTATCGGAGGGTTATTACTATCGTTGCATCGAAAAAAACGGAACACTTTATAAAGAGGGGAAAATCCATGCAATCTCCGGGCCGGATTGGCTGATGTCCAACCAACCGGAAGAGTGTTCCAATGCGGCTGAAAAACCGAGACCTTTGATCTCGCTGAAAGCAGCGGAAGGAGGGGTTGCTTCCCCGGTAAAAACCTTTCACTACAGCGGATGGACGCAGGATCGTCTTGCTTCGACATTGACGTTGAAGATCGCCCCAGGCGGATCGATCGAAGGGGTCCACACCGTCAAAGGAAAATCATCCCCACCGGGACAGCCGTGCTGGCCGAGTGCCCGTATCCCCTACCATGGTCATTTGACCGGCACATCCCATCCAGCGGCAAAAGGGACATTGGAAGCCGCCCATGTATGGTGCCCAGGAAATCCAAACGGTTCCGGAATGGATGTGCCCGCAGAGATTTTCCGAATGTGGTACCAAAAGAGTAAAGGGTTGATTCTGGATATCGGGAATCAACACTATCGGGTGGTCTATTCAGATCCCCCCATCAATCCTTTTTCGGAGGGGAATGGAACTTTGCCCACAGGGGTGTCGACTTTCCCGACCGGAAAATGGCAGACCACATTCGGAACGATGATGCTGCGAATGCAAAACGGTCATGTCCGTGGAACCTATACCCATGATCATGGTCGGATCACGGGAACCCTGAGAGGTCAACGGCTGACCTGTCAATGGTTCGAGGCTCCGACCTATCGTCCAGTGCATGATGCGGGAGAGTGCTATTTCGATTTTTCCGACGATGGACGCTCGTTTACGGGAAAGTGGCGATACGGCTACGGTACGGAACGCTGGGACGGGGAGTGGACGGGCCGAAAGATCGAAGAACAGAGGACGAAACGATGAGAAAGTGTCTTTTGACCATTCTGTTATTTCTCAATGGGGCGGTCACCGCCGGAAATTTTTTGAGTGCCGATCTAAACCGTGATGGAAAAACCGAACGGCTTTTCTGGATAAAGGCCGGAGAGGATGAGATGGGTACCTACTATCTTCTCGAAGTTCAGGACGATAGCGGAAAGGTGCTTTGGAGATCGAAGGCTAGCAAGGAACCGAATGATCCCTTTTATGTCGCCGAGACCGACTTTGGAGTATCGCTCCCCGAATTGCTGGAAGACATTGATGGAGACGGAGCGTCGGAATTGATCATTCCCGAACCGCAAAGCGACATTTCCCCAACCCGTTACCATCGCCTCAAATGGCGAAATGGCCGCTTCGAAGCGATGCCACCCGCCTATCTCGCCTATTTCCCCTCCGGTAACGGAGGGACGGTGCGTTGGGTTCGCAATGTTCCGGAACCTTTCGGCCGATGGGTTTCGGAGCTGAAAAGGGGGGGAAATTCCCGGGACGGCCATCGCATCCATCGATATCTATCCTCACGCCGCTACACCGGAGGAGACCGAAAAGGAGGCTCGCTTCGGTGTGGCGGTACTGCAATGGACAAAAAAAGGCGGAAAGATCCTGCAGTGGATCGAACCGCTACATCCTTTCGGTGAAGGGCCGAAAACTGAAAATGAAATAGAAGAGGGTGAAAAATGAAAAGTGTATAAAAAAGGAAAAAGATCCGGAGGACCTTTTATTTAGGCGATCTCGGCCTGAGCTTCCGCCGCTTTTTTACGCATGGTGCGGAGGGTGGAAGCGGCAACCTTGATCTTCTTGCGGGTGCCGTCCTCGAGAGTGATACGGACGGTTCGCAGGTTGGGAAGCTGACGCTTCTTGGTCTTGTTGTGTGCGTGGGATACGTTGTATCCGACCAGGGGGCCTTTACCGGTAACTTGACATCTTCTTGCCATGACAGAACCTTTTTGAATTTGAATCTTGATTTTCCGGGATTCGGCGGGCGCTCCGACGACGGGACAATGCCCCACCCTGAAAAAAGTTTTGCGATTCTACCGGAGGAATACTTAAAGGGTGGTTAATCGAAACTCTCCCTATGCGGTAAATCCTTCCCTAACTCCAAAGTAGATAAAATACAGGGAATCCATAGAATGAAAGGAGCGTACGATGCTCTCGGAATACCGACAGGAAATCAGTGAACTGAAACAGAAGAACGCCCACTTTGCCAAGATCTTCGAACGACACAACGAATTGGACAAAAAGGCCAAGGATGCCGACGAGGGTCGTCTGCACCTGAGCGACTACGAAGTGGAGCAGATCAAGAAGGAGAAGCTCCTTCTCAAAGACGAGGCGCTGCAGATGATCCTCAAGTACAAAAAGGAGGAGGCCGAAGGCTGATCATCCCTCCAGGGGATAGACCTTCCACCCTTTCTCTTCCAAAAAGGCTTTGGCCTTGGAACAGATCGGCGCGTCGTAGAGCAGATAGTTCCGTTTGATGACGGCGTCGATCTTTTGGGCCAGGCGTCTCTGTAACTCCATCAACTCTTCCGCCTCTTTGCGAAGGACCCTGCTTTTTTTTCTCAGAAGGAAGACTGAGCAGTAATAGCCGTCGATCCCCACTCCCCGATAGACCCCGACCCGTTTGCGGCTCTCCAGTTCTTTGGGCGCAACCGTTTCGAGACGTTTGCAGACGATCTTCTTTTTCGAGAGATACTCCACCAGCTCTTTCATCCTTGTTCCTCTTTCTTGGAATTCTATCGGTTGGAGACCGGATGGTGCCGCAGCACCGTATCCTGCAGATGTTTGCGTTCGATGTGGGTGTAGATCTGGGTCGTCAACAGGGAACTGTGCCCCAGAAGCTCCTGGACCACCCGCAGGTCGGCACCTCCCAGGATCAGGGCCGAAGCGAAGGAGTGGCGCAGGACATGGGGGGAGACCCCCAGATACTTCTTGACGATCTTGTAGGCACTGACGCGGCTCAGGGGATCGCCCCGGTAGTTGAGCCATAGATAGGGACTGCGCAGGTCACTCCGGCTCAGGTAGCTCTCCAGGGCCTCCAAAGCCATGGGGGCCAGCGGAACCATCCGCTCCTTCTCTCCCTTTGCATATCGGATTTTGAGCCATCCATCGACGATGTCCCGGCGCTGGACCGCCAGGGCTTCGCTGATGCGGCAACCGCTGGCATAGAGAAAGAGAATCAAAGCGTAATCCCGCAATCCCGCCTGGGTACTTCGGTCGATGCGCTCCAACCCTTTCATGATCTCTTCGTGGCTCAGGTATTTGGGCAACTGCCTGGGGAGGCGCGCCATGGGAATGGCGATCTTCTTCTCCCCCAGCTGCCTGCGGTGGCAAAAGTCGTAAAAGGCATTTATGGAGGCGAGTTTTCGGTTGAGGGTCCGTTTGTTCTCGAATTGGGAGAGGTATTCCAGGATCTGGGGGGTCTCCAGTTCCAGGGGGTTTCCCTGCTCCTCCTGGAGCTGTCGCAGATCCCCCAGGTAGGCTTCGAGCGTACGCTCCCCCACCCCTTTGACGATGCGCAGGTACTCCTCGAAGGCGTCGAGGATCGGATCGGGAGTCCCGTCGGGCACGGAAGGGATCAGTAGCTCAGCTTGCTCAGGTCGACCACTTCGTCGTCGATGTAGAGGCGATGGCCCGCTACGAAGGCGTAGTCGTCCACCTCACCCACATCGTAGATCCGGCTCTTTTTGAGGCTCGAATCCATGACGATCAGCGCACCGCTGCGATCCAGGGCGTAGACCTTC
This sequence comes from Campylobacteraceae bacterium, assembly GCA_026994745.1. GTDB lineage: Bacteria > Campylobacterota > Campylobacteria > Campylobacterales > Sulfurovaceae > Nitratifractor. The sequence goes on along the minus strand of JALWPZ010000025.1, from coordinate 3,586 downwards.
CCTCCCACGACCGCGATGGCGGTGAACTGGGCGTAGGGGAAGCTCCGCTGGGCCAGGACCTTCAGCGAAGGACTCAGTTTCACCACCCGGCCGTCCCCGGTCAGGGCGTAGATGGTGCTTCCGCTGATGGTCACGTCGGCGATGGGGGCGTCGAACTTGTGCATCGCCCCCGGCGCTGCGCTGATGAGCTTCTTGGGGGTCGCGGCGATGATCCGGCTTCCCAGTTTCCGCAGAAAGATCACATTGTTCAGGTTGTAGTCGCTGCCGATGGCCATCCCCCGGGCCGCCTGGGGATTGCGGGGGTCGATGAGCAGCAGTTTGCCGTCCAGGGTCGGGACCACGATGATCCCCGACATGGCGATGGGGTTGGCGATGCGGGTATCCACGGCGAAGGCCCGTCCCACCTTGGCGGAGATCTTGGTCTTGTTGGCCGAAATGCTATAGACCCCGAAGACATTGTCCTGGGCCACGTAGTAGATGTTGTTGCCCCGGATCGTCGCGGAGACCAGGGGCAGGTCCAGCTTGCCCTTCTTGATCACTTTGCCGCTGTGGCGGTCCAGGATCAGAATCTGCCCCGTATTGTCGGCGGCGAGGATATACTTGGAGGATTGGTTGACGTAATGGAATCCTTTGGGGAGTTTGACACTTCCCATTCCACTGCGGGTCAGAAAGGTCCCGTCGCTGAATGTCACCCCGTCACGGACGATGGCCACCGCTTCCTTGCCGGTCTTGCTGATGGCCGACGAAGCGCTGGCCGTCTCTTCGGGCTCGAAGCTCTTGCGGCTGTTACAGCCGGTCATCAGGAGGGTACCGAGGATCAGGGTCAGAATCAATAGGGTCTTGGAACGCATCGTCATCCTTTACTGGAGCGTATAGTGGCGCAAAAGCCGGGCGATGCCGGCCACGGGCGAAGCTTCGGAGATCAGGGTCAGCTGGGAGCGGGCCTCTTCCTTCTTCCCGGCTTTGAGGGCCAAATAGGCCTTCTCCACCAGGGAGAGGTCGTGGTAGTACTTGGAATCCCCCGCCCGCTTCTGCAGCACCGCTTCGTGATAACGGACCAGATCGGAGAGCAACGGATCCTTGGACGCTGCCAGGGGCTTGAGGGGTTCGACCTTCCCCGCCTGGACCGCCTGAGCATAGGTATAGAGGGCGTAGAGTTTGGGATTGTCGCTTTTGAGTGTCTCCAGGGCCGCCTTGTCGGCGGGGTTCTTCTCCAGCTTCAGCAGAGCCTCGTTGGCCTGGGCCAATTGTCGCTCCTGATAGGCGCCATAGGCCGCCTTTCCTCCGAAGCCCAGGATCACCACCGCCACCAGGGCCCAGATGGCGATCTTATTCTTCTTGTAGAAACGCTCCAGCCGGAAGGCGCTCTCCAGAAGCTTCTCGTCGCTGCTGAGCTCCTCTTTCACATACTTGACATCATCTTTCAGACTCACAGAGTTCTCTCCTTCGAACCGTCTCAAAACGGCAATAGTGGCCTTATTATACTCGGTTAAGACTTTCGGAAGCTTTTTCCTAATTTACCGGTCACGAAGAATCGCAACGACCTGGGATCCGTTTTCGGACCGTACACTCTCGGTTCCCCGGTCGTTCATACAACGTTCATGCCCAGATGATATGGTGTCCGCCGAGTACGATTCGGAGCAGGCGGGGTCGATAACGATCGATACCCTATCCAAACAAAAAAAGGAAAAAGAATGAGTGAATATCCCGAGTTTTTCGACACCATCGAACCCATCGTCGTCTACGACGACCTCTGCAGATTCCTGGGGGCAAACCGGGACGGGATCCTGGAATTTTCCTACAAAGACATCGTCAAAACCGCGGGCCACAGCTGCGCCACCGTCGCCGGGGCCTACCTGATGGCCCAAAAAGGGCTCAAGGCGCTCTACGGTGACGAGACCCCCCGGCGTGGCGAGATCAAGGTGGAGCTGCGAAAAGCGCCCAGAGAGGAGAACACCGGGGTCGTCGGATCGGTCCTCTCCACCATCACCGGTGCGACGCATGACCTGGGCTTCGGGGGGATCCCCACCGGAAAATACAACCGTCGGGACCTGCTCATTTTCGAAGTCCCGATCGACCACGACCTGCGCCTCACCCGTCTCGATACCGGCAAAGCGGTTTCGGTGGATTACCGCCCCGGGAAAGTGGTCAACCCCATGGCGATCCTGATGAGCGCTATCAAACCCGACGCGACGGAAGAGGACAAAGAGAGCTTCCCCCGACGCTTCCAGGAAATGGTCCAAACCGTCTTCGAACACGCCGACGAAGTGATCGAAATTTATGAATAGAGGTGTGCGTTTTTCAATGAAAAAGCTTTTGCTCTACCTGAGTCTTTTTGCCATTCTGGGTATCGCCCAGGCGGAAACTCTGACCGTCGTGGCGACCGGATTGAAAAACGATAAAGGAAAGGTGCAATTCTCCCTCTACAACAAAGAGGGAAGCATCCCCGACAAAGAGCTCAACAAATATTTCAAAATGAAACGGGTCCCCATCGCCCACGGAAAGGCCCGGGCGGTCTTTCGAAATCTCCCCAGGGGACGCTACGCCGTCAGCGTCTTTCACGACGAGAACGACAACCGCAGAATCGACAAGGGACTGGTCATGCCCACCGAGGGGGTGGGTCTCTCCAACTGCCCGTCGATCAACCTCTTTCACCTGCCCGATTTCAAGAAGGCGAGCTTCCCTCTGAATCACGACAAAACGATCCGGATCCACGTCATCTATCTCTAGCTACATAGACGTTCACGTTGCGTTCAGCCGGCTACGATAGAGTATCGGTATGAAAAAACTGACAATACTACTCCTAATAACGGTGATTGGTCTACAGGCGAAGCTCCTGAAGCTCAACGACTGCATCGACAAAGCCCTGGCGACCCATCCGGACGTGCGTGCCTTTATGCTCAAGGTACGGCAACAGAACGAAGGGGTCAAGATGGAACGTGGAGCCTGGCTGCCTCACGTCTCGATCTACGCCGAATATGATCCCCAGCGCACTTATGTGATGCCCCAGCTTGGGGAGTTCCACACCATCAACGACAGCGGCTGGAGCGCCGGGGTGAGCGCGAGCCAGCAACTCTTCGACTTCTCCCGCAGCTCCCACTCCATCCGCTCGGCGAAGATCCATCACGAGATCTCCCGCCTCTCCCTGGAGGAGACCAAGGCTCTGATGCGCTACGAGATTCGGGTCGCCTACGCCCTGCTCCTGGTGCAGAGGGCGGCCCTGAAGGCCCGGCAGAAGGACCTGATCGCCAAAAAGGCCCTCTACGAACAGGCCAAGGCCCTGGTGAAACAGGGGCTCAAGACCAAAGCGGACGAGAGCCGCTTCCTCTCCTCGGTCCGTCAGGCCGAGGATGCTCTGGCCATCGCCCAGTCGGCCTACGAAAAGGCCCGGATCACCTTGGAGCAATACATCGGAGAACCCATCCCCAAAGGGACCCGCTTCGAAGATTGGCGCCTGAAAAACGCCGCAAAATCCTCCATCAAGGCCGACCCCGAACAGGTGCTGGCCAACAACCTGCAGGTCCGCATCGCCCAAAAGAACCAGGAAGCCTCCTACGAGCAGTTCCTCGCCAAACGGCTGGAGCGC
>JALWPZ010000024.1 GCA_026994745.1 Campylobacteraceae bacterium | reverse complement strand
AAGCTCAGAGGATCAGCAGCCGGCGCAGCTGACGGCGTCCTGGATCTTCTGAACGATGGAGGGATCTTCCAGAGTGGAGATATCCTGCTTGATCTCCTCCCCTTTGGCGATGGCCCGAAGGATGCGCCGCATGACCTTTCCGGAACGGGTCTTGGGAAGGCCGGGAACGACGACGATTGCATCGGCCTTGGCGATATTTCCGATCTCTTTGGCGATGACCGCGTTGATCTCTTTGGTCAGCTCCACCTCCTCTCCCAGGTTGTCCTCGGTATCGCTCTTGAGGACAATGTAGGCGAAGATGCTCTCTCCTTTGATGGGGTCGGGGCGCCCCACGACGGCCACTTCGGCCACATGGGGATGCTTCTTGATCGCCGACTCGATCTCGGCAGTTCCCATTCGGTGACCGGAGACGTTGATGACATCGTCCACCCGGCCGGTGATGGTGATGTAGCCCTCTTCGTCGATGACGGCGCCATCACCGGAGAAGTAGACCGGTTTGCCATCTTTGACCGCATCACCGAAGTAGGATTTCTTGAATCGCTCGGGATCGCCCCAGATGGTGCGGATCATACTGGGCCAGGGGCGGGTGATGCAGAGCAGGCCCTGCTCACCGGGCTGTACGGGGGTTCCGTCCCGCTCGATGACCTCCGCCATGATTCCGGGCAGTGGGAAGGTCGCGCAGGCGGGCTTGATGGGGGTGGCACCGGGCAGTGGGCTGATCATGTGGCCACCGGTCTCGGTCTGCCACCAGGTATCGACGATAGCGCACTTGCCATTACCCACCACCTCGTAATACCACTTCCAGGCCGGCGGATCGATGGGCTCACCGACGGTTCCCAGGACCTTCAGGCTGCTCAGATCGTACTTTTCGGGCTCGTGCTCGCCCAGTTTATGCAGGACGCGGATCGCTGTCGGAGCGGTGTAGAACTGGTTGATTCGCAGCTCCTGAACCAGTTTCCATGCCCGGCCGGCGTCGGGATAGGTGGGGACCCCCTCGAACATCACCGTGGTCGCCCCCGCCGCCAGAGGACCGTAGACGATGTAGGTGTGCCCGGTGATCCAACCGATGTCGGCGGTACACCAGTAGGTATCGTTCTCCTTGACGTCGAAGACCCACTCCATCGTCATCTGGGCCCAGAGGATGTAGCCGGCCTGGGAGTGCTGAACCCCCTTGGGCTTCCCGGTAGAGCCGGAAGTGTAGAGGAGAAAGAGTGGATCCTCGCTGTCCATCACTTCGGGCTCACAGGTATCGGGCTGACTCTCGATCATTTCGTTGTAGCTGTAATCCCGGCCACCGATCCAGACAATATCCTCGAAGTTCCGCTGGACCACCAGGACCTTCTCGACGCTTTCACACCCCTCCTCCAGAGCTGTGTCCACCACAGGCTTGAGCATATAGGGCTTGCCCTTCCGATAGGCGCCATCGGCGGTGATCACGACTTTCGCCTGGGCATCGTTGATCCGGTCCCGGAGTGCCTCGGCACTGAAACCTCCGAAGACGACGGAGTGAATGGCTCCGATCCGGGCACAGGCGAGCATGGCATAGGCCGCCTCGGGAATCATCGGCATGTAGAGTACGACCCGGTCGCCTTTCTGGACACCGAACTCGTTACGCAGAAGGTTGGCCATGCGATTGACCTCCCGATAGAGGCGCAGATAGGTGATGATCTGCCGATCGCCCCGGTCCCCCTCGAAGATGATCGCCGCCTTGTTCTTACGTACTTCGATGTGTCGGTCGATACACTGCTGGGTAACGTTGAGTTTCCCGCCGATGAACCATTTGTAGAAGGGAGCGTCGCTCTCGTCGAGCACTTGCTCATAAGGTTCGATCCAGTCGATCTTCTCTTTGGCCCAGTGATCCCAGAACCCTTCGTAGTCCTCTTTGGCCCACTCCATGAGCTCGTTGTACTCGCACATGTTCTTGATACGGGCCTGTTTGGCGAACTCTTTGTTGGGATAATATTTCTCTTGCAGCATACTGCCTCCTCCTTCATATGTTTGAACGATATACACTATATCATAGGATAGTTTGATAGCGAAAACGTAGCAGCAGGTGCCTGCCGAGCGCCCTCAAAGCCTTCAGAAACAAAGCTGTTTCCAGAGGTAACAGATCGAAATGCAAGTAGAAAAGTAGAGCTCCGGATCAGGAGAACGCCCCTTTGTATTCGGGCATCGTCTTGAGCTTGAGATAGATCAACGCCGACATCACCGCATCGTTGAGCGCGTCATGTTTGCCCAGTCGGGGAAGATCCAGATTCTCCATGATCGTATCGAACTTCAGATCCACAAATTCATGGGGAGAACTTTTTCGATGTCGGCGATAATACATTTCACTCAACTCGATCAACTCGTTGGGCAGCTCCACACCGATCATCCGGCGGGTATAGGAGCTGAGCATCCGTTGATCGAACCGGATGTAGTACCCTACAATGGGCCGGTTCCCCACGAAATCCAGAAAGCGCGGGATTACCGCCTCTGGTTCTTCCCCATGTTCGATATCCATCCTCCGGATCCCGTGGATTTTGATGCTCTCTTCGCTGATCTCCCCCCTTGGTTTTAGCCAGGCTTCGAAGGCTTCACCAAAAAGGATCCGGTTTCCCCGCACCTTCACCGCCCCAATGGAGAGAATTTCATCCTTTTTGGGATCCATCCCCGTCGTCTCCGTATCCAATACCACCACCTCATCCCCTTCGTAAGGCTCGAAGAGATAGGAGTATTTTGGATCGTTGAGGCGATGCTTCTGCCAGGCTTTTCGGAAGCTTGAGATCATTTTCCCGCTCCGCGAGAAAAAATGAGGAGTGAGGAGTGAGGAGTGAGGAACCGATTTTTTTTAATGAGATATTTTGGGGCGTTGCTTTGCAACGCTATTTTATGGAGACGGGACTTCAATCCCACAATCAGGGCAGAAGCCCTCTCCCAAATGACCAATGACCAATGACCAATAACCCCCTTCCCTACCAACTGCCGACTGCCGATTGCCGGCTTCCCCAATAACCAATACACCGATACACCAATAACAAAAATCAAGACGGTAACCTATCCAACTCGAAATGCCGGGTGATGAAGCCCTTGAAACGCTCCACGATCTCCAGGGAATCGCGGAGCAGATCCCGCTGGATCTTGCTCAGATCCTTGCTGTGGATCATATTGTCGGCATCCCTGCCCTCCTCCAGAGCCTTCAGCTGGGCGCCCAGACGCAGGTAACTCAGGGCGTCGAAGGCTTCGATCAGCTCCCGGGCGAAGCTCTCCCGCAAGATTTCCCGCTTCGCTAGCTCCTTGATCCGCTCCACGGTGGAGAGCTCTTCGATGCGGTATTTCAGGGCCAGGGAACGGACTCCCTGTACCACGGGGAAGATCCCAGCCTTTTTGATATCCACGTGTCGATCGCGATGGAGAAGGGAGTTCCAGATGCCCACCGGAGTTTCGAACAGTAGAGTCAGACGAACGAAAAATGCCATGTAGATATCATTGTGGTCATCGAAACGACTGAATAAATACTCCTTCAGCTCCCTCAGAAGAGCCCCCTCCCCCGCCACATCCTTGGCATCGAAAAAGATCGAGAAATACATGAAACTCTCTTCGTCGGGCGAGTCGATCCAGCGGTCGATCTCTTCCTTGAAGGATTGCACACTGCGGCGCCAATAGGGGTTGGTCACCATGATCTTTCCGGGACAGGGGGGATAACCGAACTCCTGGAGCGCGGTGCTGAGCTCCTCCATATAGGGGACGAAGATCTCGGGATCGACCCCGTTCCGGATAATCAATGCGTTGTCCTGATCGGTGCGAATAATCTGTTCCCCTCTCCCCTCGCTTCCCATGACCAACAGAGCGCACTCCTCCCGACGCTCCTCGGGAAGGATCATTTCGAAGAGTCGGGCGAAAACCTTTCGGTTGACTTCGGAGATCAGCTTGGCGATGTAACGGGCTTTGAGCCCCTGGGCGTAGAGCCTACGTACGATGGTCAGATAGCCCAGACTCGCCTCTTTGAGCTCCTCGATGGTCCGGGCCCGCTCGATCTTCACGGTGATCAAGTGGGAATGGTTGGCGAAATAGCTCAGGATATCGATCTGTTCCAACACCCCGACCAGTCTGCCTCTGTCGGTTACCCCCAGACGCTTGACATTCTCACGGATCAGGGTCAGATAGGCGTTGAAGAGAAAATCGTCGATATCAACGGTAAGCAGTGGGAAGTGTGCCATCCCTCCCACGGAAGATTCGGGCTGGAGCCTTCCCTGGGAGAGCATCCGCTTGATGTCGCTGTCGGCTACGATGCCGTAACTCCCCTCCTCCCCCTCGACGATGATTTCGCTGCGTCCCATCTCCACCGACCTTCTTGCCGCTTCCAGCAAGGGAGTCTCCATCGTGACTAGACAGGGAGGATGCCAATAACTCTCACGCACCTTGGCGGTCATCCAATCTCCCATCCCCGAATCCAGCTCCCTCTTTTTCAAGTGTTCGATTCGCTCTACGATATCCATCAGAAAGAATCGGCGGAACCCCTCGCTTTCGTCGAAGAGTTTCTGAAAGCTCTTTCGGTCGATCTCGTAGCTGATCAGATCCTCACTGACGACATAGTGCCAATCACAACGCCCCTCCAACAGCGCGTCGGCGTCGAAACTGTCCTTCTCCCGATAGATGCGCACCACCGCGTCAGTCTCGTCCAGGACCTTCACCTCTCCTTTGATCACGATATAGAACCGATCGATTTCCCCACCACATACTGTGAGAGATGTCCCGGCAGGATAGAAAGCGATCTCAAGTTTTGTGACCAGTTCGTCGAGAAGTGCATCGGAAAGTTCGTCGAAGGGGTGAATGGATTGGAGGAAAGCTTTCTGATCATTGAAGCTCAAAAAAAATCCTTTGGATTTGGTGAATGATGAATAGTGAATAATGAATGGTTGAAGTTGGAGTGTTTTCGCACTCTTTAATTTAAACTATATGTGTTGCAAAGCGACGTGGTCCGAAACCACTCACCATTCATCATTAACCATTCATCCAATTGCACGAGGCATAAGCCTCGGCAATTAATGGTCGTGCGCCTCTCCGGCTCCTCGGGGGATCCGGATGTTCTCGACCATCTCCTGAATATGGGCGGGAGGCTCTTCCGTCAATCGCGATACGATGAAAGCGACGATGAAATGCAGCACCATTCCGATGGTTCCGATTCCAACGGGAGCGACCCCGAAGAGATAATCTTTGGGATCGCCACCCATGAAGACGAAGTAGACGATGTAGGCGAAGGTGAAGACCAACCCGGTGGTGATACCGGCGATGGCCCCGGCCTTGTTCATCCGCTTGTCGAAGATTCCCAGGATGATCGTGGGGAAGAAGCTCGCCGCCGCCAATCCGAAGGCGAAGGCGACCACCTGGGCGACGAAGCCCGGTGGATTGATCCCCAGATATCCGGCCACCACAATGGCCGCGATGGCCGCCAATCGGGCCGCGAAGAGCTCCTGCTTGTCGCTCAGCTTCGACTTACCGGTGGCCTTGTCTTTGAAGAGCACCTGACCCAGCAGGTCGTGGGAGATCGAAGAGCTGATGACCAGCAGCAGTCCGGCTGCCGTCGACAGGGCGGCTGCCAGGCCTCCCGCGGCGATCAGCGCGATGACCCAGTTGGGCAGGTTGGCGATCTCCGGGTTGGCCAGAACGATAATATCCCGGTCGATGTAAACTTCGTTGTCGAAGGGTTTATGCCCCTGGGGCGGCAGCGGGTTGGTGGTCAGACGATGTCCGTCGGGACCGTAGGCCTTGCCCTTCTCGGGATCGACGAAGTGGGGTTTCCCTTTGGGATCGTCGAAGGCTTTGCCCGCGGCGTACTGGATCTTGCCGTCTTTGTTCCGGTCGTTCCAAGCCAGCAGGCCGCCTTTTTCCCAGGTGCGGAACCAACCGCCGTGGTTGATCCGGCCGTCGGCCTGCTTAACCCCCTCTTCGACCCACTGCTTGTAGGGAACGTTCTGAACCCGGTCGATGATGTTGACCCGGCTGAAGGCAGCGACGGAAGAGACCGTCGTATAGAGGATCGCGATGAAGAGCAGCGCCCAACCGGCAGAGATCCGCGCGTCCTTGACCCGGGGTACGGTGAAGAAGCGGACGATGACGTGGGGCAATCCCGCGGTACCGACCATCAGAGCCACCGTGAGCATGAACATGTTCCAGAGGTTTCCGGGCTTCGTGTACTCGTTGAAGCCCAGATCCACAAGGGATTGGTCTAATGCATGCATCAGATAGGTCCCTGCCGGAATCTCTTTCACTCCGTCGTTGAAGGCGAAGGAGAGCTTCCCGAAGATTCCCATCTGGGGAAGGAAGGTATCGGTGACCATCAGTGAAAGGAAGATCGCCGGGATCAGATAGGCAATAATCATCACCATGTATTGGGCGACCTGGGTGTAGGTAATCCCTTTCATTCCCCCCAGAACGGCGTAGATGAAGACGATGACCATTCCGATGACGACCCCGGTGTTGACATCGACCTGCAGGAAGCGGCTGAAGACGATCCCGACACCTCGCATCTGCCCGGCCACATAGGTGAAGGAGATGAAGATGACGGCGATGACCGCCACGGTCCGGGCCACGTCGGAATGATAGCGGTCTCCGACAAAATCGGGAACGGTGAATTTACCGAATTTGCGCAGATAGGGAGCCAGGAGCAGTGCCAGCAGCACGTATCCACCGGTCCATCCCATCAGGTAAGCCCCGCCGTCGCTTCCCTTGTAGGCGATGATCCCCGCCAGGGAGATGAAGGAGGCCGCCGACATCCAATCCGCCGCGGTGGCCATTCCGTTGGCCACGGGGTGTACCCCGCCTCCGGCGACGTAGAAGTCCTTGGTACTGGCCGCTTTGGCCCAGATCGCGATGAAGATATAGAGCGCGAAGCTCGCCCCCACGAAGAGGTAGATTAAGGTTTGCAGATCCATTCGTCACCTCCTATTCGTGGACGTCGTATTTTTCGTCGATCTTGTTCATCCACTTGACGTAGACGAAGATCAGAATGACGAATACATAGATCGAACCCTGCTGAGCGAACCAGAACCCCAGTTTCACCCCGCTGATTTCAATCGCGTTGAGTTGATTGATGAACAGAATCCCTGCGCCATACGATACGAGAAACCATACCGTCAGGAGCTTCAATATCGCAGAGATATTCTCCTTCCAATAGGCTCGTGCCTTTTCTTCGGTCATGTTCCCCTCCTTGTGAATTTTGCCTGCTCGGGACGATGCGAACAGGCTTAGTGGGACACTCTAATAGTAAATGGGGAAAATAGCAATAACATAGCATGGGTAGATCTGGAGCGCTTTTTGACGAAAAAACACCCTCAATGGGTAGAGAGGTAACATTCGTTCACTGCCTTCGCAGGCGATAGCCGACCCCTTTGATGCTTTCGATGAGATCCTCCTTGAGGACCTGACGTACCCTGTGCATTTCTGCCCGGATCGTGGCATTGTCGATGGGAGCGTTCTCCCATACGTAATAGCGCAACATCTCGAAATCTACGATCCGGTCCAAATTTGAAGCGAGCAGATCGATAATCTGTGCCTGCCGCTGAGACAGGGCCTGATCCACTCCATCGAACACAAGTTTCCTCCGCTTCAGGTCATAGTGGTACTTGGGGCTGATGACGACCCGTTGACAGGCGGAGAGGTCGGCGATCTTGATGAGTCGTTCAATGTGCAGGGAGAGCTCCTTGAGATGAAAGGGCTTCTTCAGGTAGTCATAACATCCAAGCTCGTAGGCCCGGCTGATCTGCTCGATCTGGGTGATAGCACTGATGAAGATGGCCGGGACCTGGATCTTCGACTTCTGTAATCGCTCCAGGAGGCTCAATCCATCGATCCCCGGGGTGTTGATATCCAAAATGAACAGATCGTATCCCCCCTCACTCGCCGCTTCGTAGGCTTCCATTCCATCTTCGAAGGCATCCACGTCGTATCCCATGGCTCCCAGATACTCCCGGATCGCCTCCTGGAGCATTCGCTCATCCTCAAGCAGCAGTACGCGCATCGCTGACCTCCCTTCCAAACCGATAGCGGAAGATGGTCCGCTTCTCACTGGACTCCACTTCGACCTTCACCCTGTTCTTTTCGCAAATGCTCCGTACAATCTGCAGTCCCAGGCCGAAGCCGTCCGATTCACCATCCTCCCGGTGAAACGCCTCGAAGATTTTCCTCGGATCGCTGATTGGCTGACGGGAGTGGGTACAAAACTCCAAGATGGGGCCACCGCTCTCTCTCCTCAGCAGGATCTCGATGGCACTTCCGTTTCGGGCATATTTGATGGCGTTGGAGAGATTGTTGTCCACGATCCGCTGCAACTCCACATCGCTGAATTCCACGAAGATCCCCACATCCAACTCTTCGACGATGCTCAATCCATTCCCCTGGGCGATCTCCTGGAAGAAACGAACGCGCTCTCTCAGAAACGGCGCCAGCTCGATCCGGCTACGTGTATATTCGAAACGATTCTTTTTGACCATATAGCTCAAGTCGTCGTAGATGTTGGCGATCATCTTGGTCGCCGCTTCGATCTTGGCCAGGTACCGATTCCCGCCATACCTCATTTTAAAAAGTTCGATGTGCGTCATGATCACCGCCAGAGGTGTGTTGATCTCATGGATCGCCTGATGAATGAAGCTGTCCTGTGCCCGTAACAAGGCATCACTGAACTCCTTCTGCTCCGAGAGGAGCCGGTTGCGCTCCCGCAGGTCCTCGGTCTGCTCCGCCACTTTCTCCTCCAAAGAAGTGTTGAGCTCCTTGAGCTTCGCTTTGCGCCGATGGATCTGTGTCAACATTTCATTGATGGTCCGGGCCATCGCCCTGAACTCCTGGAGATGGATCCGATCCTCGTCGATCAGAATATGATCCTTCGCCGCCCGCTCGAAGTAGCGGTTGAAACTCTCCACCTCTCTGCGGATGATCCCGTTGAGCCATCGGACCCCCAGGAGCCCAACAATGAAAAGAATCCCCAGCAGCAGAACGATCTTTCCCACCGTCGCCAGGCTCTTCTGCCATAACTCCTCCCTCTGCCGGGCAATGACCTTCTCCACCTCGTCCAGATAGACCCCGGTTCCCACCATCCATCCCCAGGGTGCGAACGATCGGGCGTAGGAGATCTTGGGGCTCGGTCTTCCCGTGGTCGGTTTGACCCAGGTGTATTGGACGAATCCCCCCTCCGGTCGACGGGATACATCGATCAGTTCCTTGATCACCTGCACCCCACCATGATCTCGGAACTCATAGAGATTCTTTCCTACATTGTGTCGTTGAATCGGATCGGAGAGACAGGTGCCATCGAAGGCGTAGATGAAGATATATCCCGTTCCATCCGGTCGCCCGTATAGTTCCTCGATGGCATTCGTGATCTGCGACTGCAAGAGCCGATCGTCGATCGTTCCATGACGCTTTTCGTATTCACTGCGAATGAAATGAAGAACCCGGTCCGTATCGAAAACGATCCGCTCCTTCTGCTCGTCGATATATTTCTGACGAAGCTTCTGGCTCTCGATATCGAAGCTCCGATACTCCCCATAGACCGCGATGGCGGTGAAGAGTGCCACCAAGAGGATCAGGCCCAGGGCTCCCCACATATAGAGAGAGGTAATGGTACGACCCCCGAAGACCCTGCGAGTGAATTTCACGGAGGCTGCCCTAGGAGATGTCGATCTTTTCCGTTACATCCAGGCCGAAGCCACTGAGCCCCACGAACTCGGTCTCCACATTGGTGGTCAGGAGCTTGATGCTCTTGACGCCCAGATCTTTGAGGATCTGGGCCCCGACCCCGATCTCTTTGGCCTGTTCCTTGGAGACGCTCTTGCTGTCGAGGAAGATCAGAAGCCCCCCATTTCGTTTGAGATATTCGATACTGTTGCGCATGGCGTTGAATCGCTTCTCGTCCAGCAGCAGCTCGATGTCGGTTCCGATGTTGTGGAAGCGGACATTCTCACTCTCATGGACCCTGTAGAACTGAATCACCGTATGGCGTCGATCCAGATGGTCCTCGTATTCCAGGCGGGTGACCCCGACACCGTTGAACTCGATCTCCTCCTCCCCGACTTTCCGAACCAGTTGCTCATTGGCCAGGCGATACTCGACGATATCGGAGATGTAGACGATGGGCATCTCATGCTCTTTGGAAAACTCCCTCAGATCCGCCCTTCGGGCCATGGTCCCGTCATCCTTGATGATTTCGCAGATCACCGCCACAGGCGCCAGGCCCGCCAGTTTGCACAGATCCACCGATCCTTCCGTATGACCGGTCCGCACCAGGACGCCCCCATCCTTGGCGATCAAGGGGAAGATATGTCCGGGGCGGACGAAATCGGTACTTTTGCTCACCGGTGAGGCCAGCAACGAGATACACTCGCTTCGCTCGACGGCCGAGATCCCCGTCTTGGCGTTGGCCGCGTCGATGGAGACCGTAAAGGCGGTCTCGTGCATGGAGTCGTTGTGCTGGACCATGGGGACGAGTTCCAGACGCTGGGCGATCTCGCGGGTGATCGGTGTACAGATCAGCCCCCTTGCCTCCTTGGCCATGAAATTAACCTTTTCCGGCGTACTGAAGGTGGCGGCGTAGACCAGATCCCCCTCGTTCTCCCGATCCTCGTCATCCATCATGATGACCATCTTTCCCCTTTTGATCGCTTCGATCGCCTCTTCCACCCGCTGGATCGCATCCTTCGCCATCGTTCATCCTCATCGTTTCTGGTAATCCAACGGATCTTCGGGCTTCTACCCCGAAGGTCCGACAGTTTTGTCTGAATCAGATTATACCCAAGCGATGCCAGAAGAGTTTTATCGAATTTTCCAAAAGACATCCGCAACCCCTTGACAAAGAATGCCCCTTGGGCTATAATGCCGCCACGTAAACGAAAGAGTTTACCCACTCGACGATTGGGGTATCGCCAAGTGGTAAGGCAACTGGTTTTGGTCCAGTCATTCGGGGGTTCGAGTCCCTCTACCCCATCCATTTGGATCTTCGGATTCAATACTCTTTTTATACGGACGCGGGATAGAGCAGTTCGGTAGCTCGTCGGGCTCATAACCCGAAGGTCGGGGGTTCAAATCCCTCTCCCGCAACCAATTCAAACCTCCCATAAAATCGATATTTTCTAGACTTGTGAAGCAGGTTTGTAATTAGCTACATTCCTAACACGCGGTCATAAGTTGGCCCCATTCACAGGCCCATTCACACACTCAGTACAATTCTCCTTCTACTCATCCCGAATTCGCCTTCAGAAATTCTCTAAAAAGTATCTCGGTCACTGTCTGGCTTTGGAGCTTCGTGTTCCAACAAGATCTCGCGCCTCGGAACGGCCAGTTCCAGCTCCGACTCGTCGATGATCTTCAGGATCCGCTTGATCACATCCTGCTTGACCCGCAGCCACTCCTCCCAATCCACGGAGATCGAAAAGGCATAGACCAGGATCCGCATCGAATACTCTCCGATCTCGTCCAGATAGACAAGCAGGGTCCGACGGACCCCATATTTGTCCTCGATGTTGAAGAGGCCGTCCTCGGCAGTCTTTTTTAGCCGTTTGAGATACCGCAATTTGTTGACATTGACGATGTCGGGGTGGCTGTGAAGCATTTCGTGGATTTCGTAGATCACATGCTCGATTTCCCGAATATTGTTGCTGAATTTCAGATTGATGTGGAATTTGATCCGTCGACCGACCATTCTCCGGGTCCAGTTCATCACATATCCGTTGGCCAGTACACTGTTGGGGATGGTGACCAAGGCATTGTCGAAGGTTCGGATCTTGGTGGAGGTCAATCCCATTTCGGTAACGATCCCCTCTACCTCACTGGTCCGGATCCAATCCCCCTGACGAAACGCATCCTCACTAACCAGACGGATGGAATCGAAGAAATTGGTCAACGTGTCCTTCGCACTCAATCCAATGATGGCGCCTCCGATCCCCAAGGATGTGATCAGTGCCGTCAGGTTCACCCCCAGATGGGAGAGGATCAACAGTACCAGAATGAAGGCGATAAAAACCCTGGTGATGTTGAGAAAGAGGTTGTAGAGCTCCGTACGTGCACGACGCTGTTTGCGGATCTTGGCACTGAGCGTAGTGTAGAGTACGAACTTGATCGCTTCGTATACGAACCAGAAGAAAAAGAACCAATAGGATGTATAGAAGAGCGTATCCAGCACATCCGTCACCACAAAGATTTCGACCGCCCGTCGCAGCAGAAGTGTGATGATCAGATAGCGGATCGGTCGACCCAGGTTATCGACCCGCCGGAACAATATTCGGTAAAAGGACTCTTTGCGCCGTCGATAGAGAATACGTTTGAGTATGCCGCGCAGGGGACCACGCATCAGCGTATTGATGAACCATGCCAGGAGCAGAATCCCGCTGGCCACGATCAGTTGTCCGGGTGTCGCATGGACATAGGCCGTATAGTGTACCACTGCCTCCGGCACCCAGTTATCGACGGTAGCTATCAGTGTTTCCATGCCTTCATTGTAACGAAAAGCTCCATAGATCTGGTGCCTGAATCCGGATGAGGCACTTACCAAGTATTAGAAAATATGATTTAGAAAAATCCGCTCCTTATATAATCTGACTTTAACGCAAAAATAGTCATAATGGACACGCCGTTCTGCGGAGCTTCCCGAAACGGAGGCTCCGCCGGATAAACCACACTCACAAGGAGAAAGAATGATCGGCAAAAAAACTTTCGTAAAGGCCGCGGCGGCTGCTGCGGTACTCTTCAGCGGTTCCGCTTTCGGAGCTCAATTCATCACCATCGGTACCGGTGGAGTCACCGGAACCTACTATCCCACCGGCGGCGCCATCTGCCGGATGATGAACAAAAACCGGAAAGACACCGGTATTCGCTGTTCCGTAGAATCCACCGGTGGTTCCGTCTACAACGTCAACACCATCCATGCCGGAGAACTGGACTTCGGAATCGCCCAGTCCGACACCGTCTATCAGGCATACCATGGTGAAGGAAAGTTCAAGGGCAAGCCCATCAAGGAACTCCGCAGCGTCATGGCCATCTATCCCGAGTTGCTGGCTCTCGTCGTCCGTAAAGACGCCGGGATCAAGACTCTGCCCGACATCAAAGGAAAACGGATCAACATCGACGTCCCCGGTTCCGGTACCCGGATGACCGCCGAGATTGTTATGGATGCCTTCGGAATCAAGAAGAGCGATCTGGCCAAAGTCGAGGAGCTCAAGTCCACCGAAGGCCCCACCATGCTCAAAGACAACAAGATCGACGGTTACTTCGGTGTCTTCGGCCATCCTACCGCCAACATCAAAGACGCGGCCAACTCTGTCGATATCGATCTGGTTCCCATCGAAGGCAAGCCCATCGACGAACTGGTCGCCAAATACCCCTATTACGCCAAGGGTGTGATCTCCGGTTCTTTCTATAAGGGTGTCAAGCATGACACTCCCAGTATCGGTGTCAAAGCGGTCCTCGTCACCAGCGAAAAGACTCCCGAAAAGGTCGTCTACGCTCTGACCAAGACCATTCTGGACAACTTCGACGCGTTCAAGAAGCTGCACCCCGCCTACAAGACCATCACCAAGCAGTCCTTGCTGGATGGTCTGGCCGTCGAGCAGCATCCTGGCGCGATCAAAGCCTTCAAAGAGGCCGGCATCATCAAGTAAACCTCTGGGGTTTCCCTCCGGGGATTCCCATGCCTGAATCTTTGTCGGTGTGCGGACCTTTTGGGACCGCACAGCGTCGAACATTCATATCGTATGAGGAAAGGGGAGAAGATGCCGAAGGAAGCGGAACCGAAACCGATCGAAGTGGAGGAGGAGAAACTCCACGAAGATGAAGAGCTCATAGAGAAACTGGAGGGCCAACGGGTTTTCCATCCACGCAGTTGGCAGGATTGGCTCGTTTCCATCATCGCCTTCGCCTGGTCCATGTATCAGCTCTACGTGGTGATCGTCCCGGTCAACAGCGTCTTCATCCGGGCGACCCACCTGGCCTTCGCTCTGGTCCTGGCCTATCTGATGTATCCCATGCTCAAGCGCAAAAGCGAAATGAACACCATCCCCTGGTGGGATTTCATCATCGCCGCCGCCGCCGCGATCGGCGCACTCTATATCTTCTGGAACTACGACGCCCTCAACGCCCGCAGCGGCGACTGGAACCAGCTCGACATCGCTATGGGGGTCATGAGCATCATCCTCCTGATCGAGGGCTCACGACGGGTCCTGGGACTGGCGTTGGGGATCATCGCAGTGATCTTCCTGGTCTACGATCACTGGGGACAGTATATGCCCGATCTCATCGCTCACAAGGGGGCGAGCCTCAACAAGATCATCGGGCAGATGTATCTGACCACCGAAGGGATCTTCGGGGTACCCCTGGGGGTCTCGGCCAGTTACGTCTTCCTCTTCGTCCTCTTCGGCGCCCTGCTGGAGCGGGCCGGAGCGGGTGCTTACTTCATCAACCTCGCCTACGCTCTGTTGGGGAAATTCGATGGCGGGCCCGCCAAAGCCTCTGTCGCAGCTTCGGGGATGATGGGGATCATCTCCGGCTCCTCCATCGCCAACACCGTCACCACGGGAACCTTCACCATTCCCCTAATGAAAAAGCTGGGATTCCCTCCCCACAAGGCGGCCTCGGTGGAAGTGGCCGCTTCCACAAACGGCCAGTTGATGCCTCCCATTATGGGAGCCGCCGCCTTCATCATCGCCGAGTTCCTGGGGCTGAGCTACACCGATGTCATTATGACGGCGGCGATCCCGGCCTTCGTCAGCTACTTCGCCCTCTTCTACATTGTCCACCTGGAGGCGAAAAAGCTAGGGATCAAAGGGGAGGACCCCCGACGACTGCCCCGGGCATGGAACGTCTTCAAGCGGGGAATCCACTACATCATTCCGATCTTCTTCCTGATGTATACCCTCATCGGCCTGCGTCAGTCCCCCCAGATGGCCGCCTACAATGCCATTCTCTTCCTCCTGCTGATCATGGTGACCCAACACCCCATCGCCGCCATCCTCAAAAAAGAGCCCCTCACCAAAGAGGTCTGGCTGCGCGGTTTCTACGACATTTGGCATGGGATGGTCTCCGGTGCCAAGAACATGGTCCCCATCGCCGTCGCCACCGGACTGGCGGGGATCGTCGTCGGATCGGTCACCCTCACAGGCGTGGGCTTGATTCTGGCGGAGGTCATCGATACCCTGGCCAACGGCAACATCATCCTGGTCCTGCTCTTTACGGCGATCACTTCCCTGATCCTGGGAATGGGTCTGCCCACCACTGCCAACTATATCGTCATGGCGTCGCTGACGGCTCCGGTTATCATGGGTCTCGCCGGAGATCTAGGCTTCCTGATCCCGGCGATCGCCGCCCACCTCTTCGTCTTCTACTTCGGGATCCTGGCCGACGATACCCCACCGGTGGGTATGGCTGCCTACGCGGCGGCGGGGATCGCCAAGGCCGACCCGATCAAAACGGGGCTGCAGGGCTTCGCCTACGATATCCGAACGGCGATCCTGCCCTTCATGTTCTTCTTCAACACCAAGTTGCTGCTCATCGAGACCGTCGACGCCGCCGACCCCAACAACCCCGCCGGCTGGGTCTGGATCAACAATCCCCTGGAGATTGCCATGATCTTCATCACCGCGGTCATGGGAATGTTCGCCTTCTCCTCGGCGACCCAGGGCTATTTCCTGACCAAGGTCAATCCACTCGAACGCCTCCTCTTTCTGGCCATTGTCCCCTTCATGTTCATCCCCAACATGACGGCACACTGGCTGGGGCTGGGAAGCATCTACATCTCCTACGCCATCGGGATCGCCATCTACGCAGGACTCTATTTCCTCCAAAAGGCCAAGATCCGGCGCGACGGAGGACGTTGGACCCTCAAGGGGATCATGGCCTGATTCCCGCTCCGATTTTCCCTCTTTCCAGGCTCTTTCCGGGCTCTTCCCGGACCTCAACCCCTCTCTGTCCAATCAGTTTCCCATCCATACGATCAAACGCCATGGTCACATGAACCTTATCACCAGGGTTGACTCTGCAAAGCACACTGTTGCCAGTCTATAAAAGCATCGTCTCCTTCTTTTCGAACGTCATCCTCTCAATTTCCCAATCATCTCCATCGTCATGGTAGCGACCGAACCGATCGCCATACCGATCAACAATTCGGCCATGATCCCCGGGAGTGCTTCCATCCAATGATGGAGGATGGGGAGATTGTGAAGAAAAATCCCTCCGGCCACCAGGAACATGGCGAAGGTACCGAGTATGGAGAGTCCCCTCACGATCCAGGGCAGAGATGCCACCAGAGCTTTCCCGATCACGATCGCCGACCCCTTGCCGTCGCCATCATCCAATCGCATGATTCTGTAACCGATATCGTCTAAACGGATGATCAATGCCACGAATCCGTAAACACCGATCGTGGCGAGAAAGGCGACAAATGTGACCACCGGGATCTGGACGCTCAGTGGAGAGTCGCTCACCGCCCCCAAGGCGATGATGATGATTTCGATGGAGAGAATGAAATCGGTAAAGATGGCCGATTTCACCTTCTTTCGCTCTGCTTCCACTGGATCCTTCGACACTTCGGCAGAAGCACTCTTTTCGGAATGATGGTCGACCCATCCCATCCACTCAAAAAGTTTCTCCGCCCCCTCATAGGCGAGATAGATTCCTCCCAAGAGAAGAATCGGCTTGATCGCCTGGGGGGCGAAGGCGCTGAGCAGAAAGGCCAGAGGGAGCAAAATCAGTTTATTGAAAAAGGAACCTTTGGTGATCTCCCAGAGTACCGGAAGTTCACAGGAAGGAGAAAATCCCGCCGCTTTATTGGCGTTGACCGCCAAATCGTCCCCCAGGATCCCCGCTGTTTTCTTCGCAGCGGTCTTACTCATCACCGCCACATCATCCATTAGGGTCGCGATATCGTCAAAAAGCGCGAAAAAACCACTGGCCATCTCAATCCTTTCCTATATGCCTGATCACATCAATACACAAAATCGTACGAATCAGGCAGAAAGTGTAGCGAATCTATCAACATATAAGCAAGAAGATTCATAGAGAAAATAACGATTTCATGGGGATTATGTTGGCGGAGAGAGGGGGATTCGAACCCCCGGTCCGGGAAGCCCGGACAACGGCTTTCGAAGCCGCCGCATTCGACCACTCTGCCATCTCTCCGTATCGAAGCGGAGAATTATACCATTGACCGGCTTGCCCGCCTCGATAGAAACCTGTGAATCATTGGAAATTCTCTACATAAGGAAAGGATCCACCTTGCCTCTCCTCCGATGCTCTTCACTGAAGTAATACGGAAGATGCAATGTCAAAAGGAATTCGATCAGAAATGCTCGGGTAGGATCTGTCGTACACTGACGATCTTTCCTCCCTCGCTGACGACATAGACCCGCTCGCCTCGGTGGAACCGTGTTCCTCTCGCTTCCAGATAGACGACTCTGCCATTGTCCAGTCGCAGTCTCAACTCCTGTAGATTGGGAGAGGCATAGGCGGTGCTGGAGGGAGCGTGGAGATATCGAAAGGACTCTACCGTCGCTTTCTGGAACGTTGTGGTCCGCTCCATGGAGTGGGGAGCTGTAACGGTAGATACTTCGGAGGTACAGGCGGCCAGGCCCAACAGTATTCCCGCCAATACCGTTCCCTTACCCATAAGCTTCATTCTATTCATGTTCCATCCTCTTCAGTTGATTTCTAAGTGTAGTATTGCACTTTTCAGGTGAAATAAAGATTATAGCAGTGTTCAGCACCGCCTCTACCCCTCTTTCATCCGTACGAAGGCCTGACATTTCATGCATGTTCCGCAAGGTTCGTTCCCGATGGGAGTGTGACAGGTGAAAATCCTTTCTTCCCAAGGTGTATCCTTCAAGTACTTACGGTAGACCTCCCCTTTTCTCCATCCATAGAATGGAGTCTCAATCCGAAACTCAGGCTCCTGCATACTGAGTTGCAAAAGCTCTTCCAAACGATCGAAAAATTCCCGAGAAGTATCGGGATATCGATTGTCCCCCAGGGTTCCCATCGCTACTCGGAGGATTCGGGGATGATATCGCTTCAGATGCGTGGAGGCTACAGTGCAGAGCAGCAGGTTTCGGTTGGGAAGGATATTGTCGGCGACCGTTCGGACCGACTCCTTCCAAGGATAAAGATTCGACAAGGAGCAATCGATGACTTCGCACTCTTCGTCCGGATAATATTTTCGCAAATGGGCCAATTCCGCATCTTCCCAGGCCAATCCGAAACGAAGATAGAGCAAGAGTCTTTCAATTCCCCGCTCCCGATAATATCGATAGAGTGCCGTACTTTCGGTACCTCCACTGAAAAGAATGGCTACAGGGGATTGATCATCGATCATCGTTCTCTACCCGCTTCCATCCCATCGATTCCAGTGCCGCCGGCAATCCCAGTGTCAGGATATGGGCGACGTGGCGGGAATGATACTCCTGTTCCACTCCGTTGATGAGAAAATCCTCACTCACTTCGTAGATGACATCGAACCAGATCAGAGATCCCCTCATCTGGACTACGTGGGTTTTCGCCCCATCCAGATTCAGAGCCTTTTGAAACCGCTCTTCGACACGATCCAAAATATCCTGATCCTCCCTCTCTTTCCCGCGATAGTGCTTTCGATCGAAGGCTACCGCCATGCAGAGTTTCCGTCCGTTATGCCACAGGCTGTAGACAACCCGTTCTTTCTCGGATTCACCAGCAACTTCATAGATGAAATAAGCGCTGTCCACCTCCGGTATTTCCCGAAAACTCAGGCACCTTTCCTTTACGGTGTGTGTCCGCTCAGCCCGCCGATAGTGGATTGGGTACCGAAAAAGCGTTTCGAGCTCACCCTCCTCCGGTTTCCGTTCCCGAAAACGAAATCGAAAAAGATCCACCGCCCGGTTTCGACAGTAGGAGTAAAAATCACTCCGAAGTACTTTGATCCGTTTTCTCGTCTCTCATTTCATGAGGTAGAAGATAAAGAGTACGATCGAAGCGAAGAGGATCTGTCCCAACAGAAACTGCATCCACTCATAATACCCATCGCTTTTCAAATGCAACAAATTCGACACCAGGCTCGTATCGAAAATTGTAAGAGCGATCAGTAGAAGCAAACCGAAGATATAGAGTGGCAATACCCATCGGACGATTCTCCAACCCCGTTTCGCCAAGGCGTTGATCAGATCGACACTGAATTCCATTGTTTCAGGCTTCCATTATCTTCGTGCATCCATAGGAACCTCTCCTACTTTGGCTGGATCCGATTGATCTTGGATCCCTGAATCCCGGTTCCCGCCATCAAGCCCTTCTGCCCGAAGGTAAAGACGTAGACCTTCTGGTTCATTGTCGTATTGGTGGCACTGGTGGCCATTCCTTTGTCCACAAGAACCAGGGAAGGGCCGGTACCGACCTCCCAGCCATCGTTTTGCTTCAGCAGATACTCCAGGCTGGCATCGTCCATGAAAAACATCGCATAGGCGTAGCTCTGCGCCCCCAACTGCAAACCGTAGGAACCGGCGGCAATATTGTAGTATCCGGCAGGCTCGCCATTACGGTAGAGCACACCTTCACCATACATCCCCCCGATCCCGGCTCCCGCTTTGAGGATCTCCGGAAAGACCAGGATTGCTTTGGCGCTTTTGGCCAGCTCCGCAGCCTTCGGAGAAATCTTGTAGAGCTCTTCCAGAGCCTTTCTCGATCGTCGATCCAGCTCCTGAGCGCTCAGATCCACCCCGGCACTCTTTTTCAGGCCCTCGGTCGCCTCTCCGACACTCTTCCCCACCCCTTTGACGAATTCCCCTGCACTATTGAGCAGACCATCCAGTCCCGCCTGAGCAGCTCCGGTGAGAATCATCGATGACAGGATTACAGTTCCCAGATATCTCTTCATTTCACTCCCCTTTGTCATTGATCTTTCGGATGATGCCGGAGCTGCTCCGGCCCTCGACGAAATCCACCAGTCGCAGCTCTCCGGCAATTTCCCTGCCGACCACCTCTTTCCCACGATAATCCCCTCCTTTGACCAGGATGTCGGGTCGAACGATCCGGATCAGCTCCAATGGCGTATCTTCATCGAAAATGGAGACATAATCCACCGCCTCCAGCGCCGCCAGAAGGTAGGCCCGATCGTATTCGGGGTTCACCGGCCGGGTCTCTCCCTTGAGCCGCCGGACCGAATCGTCGGAATTGAGACCGACGATCAGAACATCTCCGAAGCTCTTCGCTTTCTCCAGATATTTGACATGCCCCAGATGAAGCAGGTCGAAGCATCCATTGGTGAATACGATCCTTTTCCCCTCGCTTCGCAACCTCTCCACGGTCTTAGCCAAAGTTTCCCGATCCTGGATCCGAAATTCCGTCGTCGATTCATGCAGAGCATCCTCGAAAGCGATGATCTCTTCCCAGCTGGCAGTGGCACTCCCCAGTTTCCCCACGACCACGGCGGCGGCGGCGTTGGCGATCCGGGCCGCTTCGTCGATCTCTCCACCGCAGGCCCGAACGAAGCCCAGGGTGGCGATCACCGTATCCCCGGCCCCCGTCACGTCGTAGACTTCCCGGGCGACAGTGGGAATCACCTGCATCGAATCCCCGAAGATCGCCATTCCCTCCTCCGACAGAGTGACGATGGCCCGCTCCAGCTCCAGCTCCTCTTTGAGGCGAAAGCCCGCTTCCCGCAATGAAGCCTCGTCCGTGATGACGATCCCCGTCGCTTCCCCCGCCTCTTTTTTGTTGGGAGTGATCGCCGTCGCTCCCCGATATTTGGAGTAATCGGTCCCCTTGGGATCCACCATGACCCGGATCCCCCGCTCTCTGGCCAGATGGATGATCCCCTGGGTCAGGGAGTCGGTCAGGACCCCTTTCCCATAATCGGAGATCAGGACCGTATCGATCCCCCGCTCCAACAAGACCTTCACCCGCTCCAAAAGTTTCTCTTCACTCTGTGGATCGATCGGTGTTCGGGTCTCGCTGTCGAAACGGATCACCTGTTGGTGGGAGGCGATCACCCGGCTCTTGCGGGTGGTACTTCGCCCCTCCTCGACGATCAACGCCTCCTGTCCCACCCCCAACTCATCCAGCATTCGGCGCAAACGTTCTCCATTCTCGTCCGCACCGATCACCGAAGCCACCTCTACCTCCGCTCCCAGTGCCACCAGATTGTTGACCACGTTCCCGGCCCCGCCCAGCACTTCACTCTCATTCTTCACATCGATCACCGGTACCGGCGCTTCGGGAGAGATCCGCTCCGTTTTCCCCCAGAGGTAATGGTCGATCATCAGGTCACCGATGACGAGGAGTTTCGGACGGCAGTTTTGATAGTTATGCATGAATCGCCTTTCGGCTCAAGTCGGCAGTCGGCAGTCGGCAGTCGGCAGTCATTTTTCTCGACCTTTCTGTTTCGATTGAATACTGTTTATCAAGGAAGAAAGCATGCGGGCGGCCTCTTCCAGCTCAACAATCCACTTCTTGCCTGTTTTTATTGGGATGTAACCGATTTTCATTCCGATATATATTTGCGTTCTCGCCTCAGCAGTTGAAGCCCGGGCAATATCGAGAAAACGAATTTTCTCCTGTTCCGAAATACGTTCCAAACCTTCCGCGATGTTACTGGGAACCGAAAGGCATGAACGCGTTAGTTGATCTTTGAAACCGAAATCTTTCAAATCTCTTAATTCGATATAGATTTCGGCACTCAAAGCCGCCGTTCTTTTCCACACATCCAAATTCTCACATTTCATATCATCCCTCTTTACTGTCGACTGACGACTAACGACTGACGACTTCCGTCTCAAAAAGACGGACAATCTCCGGCAAATACCGCCGAATCCCCTCCTCCAGCGTCACCTCCGGTTCGTAGCCGAGAAACTCCCGGGTCGGCTCAATGTCGGCTTCGGTGAAGAACTGGTACTGTCCCACGTAGGGGTTGGGGATGTATTCGCAGGGCAGCTCGGTGCCGAACTCCTTCTGGAGGATGTCGACGATATCCTGGAAACTGCGGGCTTTGCCGGTTCCGACGTTGTAGACGCCGCTCTGCTTCGGATTGCAGGCTTTGATGTTGGCCTGGATTACGTCGTCGATGTAGATGAAGTCACGAAGAATCTTGTCGGAGCCTTCGAAGAGGCGTGGATTTCTGCCGGCGAGGATCTGGTGGCCGAACTGCAGAACCATCGACGCGGTCTTGTTCTTGAAGAACTCCCGGGGGCCGTAGACGTTGAAGTATCGCAACCCCACGATGGGGAGGTCGCTGTGCTTCATCCAATCGTAGGCGAGATGGTCCATCGCCAGTTTGCTGAAGCCGTAGATGTTGGCCGGATCCTCCCTCCCGACGGTCTGGGGTGCGGGGGCGTTGCCGTAGGTGGCGCCGCTGCTGGCGTAGATCATCGCCGCACCCATCTCTTTTGCCATCACCAACAGATCCTTGAAAGCGTTGAGGTTGGTCTGCATCATGATCCTCTGATCGTTGACCGTCGTATCGCTGATGGCCGCTTCATGAAAGATGTAGTCGAAACGGAAATCTCTCAGACGGGCCAGATCGTCGGGATCGTTGATGTCCCCGGCGATGATCTCGCCCCGAAAGCCCTGGAGGTTCTTGTAGTGGCCGAAGCTTTTGAGATGGCCGTTGTCGAAAGTTTCTCCGCTGCGGAAGAGGTCGAAAACGACGACCTTGGCCTCCGGGGCGTTCTCCTGAAACCAGAAGGCGAGATTGGAGCCGATGAAGCCGGCACCGCCGGTGATGAGGATGGTTTTTCCGTTGAAGTCCATATCGTTCCCTTTTTAGCCTATATTTCTGTGTGCGACTACCAGACCCTTCACTCTTTGAGTTTAAAACTATCAATACAAGTGCTTGATAATTTTTCCGCGTACCGAAAGTGCTTCAAGGTCTGTACGCGCACGCTCAATCGAAGATTACAATTCCCCAACTTTTTTATGAATGTTTTTCCCGTCTGATAATCTGATGTATTTTATCATGATCCAAGGGGCGATTTTTTTCAATCTGTACCTTATGCCTCACACCCGCGGCATCTGCCGCTTCGATGTCGCTCGTTTTGTCCCCGATCATGATCGACTCCCCTGGATCGATCTCGAATCGATCGATCGCCTCCAACAGCATGCCCGGTGCCGGTTTCCGGCAGTTGCACTTCTCTTCCGGGGCGTGGGGACAGTGAAAGACCTGAGTTCGATCGATCACGATCCCCGCCTTTCGCATCCGCTCCAGCATATACTCCGTCAGTCGTTCGAAATCCTCTGCCGTGTAGTATCCCCGGCCGATCCCCGATTGGTTGGTCACCACGATGGGCAGATAGCCCTTCTTTTGCATAGTGCGAATGAAATCGAGGATCCCCGGTACGAACTCGAACTCCTCCGGACAACTGACATAGCCGTGATCGATATTGATGACACCGTCTCGGTCGAGAAAGAGAGCCTTTTTCATAAGAGGATTATCCCGAATTTTGTATTAGACAAGATAGAGTAAAGCATTAACCTCCGACACGACACCAAAGTTCATCACTCCTCACTCTTCATTCTTCAATCAAAATAATCTCCCGCTCCAGAAACCGGGCGACCCCCTCTTCGTCATTGCTCCAGGGCAATACGATATCGGCCCGCTCCTTGACTTCGTCGATGGCGTTGGCCACGGCGACCTTCCGTCCGGCCATCTCGAAGAGCCCCAGATCGTTGTGACTGTCGCCAAAGACCGTCGTATGGGCTCGGTCCACCCCCTCGATCTCCTCCAGTTTCGCCAGAGCATGCGCCTTGTCCCCCAGGGGATGCAGGACCGTCATGAACCAACAGTCAATGTAGGGATCGGCCGAACGTTTGACTTCGATCGCATCCGCGAACTCCTCCCTTAGAGCCTCTTCGAGCCGGGCGGTCACCCTTTCACTCCCCAGATAGACGATCTTCAGATTCCGCTCCATCGCCCGGAGGGGATGGCGATCGAGTACCCGGCGATCGTTGTGAAAAGTCGTCAGCAGCTCCGTTTGCCAGCGATTCGGATCCCGGGGATAGAGGAAACTCTCCTGCCCATCCTCCTCCATTCCCACCAGCAGCGGTTCCATTCCCGCCACCCGGCGCCCCGTCTCGATGATCGCATCTCCCAGCTCCCGTTCTATGGCCGCCACATGGAGCAATTCTCCTTCCACCGTCGCGATGAGCACACCATCCAAAAGGATCATCGGCTCCCTCAGTTCCAACCCCTTCAGAAGCTTGCGCACCCCCGTGAGGCTCCGGGCCGTCGCCACCGACAGCTTCGCCCCAGTATCCGCCGCATGGTTCCACACCCGACGTGTCCGTTCACCGATGCTCAGGTCGCTTCTAAGCAGTGTCATATCCAGATCGCTGAGGTAAAAAGGGAGCATCGTGTACCTTTATTTCTAAGCTGATCGCGGCCAGGCCCGCTGGGAATGGAGGATTGTAACGAAAACGAACCGGAAATCAATGGGATTCGAAGACTCCCCCCTCCAATCGGTCCAGAAGCGTGGGAAAGGGTTCTCCCTTGACGAAATTCTCGCTCCAGACCGTGAATTGCAGATCGAAACGCCTTCGACGATGGCGATATCGCTGCTCCTCCAGATAGAGGGAGAGCTCCTTCCTGATCCCGGAACTTCTGCTCCTATGCATAGGGGGGACCAGGATCAGGAAGCGATCGGAACGAAATCGGACCAGAGCCCCATCGGGAAGAGACTGGGATATATATTTGTTAATATTGGAACAGATCTCGCCCAATAGCGCCAGGGCCGTGGACTCCCCATACTCTTCGAAAATTCTCGAATACGCCTTGAAATGTACCAAAAACACCGTTCCATCCGTTTTGAATCTCATCTCTTTACCGAGATACTCTCGGAAGAACCATGTTCTCGTAAACGAGCCGCAGGCAGGATCCATATAGAGATCCTCCCCCAGCTCCGCCACTCTCTCTCTGAGCGACTCCAACTCTTCCTGCAAAACCCCCTCCATCGGCAGTAGATCCCTCTCCAGTGCATGGACCTGCGCCAATGCCTCATCGACACTGCTCTTCCCATCAATAGATGCTATACCTTCCCCGTACTTTCTCGCTGTCTGGACAAAGGTTTCGAAATATTGCGAAGGCAGAATCACGCCTTCTCCCTCCAGTTTCCTCATCGTCTCTTCCGTAGTCCGCTCCAGAAGCTTACTCTTAGACATCTTCGCCTCCTTTCCGGCCGAATTCCCCGTCGATACTTTCCCAGGACTGCGGCTCATGCAGATAGAAACCTTGCAGATAGTCGACTCCGATCTTCTTCAATTCATTCATGAGCGTTTCGTCACTGACGAATTCCGCCACGGTTTCGATGCCCAGATCGTGACAGACCGAGACGACGCTTCTGAGCATCTCACGATACCGACTGTCCGAGATTCTCTTCACCAGGGATCCATCCAGTTTCACGAAATCCACATCCAACCCCAGGATGTTCTCCAGGTTGGAAAAGCCGCTTCCGAAATCGTCGATGGCGATCTTGACCCCGTAGCGGCGCAGCTCGTAAATGAACTCGTTCACCTGTTCCATATCCCCGATCCGTTCGCTCTCCAGGATCTCTACGGTCAAGCGCTCTCCCGCATCGCTCTCTTCGATCCGACGGATAAGCTGTTGGCAAAGCTCCCGGTCGCAGATATCCTCATAGGAGAGATTGAGGCTCAACTCCACGTCGACTCGTTCCAGAACCTCGAAAACCCGATCGATCATTTGGGACATCAACCGTGTATAGAGTCGATATTCCCGGGAACTCTCCAGGAAAACTCCGGGAGAGATCACGGCTCCTTCTCCATCCCTCAGGCGCATCAACGATTCGAATTTCACAGGATACGATGTATCCTCGGCATCGTAGATCCCCTGAAAATAGGGGACGACACCTTCCCCTTCGATCGCCGCATGGAGCATCCCATATACTTCGTCGATCTTTCGGGCCTGATTCCGGACCGTCTCAGGGTCGTAGTAGATGTAGTCGCTTCGTTCGTCCCTGGCCACCGAGAGAGCCTTCTGCGCATAGGAAAGTATGGCATGGGCTTCCGCTTTTGCCACTCCGCAGATACTCTGCATCCGGATCGGAGCACGACCGCTGCCCAGATCGAAGCTTTTCGAAGCGATTCGTTGGAGCAAGCGTTCCGTCAAACTTTCCACCAATCGGTGGGGGAGGTCGTGACGCAACTCCACGAGAGTCCGTTCCCCGAAGAAACCATCGACACTCCATTGGGGTTCTCGAATTCCGAACCGCTCCAGCAATCCCTCATCCACGATCCGCTCCATTTCTCCCACGAGTAGAGAACGGAACGACTCCAGAATCGTTCCCGCCTCCTCGAAGCCATAGAGGATCAGGAGATCTTCATAGGCGACGATTTCGAAGATCATCGCAACGGCGATGCCCTGACCCTTATTGACTTTGCTCACGCGGATTGCATCCTGATCGATGGATGTTCCGGAATCCTCCCGTACCTCGGTCCGCTCATCCACCTTCTCCCTCTTTTCCGACAGATCTTCCGATGGGAAGGGTCTCTCTTTGGTTGGAATCGAACTCATCGCTTGTTCCTTCTTTTGACGATCGATCTCCTGACGGATCTCTCGGAGCCGCTGAAGCGCCTCATCCCTGGTGGAAGCCTCCACTCTCTTCTTGACCGGCTTTCCCTCCAGGTCCCGGTAGGTGACGTAGTATCCGGTCACCTTTCCGTCGGAACGCCGGTAGAGTTCACTGATACCGCGATATTTCGGCTCCTTGATCGATCGTATCGGCATCGGAAACTCCTTCGGACCATCCCATTTCGGGAATTGTCAATTCACGTACAACACGTATTACTACATCAGTTGATTCGTATCATAGCTTGTTACTACAATCATTGTCAAGTATTTGTAGTAATTAATATGTTTGTTACTACAATAATGCCTGGGGCATGCGCTGGTTAATACTATTAAATATGTGCCATCGTGAGCGTATCGGCTGTGCTTCCTTCTTGCTTTTCTTCATTCAATATATCGATACGGATTCGAATTCGATCACCCCGCCCTCTTCCTGAGACGTACTGATGAAATTCAGTCATGTTTCTGAAGGGAAGAGACTACGGCTCCCCTGTATTATATTAAATAATATGTCTTGGAGTATTCCCCCGGATAACTGCCGGGACAGCTACTTTTCGATAAAATCATCTTCATTCATCACGAGATACTTCATTCAAGGAAACAGTGCATGTCAGAGCAGTGCCACAAAGCGTATATCACTACCCCCATCTATTATGTCAACGACATTCCCCATATCGGTCACGCCTATACCACCATCATCGCAGATACCCTGGCGATCTACTCCCGAATGGCGGGACTCGAGACCTTCTTTCTCACCGGAACCGACGAGCATGGGCAGAAGATCGAAGAGGCGGCCAAGAAACGGGGAAAATCCCCCCAGGAGTACGCCGACGAGATCAGCGGTCGTTTCAAGGCTCTCTGGGATGAATTCGGCATCACCTACGACAAATTCATCCGCACCACCGATCCCGAGCACAAGAAGGGAGTCCAGGCAGCCTTCCTGAAGATGGTCGAGAAAGGGGACATCTACAAGGATGTCTATCGGGGGCACTACTGCATCAGCTGCGAAGCCTTCTTCACCGAAACCCAACTGGTGGACGGAGAGTTCTGCCCCGAATGCGGCAAACCCACCTCCGTCGTGGAGGAGGAGAGTTATTTCTTCCGACTCAGCAAATATCAGGAGCCGCTCCTGCAGTGGTATCGGGAGCACGAGAAGTGCATCCTCCCCAAGACTCGGCGCAACGAAGTGATGCGCTTCGTCGAGGGGGGCCTGGAGGATCTCTCCATCACCCGTACCAGCTTCGACTGGGGGGTCAAACTCCCCGAGGAGATGAATGACCCCAAACATGTCATGTACGTCTGGCTCGACGCCCTGATGAACTACCTGACGGCCCTGGGCTACGGCGGCGACGAGAAGCTGATGGACTTCTGGCCGGCGCGAGTGCACCTCATCGGCAAGGACATCCTCCGCTTCCACGCCGTCTACTGGCCCGCCTTCCTCATGAGCCTGGATCTTCCCCTCCCCCATCATGTGGCGGCCCACGGTTGGTGGACCCGCAACGGGGAGAAGATGTCCAAATCCAAGGGCAACGTCATCAACCCCAAAGAGGTGGCCGACGCCTACGGCCTGGAGAACTTCCGCTACTTCATGTTGCGGGAAGTCCCCTTCGGCGGCGACGGGGATTTCAGCCAAAAGGCGCTCATCGACCGGATCAACTCCGACCTGGGCAACGATCTGGGCAACCTCCTCAACCGCCTCATCGGAATGAGCGGGAAATACAGTGCAGGGAAGATCTCTAGCGAGAAGGTCGAGGAGCACTACACCGAAGAGTTGGCGGAGGTCCACGCCTCCATGGAGAAGCTGGAGCCTCTACTCTTCGACATGCAGCTGCACCGCTATCTGGAGGAGCTCTGGAAGCCCCTCTCCATCGCCAACAAAGCCATCGATACCTACCAGCCCTGGGTGATGATGAAAGATGGCCGGGAGGAGCAGGCCTTGGCGCTGCTGGGGCTCATCGCCAACATCCTGGCCAAAGTCGCCGTCATGCTCCATCCCGTCATGCCCCGCACCACCGAAAAGATCGCCAAAGCCCTGGGCTTCGAGATCGACAACGCCGCCTATGTGAAGCTCGTCAAGGAGGGTGCGCTCCTCGATCCTTTTACCATCGAGAAAATCCCTCCCCTCTTCCCCAGGATCGAAGAGGTCCGGATGCAGGAGTTCACCCCCGGGGCCCCAGAAGCCGAGGCAACAGAAAACAAGCCGGAAAAGAAAAAGGAGAAAGCGAGCGAGCCTGTCGAGGGGCTCATCACTATCGACCAATTCTTCGAAACACAACTGAAAGTGGGAACCATCGTCGAAGCCGAAGAGGTCCCCAAAAGCAAAAAGCTCCTACTCCTTCAGGTGGACCTGGGCGAAGAGAAACCACGACAGATCATCGCCGGGATCAAAGAGTGGTACGGCCCCACGGACCTGGTCGATACCCAGGTCTGTGTCGTCGCCAACCTCAAACCCGCCAAGCTCATGGGAATGCTCTCCGAAGGGATGATCCTGGCGGCCAAGGATGAGGATGGCCTGGCTCTGATCCGCCCTGAAAAGCCCAAAAAAGCCGGGACCCCCATCGGGTGACAATGAAGATTAGCGACCTACTCAACGTTACCGGCGGACGGCTCGACAACGCTCCCCAGGTCCAGGCGATCGAAAGCGCCACGGTCTTCCCCTCCAAGATCGAAAGTGGGGATCTCTTCTTCGCGGCTCACCCGGAAGAGATCCCCACGGCCATCGAGCGCGGGGCCTACGCTATCGTCTATGAAGGGGACCGCCCCAGGGGTCTGGACGAAGAGATCGCCTGGATCCGGGTCTCCTCCGTCCGAGAAGCCGCGATCCGGCTTCTGCGCTACGTGATGCTGCGTAAGGAGGCGCGCCTCGTTCTCTTGCGCCCCCACGAGGAGAGCTTCCTGCGTATGATCCTCACCCAAAAGCGGGGGCTAGCCTTCCTTCCCAAAGCCTGGGAGAAAGCCTTCGAAATGATCCTCAACGGCTCCCAGCATCTCTTCGTCGGCAGCGATGAAGAGCTGATCCGGACCCTCTCCCCGGAGGTGGAACATCTATCGGAAGAGGCGGAAGGGCAGCGGATCAGCGACACCCTCTTCCGCTCCACCTTCAAGGTACACGGGTACATCTACCAGCAGAAGGAGATGGCTCCCTTCCACCTGAACCATCTCCTGCGGGTCGTCGCCTTCTGCGATCGAGAAGGCCTCCCCTATTCCCTGGACAAGGTTCGCTACACTCGCCATTTCCAACCCCTCTTCGTCGACGGAAAACTCGAAAGCGTCCCCCGGGGCGCCTCGGACCGGGTCATCATCTTCGTCGACAACCTGGAGGATATCGTCCAGGCCCGGGACTATGTCCGCCATCAGAGCAGCTGGGCCCGAAGCATCGTTCTGACCCCGCCCAAAACCAAGGTGGAGAATGTAGAGCGGCCCTTTTGGTTCGAAACCCCGGAAGAAGCCCGGGAGATCCTCAAAAGCGGCCACTACAATTACGCCTTCGTCTACTCCCTGGATCGGGAGCT
>JALWPZ010000023.1 GCA_026994745.1 Campylobacteraceae bacterium | reverse complement strand
AAATCGACCCTGCTCAAATCCCTCTACGGAGCCATGCGGCCCCTGGAGGGGACCCTCACCGTGGGCGGCCTGGACATGGGGCGCATCGGCAAGGGGAAACTGCAGGAGCTGCGCAGCCACCTGGGGATCATCTTTCAGGATTACAAGCTGATCAACGAATGGACCGTGGAGAAGAATGTGATCCTCCCTCTGATCATCGCCGGCTACAGCCTGGAGGTGCAGCAGACCCAGGCGAAGCGGCTGCTGCGGCATGTGAAGCTCACCGAGCAGGCGGAGCGCTACCCCCTGGAGCTCAGCGGCGGGGAGCAGCAGCGGGTGGGGGTGGCCCGGGCGCTTTCGAAGAATCCCTTTCTGATCCTGGCGGACGAGCCGACGGGGAACCTGGACGAGTACTCCTCCAACGTGATCTGGGACCTGCTGGAGAACGCCTGCGACCAGCTGGGATCCACGGTGGTGGTGGTGACCCACCAGCTGCCGACCATGTTCAACATTCCCTATCGACACTTCATCATCGAAAGCAAGGGTATCTATGAAGTCCGTTAAAGAGCACCTGATGTTCATCCTCCCCCTGATGGCGATCCTGCTGGGGGTGGAGTTCGTCCTGGTCTTCGATCGGGTGACGAGCAACTACGAAGAGAAGCTCCGGGAGTCCTATACGATCCTCCTGGTGAGCAAGACCCCCGTCACCGAACGGCAGTTGCGCCGGGCTGAACCCCACATTGCCGAGGTGGAGCCGATCTCCAAGGAGCACATTGCCAAGGAGATCGCCCGGGGGATGCGCAACGCCACCACGGCGGAGATCCTCCAGTCGCTCCCCCACTTCTACACCCTTCATCTGGACCGCTACCTGAGCCGCAAAGCGGTGGAGGCGATCCGGAGCAAACTCCTGAAGGTCCCCGGGGTCCAGAAGGTGGAGACCTTCGGGGAGAACCATCGGGCCAAATACAACCTCTTCGTCTTCCTCAAGATCATCTTCTGGAGCTTCGCCGGATTGCTTTCGGTGGTGAGTTTCTTCCTGATCCTCAAGCAGATGGAGGTCTGGCAGCTGGCCCACCGGGAACGGATGCAGATCATGGAGGTTTTCGGCGCACCGATGCTCCTGCGCAGCGGGGTGCTCTTTCGGATGGGGATCACCGACGCCTTCTTCGCCACGATCCTCAGTGCCGGGCTCTTCGCCTTCCTTCGATACTACTGGGCCGAGCGCAGTGGCATCGAGATCCTCGTAGCGAGAAAGGAGCTGCTCTTCGAATCCCGGGACCTGGCGATCCTTGGGGGGATCGCCCTGGGGCTTGTCATCTCTTCGGTTCTGAGCGTGACCCTCAAAAGCGGGGAGGATCGGGAGTGATCCGGATCGCTCTGTTGATCCTGCTGGGGATCTCTCTTCTCCAGGCTTCCCAGGTCGATACCAGGATCAAAAAGTCCCAAAAGACCCTTCAGAACACCGAAGCGGCCAAAAAGCAGATGAACCAGCAGCTCTCCCGCATCGCCGCCTCGATCCAGAAGACCCGTAAGGAGCTGGTGGCGTTGGCCAAGATCCTCGATCGGCTCCAAAAGGAGCAGAAGAGAGGGGAGGCACAGTACCAGGAGGCGCGAAAACGCATCGACGCGGTGGATGCCCAGATCAAAAAGCTCGACCGGAACATCCAGGAGAAGCACGACCAGTTCATCAAGCTCCTGGCGGACCAATTCTCCATGATCGTCGCCCTGGAACAGATGAACCGAAAGAGCGAACGTTCGGTGATCCTCAAGGAGTTCTACGAAGCCTACAAGGATGCCAACGACCGGGAGCTCAAACGGCTCAAGGAGACCATCGACAAAAACCGCAAGCACAAGGTGGGCCTGCTACTGGAGCGGACCCGGCTCAAACGGGGGATCGCCAAGATCGTCAAGAAACGCAAAGAGTACGAAAAGAAGAAAGAGGAGGCTCAGAAGCTCCTCAAGAAACTGGCCAAGGAGGAGTCCCTCTATCGGCAGAAACTCAAGAACATCATCACCCGACAGAATCTCCTGCGTCTGACCCTGGCGAAACTCAATATCCTCAAGAAAGAGGAGATCGAAGCGGCCAAGCGCCGGGAGGCGGAGCGCAAGGCGGAGTTGGAGCGCCGGGCCAAGAGATTGGCCCAGATGCGCAAGGAGAAGGCCGCCGAACGGGCCCAGGCCCGGGCCGAAGGGCGGGAGGTGGACTATACCGAGG
>JALWPZ010000022.1 GCA_026994745.1 Campylobacteraceae bacterium | reverse complement strand
CTGATGGGGTTTGGGGAGTAGGGCGGCCACGCTTTCGAGGAGCTCCGGGTTCTTCCCATCGGGGTCGATGAGGGTCAATTCGGAGCTTTTGTGGGAGAATCCGATGATGAGTCGGGGGCGGACCAGGTCCAGGTCCGGGGTTTGGAGGGGATCTTTCAGCTCATCCATCCATTGGCGAAGCACCGGTTCGAAGACCCGGACCATATCGTAGGCGATGAAACCGATGAAGCCGTCGACGAACGTAAACCCCGCCTCTTTGGCGATGGCCTGATAGCGTGGAATATCCAGTCTTCGGTAATACTCCTGGAGAAAGAGAAAAGGATCCTCGTCGAGGACCCGCTCCTTCCCCTCTTCGTCGATATGGCGGGTGCGGTTCTCCCGATAGACGAGGCGCTCCTTGGCCCCGACGGTGATGAAGCTGAAGTTGCCGTCCTCGGAAGTGACCACGCTCTCGAAAAGCATGGTGACTTCGTCGGGATAGAGCTTTTTGATCTCCCCGTAGAGGGCGACGGGGGTGAGCTGGTCGAAGAGGTAGCTGCGGAGCATCACTTCTTCCTGACAACGAAGCCGTCGATCCCCAGTTTCTCTTTGATCTCGGGGAGTTTCGCTTTGGCGTCGGCGTAGGAGCCCCAGGAGCCGATCCGGACCTTGATCACATCCCCGCTCTTGACGATGATCGGTTCGTACCCCTTGGCCTTGATCTCGTCGAGGAACTTCTGGGTGGGAGGCCGTTTGAAGGCTCCGACCTGGATGTAATAGGTCTTGCCGGAACTCCCGGTGGCGGGCTTGCTCTCACTCTTTTTGAAGAGTTCGCTCGGTTTGGGCTTGGGCTTAGGCTTGGGTTTGGCGCTCTCGATCTTTTTGGGTTCGGCTTTGGGTTTGGTCGTTTGGGGAACGACCGCTTCCTCGCTCTTGGCTTTTTGGGGAGGGGTCGCCTGGGCTTTTTTGACGGGAAGTTTCTCTTCGACGATGGGCTTGAGCTCTTCGGGGATCTCCTCGTCAGGGGCCTTGGCCTCGGGGCTCTTCTTCTGCATCGCCGGGTTGACCATGGTGGTCAGCTCCGTGGCGACTCCGCCTTCGTTCAACTCCTCTTCGCCGCCTCCCATGATCAGTTGATAGAGAATGACACCGACGATCACGATGATCGCCACGAGAGCGATCAGAGTGAGAACACTTTTGGATTTCCCTCCCCGGGGGTCCGGTTCGCTGATGATGAGATCGTCGAGGTTATGGTCGTTCATTCTATGTCTCCCCCAATCCATGGATAGTTGCAACGATTATATCAGAAAACTCATTAGTGTAATATTCGTGAATATGTTCATGGATGGGAGGGGTTTCGATCACCGGATCGCCCATCCGGGGGAGAATGGTGGGAGAAAGAGCGCTTTAGTAGATGGGGCGGTCGTAGATGACGAAATTAAGGGCCAGTTGGCGCATCTCTTCCCGGATCTTCGCATGAAGCTCGTGATCGTCGATGTGATCGAGGACATCGGCGATCCGGTTGGCGATGAGCTCGAACTCCTTTTCCTTCATTCCCCGCCGGGTCAGGGCGGGGGAGCCGATGCGGATCCCACTGGTGACGAAGGGGCTGCGGGTCTCGCCGGGTACGGTGTTCTTGTTGACGGTGATCCCCGCCGCACCGAGGGCGGCGTCGGCGTCTTTGCCGGAGAACTCCTTGTCGAGGAAGCTCAGGAGCACCAGATGGTTGTCGGTGCCGTCGCTGACCACGTCGTAGCCCCGCTTCATCAATACGTCGGCCAGAATTTTGGCGTTGATCTTGACCTGTTTGGCGTACTCCTTCCACTCGGGAGCCAGGTTGTGCTTGAATCCCACGGCCTTGGCGGCGATGACGTGGACCAGAGGACCACCCTGCAGCCCGGGGAAGATGGCCGAGTTGATCTTTTTGGCGATCTCCTCGTCGTTGCTGAGGATCATTCCACCCCGGGGGCCTGCCAGGGTCTTGTGGGTGGTGGTGGTGACCACATGGGCGTGGGGGAAGGGGCTGGGATGCTCCCCGGCGACGACCAGTCCGGCGATGTGGGCGATGTCGGCGAAGAGGTAGGCGCCCA
Source organism: Campylobacteraceae bacterium (assembly GCA_026994745.1). Taxonomy (GTDB): domain Bacteria; phylum Campylobacterota; class Campylobacteria; order Campylobacterales; family Sulfurovaceae; genus Nitratifractor. The sequence goes on along the minus strand of JALWPZ010000022.1, from coordinate 28,105 downwards.
CTTCGTCGGCAATTTCGCGGAACTTGGCGAAGTCGATCTCCCGGGGGTAGGCGGAGGCGCCACAGACGATGATCTTGGGTTGGACGATCTTGGCGATGTCCCGGACCCGATCGTAGTCGATGCGGCCGTCAAGCTCCACCCCGTAGGTGAAACTCTGGTAGTTCTTGCCGGAAAAGCTCGGTTTGGATCCATGGGTCAGATGACCGCCGTGGCTCAGATCCATCCCCAGGATTTTGTCGCCGGCCTTGATCAGAGCGGCGTAGACGGCACCGTTGGCCTGGGAGCCAGAATGGGGCTGGACGTTGGCGTACTCACATCCGAAGAGTTCGCAGGCGCGCTCGATGGCCAGCTCTTCGACGCGGTCGGCGAATTCACAGCCACCGTAGTAGCGTTTGTTGGGGTAGCCTTCGGCGTACTTGTTGGTCAGGACCGATCCCATCGCTTCCATCACCTCGGGAAAGGTGAAATTTTCGCTGGCGATCATCTCCAGGTGTTCGGTCTCGCGTTTCAGTTCGTTTTCGATGGCTTCGTAGACTTCGGGATCGAAGGATTCGATAAAGTAGGACATTTCAGTTTTCCTTTGTTTCGGGTTGGGATTCGTCGGGGTTCTCTTTGTTCTCTTCCGGGTTCTCCAGGCGTTTTTCGGGGCGCATGGCAGGGAAGAGGAGCACATCGCGGATCGTATGCTGGTTGGTCAGTAGCATGACCAGTCGGTCGATGCCGATCCCCTCGCCGGCGGTAGGGGCCATTCCATAGCTCAGTGCCCGGACGTAGTCCAGGTCCATGTGCATGGCTTCGTCGTCTCCGGTGACCTCTTTGGCTTCCACCTGCATTTTGAAGCGTTCGTATTGATCCAGGGGGTCGTTGAGCTCGTTGAAGCCGTTGGCGATCTCCTTGCCGGCGATGAAGAGTTCGAAACGTTCGGCGATTGCCGGATTTTCGTCGCTTCGCCGAGCCAGGGGAGAGATTTCGATGGGGAAATCCTTGACGAAGGTGGGATCGATGAGCTTCTCTTCGACGAAGGCGTCGAAGAGTTCCGCCTGCAAATAGCCCAGGCTCAGGTTGGGGTCGGTGTCGACGCCGTGTTTTTTGAGATAGTCCCGAGCCTTTTGGCGGTCATGGATCACGTCGGTGGGGACCCCGCCGATACTTTCCAGAGATTCCAGGTAGCCCACTTTTCGAAAGGGGGTGCTGAAGTCCACTTCCACTTCACCGTATCGAAGAGTACGGGGTAGGCCCAGATTTTCGAAGAGATAGTCGAAGAGCTCCTCGGTCAGGCGCATCAGATCCTCGTAGGTGTGATAGGCCCAGTAGTATTCGATCATCGTGAACTCGGGGTTGTGCGTCGCATCCATCCCCTCGTTACGGAAATTCCGGTTGATCTCGAAGACTGCCTCCATTCCGCCGACGATGAGGCGTTTGAGATAGAGTTCGGGAGCGATGCGTAGGTAGCGGTCGACCCCCAAGGCGTTGTGGTGCGTCACGAAGGGGCGGGCGTTGGCCCCACCGGGGATGGGGTGCATCATGGGGGTTTCCACCTCCAGAAAGCCCTTCTCCTCGAAGAAACGCCGGACTAGGGAGACGATACGGCTGCGCAGGCGGAACGTCTCCTTGACCTCCGGGTTCATGATCATGTCCAGATAGCGTTGACGATAGCGCAGCTCCTGATCGGTCAGACCGTGGAACTTCTCGGGGAGGGGGTGGATCGCCTTGGTGACGATCCGCAGGTCGGTGCAGTGGAGGGTGATCTCGCCGGTGCGGGTGACGAAGGGGTACCCCTCGGCTTCGACGATGTCGCCCACCTCGATCAACTTCTTGATTTTGTTATAGTATCCCTCGGGCAGATCGTCCCGGTTGTAATAGATCTGCACCAGTCCTTCACTGTCCTCGATCTTGGCGAAGGCGGCCTTGCCCATGATGCGGATGAATTTGACCCGTCCTGTCAGGCGATAATGGCGGTCCTGGGCGATCCGTTCCCCCTCGGGGCGCTTCAGCAGGTCGGCGTTTTGGGCCAGGAACTCTCTGGAGGAGGTTCCCCGTTCGATTCCGCTGGGATAGGGATTGATCCCTTCACTGCGAAGGGTGTCGGCTTTCTTGATCCGCTCCTGGATGTATTGGTTTTCGAATATCAATGGTTCTCCTGGGTATTGGTCTGATTTCCGGCTTCACGTTCCCGGCACTCTTTGCAGATGCCGATGATTTTCATGGCGTGGTCGGTCATCTGGAAGTCGAAGCGCCGGGCGACCTCTTCCTGCCGTTTTTCGATGGTTTCGTCGAAGAATTCGATGATCTTCCCGCAATGGGTACAGATCAGATGGTCGTGATGTTTTTTCAGGCCGATCTCGTATCGCTTTCCCTCTTTGCCGAAAGAGATGGAATCGGCCAATCCTTCCTCCTCCAGCAGGGTGAGGGTCCGGTAGATGGTGGCGATTCCCACCCGGGTATCCGGGTTTTTCTTCTGGATCAGACGATGGAGTTCCTCCGGGGAGAAGTGTCCTTCGTTTTCGAAGAGGGCCTTAAGGACCAGCTCTCTTTGGCGGGTGAATTTTAGTTGCTTTTCTTTGAGGATTCTCTTAAGCTCTTCGAGTAGAAAGGAATAGTCGACCATGGGAAACCTAGCGTCCGGGATGGGGTGTTTTGGTTTTGCCGCTCTTGGGGACGGGCAGGGGCTGGGGAAGCTGGATCAGGAGGGACCCGGTCCGGATGAGAATGGGATAGAGGATGCTGCTTTTGCTCTGGCTGGAGAGTTTCTCCCGTACGAGACTGGTACGGGAGAGGGCTGCGGCGATGATGGCCAGGATCAAAAAATATTTGCTTCCGGCGGCCAGGAAGCCGAGGATCCGGCTGGGTAGGCTCGGGGATTCTTCCTCGTTCCGTAGCAGGAGGCGCCCAAGAAGGGTCATCGATCCCCAGACCAGCAGCAACACCGCCAGAAAGGCCAGCAACTCCATCCAGGCGGGATTGTTCAGTCGTACGAGATGGGCTTCGCTCCAGCGTGCCAGTGGAACGGCGGCGTGGGAGGCGGCGAAGACCCCTCCGACGATGGCCACCAGGGAGGTGAATTCCCTGGTAAAGCCGTTGACGATCCCTTTGAACCCCAGCAGAAGGACCAGTACGGTGACGATCAGGTCGATGTAGTTCAGCATACGATCACTCCTCGATCGATGCTCAAAGCATCTTGCGGAGTTCGTCCTGTCGGTTGGAGAACTGAATGGCGGTATCCCGGCTGATGGTACCGTTTCGTACCAGGCGAAGCATTACCTGGGTCTGGGTCTGCATGCCACTGTCCTCCTGGCCCAGCTGCATCGCGGAATAGATCTGGTGGACCTTGTCCTCCCGGATCAGGTTGGCGATGGCGTGGTTGTTGATGAGGATCTCGGGAACGGCGATCCGTCCTCCGCCGATCTTGGGGACCAGGGCCTGGGCGATGACGGCAACCAGGGAGCTGGAGAGCATGGCCCGTACCTGGGGCTGCTCGTCCCCGCCGAAGACGTCGATGATCCGGTTGACGGTTCCCGGTGCCGAGTTGGTGTGCAGGGTGGCGAAGACCAGGTGACCGGTCTCGGCGGCGGTGAGCGCCGCGGCGATGGTCTCCTTGTCCCGCATCTCCCCGATCAGGATGATGTCCGGATCCTCCCGCATGGCGTACTTGAGGGCCGTGGCGAAACTGCGGGTGTCGTCCCCGACGCTGCGGTGGGAGAAGACGCATTTCTTGTGCTGGTGGACGAATTCTACGGGGTCCTCCACGGTGATGACGTGCTTGGATTCGTGCTGGTTGATCTCGTTGAGCATGGCCGCCAGGGTCGTCGACTTACCCGATCCCGTGGGACCGGTGACCAGGATCAGTCCCTTTTCCCGCTGGATCACCTTGCGATAGACCGCCGGCGCATCGATATCGTCCAGCGTGGGGACGACCAGGGGAATGATCCGGAAGGCCGCGGCCATATCCCCGAGGGTCCGGTAGTAATTGACCCGGAAACGTCCCACTCCTTCGAGTTCGACGGCGAAGTCCAGCTCGTTCTCCTCTTCGAAGCGCTTTTTCTGCTTTTCGGTCAGGAGGCTGTAGCACATCTCTTCGATGTCCTCGCCGGTGAGTTTGGGCATATTGACGGGACGGAGCTTCCCATCCAGCCGCAGAAGAGGCTCCTTCTTGGCGATGAGGTGCAGGTCCGACGCTTTGTGGACCACTACGCTCTGTAGGAGTTTCTTGATGTTGAATTCGGTCATGGGGTTTCCTTTGCTCGCCTTAGGCTTTTGGGATGGGTCACTCGATGATCGCCGGTACGATGAAGAAGTCGTCACGACTCTCGGGTGCATGTTCCAGGATGATTCGGGGGACTTCCGGATTTCGTACCGGGAGATCTTCCCGCATGGGGGTGCCCCCTTCCAGGGTCGAGAAGTAACTGTCCAGTTCTTCCGTATCCAGTTCGTTGAGGTTCTCCACATACTCCAGGATCTCCGAGAGTTGCTGGAGGACCTCTTCTCGTTTCTCCTCCGCTATCCGCAAATGGGAGAGCCGCTCCAATTTTTCCAATACACTGAATTCCACCGTTCCGACTCCTTGGGATCTTTGACTCATCAATTATAGTCTATTTCGGTTTAATGGAAGCCGAAGCCACCTTTCGAAGTGGATCGGAGTGGGAGAGGCAAACCCGCTGGCGAGCCCAATCCGGGTATAATACGCCCAGTTTACGAGTGGAGATTTCAATGAGCTGCAACGAAGTTCTGGAAAAAGATTGGATCGATTCCCATGAGCTGGAGAGCCTCCTGGAGGCCCGGAAGAGAGGGGAGTGCGACTTTCTGCTGGTGGATGTCCGGGAACCCTACGAATATGAGGAGATGCATATCGTCGGTGTCGATCTGCTGCGCCCCACGAGCCGTTTTCGGGAGTGGGCCCAGGAACTGGTGGATCGGAGCAAAGAGTTGCCTCTGGTCCTGACCTGCCGTACCGCCAACCGGACGGGTCAGGTGCAGCAGCTCATCAAACGAATGGGTGGAGAGAGGGTGATCGACCATCGCAGCGGGATCACCACCTGGGATGGAGCGGTGGAGGGAGGTCCCTATGGGGGTGACTGATCTCCTGATCGAACTGTTGAGCGCCCCTTCGGTGACGCCGGACGATGCGGGGCTCATGGAGTTCGTAGAGCGGTATCTACCCGACTTTGAAGCGATGCGGGTGGACGAAGGAGGGGTGAAGAATCTCTTTCTCTGGAAGCGTTTCGGGGAGGGGGAGCACCTCTGCTTCGCCGGACATCTGGACGTGGTGCCTCCCGGTGACGGATGGGAGAGCGACCCCTTCGTTCCCCTGGTGAAGGAAGGGGCGATCTACGCCCGGGGAGCCCAGGATATGAAGAGCGGGGCCGCCGCCTTTCTGGAGGCGATCCGCCGTACCGAGACGTTTGGGGGGACCCTCTCGGTGCTTTTGACCAGTGACGAGGAGGGGCCGGCGAAGTACGGGACCCGGATCGTCTTGGAGCGCCTGGAGGAGAGGGGGATGCTCCCCGATTACGCCATCGTCGCCGAACCTACCTGCGAAGAGCGTTTCGGAGATGCGATCAAGATCGGGCGGCGGGGCTCCATCAACGGAGTGCTGCGTCTCTACGGTCGTCAGGGACACGCCGCCTATCCCGAGAAGGCGGACAACCCCATCCATCGCATCGCGCCTCTGCTTCCGAAAATTGCGGGGATCGACCTGGACGAGGGGGACGAGCATTTCGCCCCCAGCAAACTGGTGATCACCGATATCCGCTCCGGGATGGAGGTGACCAATGTCACTCCCGGGGAGCTGAAGCTGATGTTCAATGTCCGTAACTCCACCGCCACCACCCTGGAGAGTGTGGAACGATACATCCGGGAAGTATTCGACGGTTTGAACTATGAATTGGAGCTGGACCAGAGTGCGGCTCCTTTCGTGACCGACCCCGATACCCGCATCGTGAAACTCTTGGATGAAGCGATCGCCGAAGAGACCGGCCTATGCCCCAAACACTCTACGGCTGGAGGAACCAGTGACGCCCGCTTCTTTGGAGCCCATGGAGTGAAGGTGGTGGAGTTCGGCGTCCGCAACGATACGATCCACGCCCCCAACGAACGGGTCGCCATCGACGAGGTGGAAGGACTCTATCGGGTCTTTCGGAGCCTCATCGGAAAATTCTGATGGAAACGGTCTGGATCGTCGTCGCCATCTCCATCGTCGCGGAGCTGGTGGAGGCCGCCTGGCAATACGCTCCCCGGATGGAACAGACGATGCAGAAGGTCTACGCCCTCTACCGTCGATCGGTCTTTCTGCTCCTGTTGGCCCATACGGGGTATCTCTACCTTCTCTTCGTCTCCCTCTACTACGATCTGCTCAATTGGCCCATCGTCGTCGCTATCGCTCTCAAGACCCTGGATATCTTCACCAAGATCGAAATGGTCCGTCGGCTCTATGTCCGCCGGGAGGCTCCTGACGAAGCGATGGAAGGGCTGCTGGAGATGGAGATTCCGCTCTGGCTCTGGCTCATCGGTCCGCTGACCTACCCCTGGCTCATCTATCTGGCCTTCAGCTATCGTTGACAAAGGGGAGGAAAAAGGATTATAATAGCGCCACTTGCAAAACGTGCCTCAAGGATCCCAACGGATCGAAGAGAGAAAACAATCCCTTAGATTTCTACTCTGCACATTGACCCCGCGTCATCCAATATCCCAGGAACGAGGAAGAACGAAAAAGAATGGAAGAGAACCGTCAAAATCACCACAAGAACAATAACAACAACGGTGGTAAACGTCATCAGCGCACCCATACCCCCGTCGAAGGCTACAAGATCGAGGATCTCCAGACCAAGCCCCTGGAGGAACTGGTCGAGATCGCACGGAAGCTGAAGGTCGAGAACCCCAACGAATATCAGCGGAAAGACCTCATCTTCGAAATCCTCAAAGCCCAGGTGAGCCAGGGGGGATACATCCTCTTCACCGGGATCCTGGAGGTGATGAACGACGGATACGGCTTTTTACGATCCATCGACGGAAACTTCGCCAACTCCTCCAACGACACCTATGTCAGCTCCACCCAGATCAAGCGCTTCGCCCTGCGGAACGGCGACATCGTAACCGGACAGGTGCGAGCCCCCAAGGAGCAGGAGAAGTACTACGCCCTGCTCAAGATTGAGGCGATCAACTATCTGCCTCCCGAAGAGTCCAAGAAACGTCCCCTTTTCGACAACCTGACTCCGCTCTATCCCCAGGAGAAGCTCAAGCTCGAGTACAATCCCATGAAGCTGACGGGTCGGGTCATCGATCTCTTCTCTCCCATCGGCAAGGGGCAACGGGCCCTCATCGTCGCACCGCCCCGGACCGGTAAGACCGAACTGCTCAAAGAGGTAGCCCACGGGATCACTCACAACAACCCAGATGCGGCCCTGATGGTGCTTCTCGTCGACGAGCGTCCCGAAGAGGTCACCGACATGCAGCGCAGCGTCAAAGGGGAAGTCTACGCCTCCACCTTCGACCTGCCGGCCCAGAATCATGTCCGCACCGCCGAGATGGTGATCGAGCGGGCCAAGCGCCGGGTGGAGTTGGGGCAGGACGTGATCATTCTGCTGGATTCCATCACCCGACTCGCCCGTGCCTACAACACCGTCACTCCCAGCTCCGGCAAAGTCCTCTCCGGTGGGGTCGACGCCAACGCCCTGCACAAGCCCAAGCGCTTCTTCGGTGCCGCCCGGAACATCGAGAACGGCGGCTCTCTCACCATCGTCGCCACGGCCCTCATCGAGACCGGCAGCCGGATGGACGAAGTGATCTTCGAAGAGTTCAAAGGGACCGGAAACGCCGAAGTGGTCCTCAGCCGCCACGTGGCCGACCGCCGGATCTACCCCGCCATCGACGTCACCAAGTCCGGTACCCGCAAAGAGGAGCTGCTGACCGATCCTGAAACCCTCCAAAAGGTCTGGGCGATCCGCAACGCCATGCAGAATATGGAGGAGGTCGAAGGCCTCAAATTCCTCTTCTCCAAAATGCTCAAGACCAAGAGCAACGAAGAGTTCCTCAGCATCATGAACGAGGGTGCCTAAGCAAACGACACAGGAGAGAAGATGAACCCAAGAACGTCCCGACCCTTCGGAGCACTTCTCTCCCTCCTCTCGATCCTCTTTCTCTTCCTCTCCTTCACGACGACTGCCTACGCCGGCGACAAGTCCCGGTTCATCCAGGCGGCCCGCGCCCAGGTGGGCAAAACCCTGATCTACGATCCTGCCTACGTCAAACTCAAATTCCCAGGTGGGGACGTGCCCATCGTCCGCGGGGTCTGCACCGATGTCCTGGTGCGGGCCTTTCGGGGGGTGGGGATCGATCTGCAGGAGAGGATCTGGCGCCACAAAAAGGCCCATCCCGAGCTCTACAAAGGTCTCTACTACACCGACCGTCTCGATCCCAATATCGACCATCGCCGTGTCAAGAACATCCAGGCCTATCTGGCGGCCCGTGGTTATCGGGTGCGGGGGCGCTTTCTGCCCGGGGATATCGTGGTCTGGAAGCTGCCAAGCTCCAATCTGGATCATATCGGGATCTGCTCCGATCGTCTCAATGCCGATGGAGAGCCTCTCATCATCCATAACGTCGGAGCGGGAGCCAAGGAGGAGGATGTGCTGAGGGCCTACCGGATCGTCGATCACTTCCGGGTCTTCCGCTGATGCGTCTCGATGCGTTTCTGGTGGAGAGGGGCGATTTCACCAGCCGCAACAAAGCCGCCGAGGCGATCCGTGCCGGGCGCGTCAGCGCCTCGGGGCGAAAGATCCTCAAGCCCTCATACAGGGTCGCATCGGAGGATACGATCGTCGTTGCGGAGGGGGAGGATTGGGTCTCTCGGGCCGCAGGAAAGCTGGCTGGATACCTGCGGGAATATCCCGTAGCGATTACCGGGAAAACCTGCCTCGACATCGGCAGCTCCACCGGGGGCTTCACTCAGGTCCTGCTGAGTCATGGTGCGGCGCGGGTGGACGCGGTGGATGTGGGCCGGGATCAGCTGCATCTTTCATTACGGGAGGATCCTAGAGTTGGCGTCTATGAATCCACCGACATCCGCGATTTCAATCCGGGAATCCGCTATCCGATCATCGTCTCGGACGTGAGTTTCATCAGCCTCTCCCATATTCTCCCCTCCATCGCTCTCTTGGCGGAAGAGGGGTCCGATGTGATCCTGCTCTTCAAACCCCAGTTCGAGGTGGGTCGGGAGGCCAAACGGGACCGCCGCGGCGTCGTCACCGACGAAAGGGCGATCGCGACGGCGATGGAACGTTTCGAGGATGAGACCGCGGCCCTGGGTTGGGAGTTGCTCCACAAAGTCCCCAGTACCGTGATGGGCAAGGAGGGGAATTTGGAGTGGGTCTACCACTTCCGGTTATAGCGAAATCGACGTATTGAAATGTGAGTGATAAGGGATCGTCGATTCCGTTACAATAGGTCAAATTCCCAGGGAGGAGGGCCTATGCCGTCAGCCAATACCATTACCTGTCCCAAATGTGGGACGCTCATCGATATCGACGAGATCTTTTACCATCAGATTGAGGAAAAATTCAAAAAGCAGCAGGTCGAAGAGCGAAAACGTCTACAGGCGGAGATCGACGAAGCCCGAAAGAAGTACAAAAGCCACTTGGATGCCTTGAAAGCCAAAGAAGAAGAGCTCAAGGAGGAGAAGGAGCGTTTCGACGAAGAGCTCAAGCGGGCCACCCGGGAGCAGTTGCGCCGGGAGAAGGCGAAATTGACGGAGGAGCTGAAAAAGGGGATCGCTGCCGAGCAGAGCGCGGCGATGGAGCTGCTCAGAAAAGAGCTGGAGGCCAAGTCCAAGGAGGTGCAGGAACTCTCGGCGGCGAAGATCGAAATCGAGCGGCTCAAGCGGGAGAAGGAAGAAGCAGCGCTGAAGGCCAAGGCCGAAGCGGAAGCCCAGCTCAACGAAGCCCTGGCCAAGGAGCGGGAGAAGCTCCAAAAGAGCCTGGATGAGATCGCCGCCCAGCGCCTCAAAAAGATCGAAGAGGAGCAGGAGATGAAGCTGCGGGAGAAGGACGAGCAGCTCAAGCAGCTCCAGCGCTCCCTGGAGGAGGCCAAGCGTAAGGCGGAGCAAGGCAGCATGCAGGTACAGGGGGAGGCGCTGGAGCTGGCCATCGAGGGGTGGCTGCGCGACCGGTTCCCCTTCGATCAGATCGAAGAGGTCAAAAAAGGGGCCTTCGGCGCCGACTGCATCCAGACGGTGCATACCCGGGAGCTTCCCAACTGCGGCGTGATCTGCTACGAGTCCAAAAACACCAAAGCCTGGAGCGACGCCTGGATCGGCAAGCTCAAGCAGGACATGCTCAAGGCCGGAGCCGATATCGGGGTCTTGGTGACCTCGGTCTATCCCCCGGGGATGGAGCGGATGGGCTGGGTGGACGGCATTTGGGTCTGCTCCCTGGAGGAGTTCAAAGGCTCGGCGGCACTGTTGAGAGATAGCCTGATCCGTATCCATCAGGCCATGCAACGGGAAGAGAACAAAACCGACAAGATGACATTGCTCTACAACTACCTCACCGGCAACGAGTTCCAGATGCAGCTGCGGGCCATCGTCGACGGTTTCATGCAGATGCAGAGTGAACTGGACAAGGAGAAGCGCTCTCTCATGGCCGCCTGGAAACGACGCCAGAAACTCATCGATTCGGTACTCGCCAACACCACCGAGATGTATGGGTCGCTGCAGGGGATCGCCGGGGGGAATGCGCTGCCCAAGATCGATGTGTTGGAGCTGCCGGAGGAGCTTGATGACGAAGGTACGGAACGTTGATGCAGCATTTTGACAAAACCACAAAAAGTAGTTAATATGGTACCAAATAAAGTACTAAATAGGATATGCTGTATGACACAGATTTTAGCGAACTATACCGTCAGTATCTCGGAACTCAAAAAGAGCCCCTCGTCCATCATTGAAGAGGCCGGCAACGAAGCCGTTGCGATTCTTAACCACAACAAACCCAGTGCCTACCTGGTGCCGAGCGCTCTGTATGAGAAGATGATGGAGATCATCGATGACTACTATCTGGCAGAATTGGTTAGGGAAAGACAGAGTGATGGAGAGGAGCCCATCGAGGTAGAGTTGGATGAATTACTCTCTTGAGTTCAAACCCAAAGCTCTAAAAGAGTGGAAAAAGCTTGACCATAGTATTAAGCTACAGTTCCATAAAAAGCTCAAAGAGCGATTGGAAAATCCACATGTACCGCATTCAAAATTGAGCGGTTTTAAAAATGTCTATAAGATCAAATTGCGGAGTTCGGGCTTCAGATTGGTCTATGAAGTTATCGATGATAAGGTTATTGTCGTGGTACTCTCCGTGGGGAAGAGAGAAGATGGCGTTGTCTATAGTGACCCTGAGAAGAGAATGGAGAAACATTGACATTGAAAATCTCCGATACCGTCACCCTGGACGAAAACGAAGTGGAGATTTCCGCCATACGGGCGCAGGGGTCCGGGGGGCAGAAGGTCAATAAGGTGGCGGCGGCGGTGCATCTGCGCTTTGACATCGCCGCATCCTCCCTGCCGGAGCACTACAAGGAACGGCTCCTGGCCCGTAAAGACAAGCGCATCACCAAAGAGGGCATCATCGTCATCAAATCCCAACAGCACCGAAGCCAGGAGCTCAACCGGGCCGAAGCGCTGGAGCGGCTGGTGGAATTGATAAGAAGTGTCAACGTCACGCAGAAAAAACGCATCCCCACCCGGCCCAGTAAAGGGGCCGTCAAACGGCGGCTGGCCTCGAAGAAGAGACATTCGGGCAAAAAGCAGCTGCGCAGGAAAGTGCGCGGTGAGGAATGAGGAAGGTTGGGAACCAGCAACGAGCAATTGGTAACTGGAAACCGATTGTTGATTGGGCCTGTACTGCCGGAGGAGATCGAGGAGAATTGAAAAAAAGCGTACCGGTTGTTATAATGCATTGAGGCTTCTGAAAAACCGGATCAATTTGATATCGTCATGCTGAACTTGATTCAGCATCCAGGATTGCATCGGTACGTGTAGCCCCGTATTCCGGATCAAGTCTGTAATGACAAAAGTTTTTAAAAGCACACTATTAAGAATCCTTGATTCCTTATTGAATCGAAAAAAAGGTAATGTATGACCATCAATATCGCCGAAAAGGTACGATGGTTGCTCGAATATCTCAAGCAAGACGATGTAGAGATTGCTTCCTTGGAAAATCTCGAAGATCTCAAGGCACTCAAGGCGACACGTGGTGAGGAGAGTGTCGATTTCGACGAGTATCTGAAGCAGAGTGATGAAGATATCAGGATGCCAAAGTGTGCATCTATGAGTATGAGATCGAAGAGATATGAATCGTGAATTTCCTCTATGAAAATGAGACGATCGATTCGAAGAAACATCCTCTTTTGATCGAGAAAATTTCACAGAACGCCTCTCTTCATCCCTATTTCGAAACGAGCTTCAAAGGCATACGGCCGAAAAACGTCTGCGGTTTCCTCTCTATCGGAGAGGAGAGCCATTTCATTGTCCCCAAGATTGTACGGAATCAAGATGAAGAGAATCTCAGGATCTTCATCTATATGCTTCTTTATGCCTATGATATCCGGCTAAAAAATGAGGAGATCCAAACAGCTCTGAACGAGAAGCATCGGATCTTCGAGCTCTTCATCCGTCTCTTTGCCGATGCGTTGTTGCTGGAGCTCAAGCGGGGGGTCTTCAAACGTTACGTGACGATGCGGGAGAATCTGAAGGTTTTGCGGGGGAAGTACCTGTTCGAAAAAAATTTCGCCAACTTTTATCATCAGAATCTCTACTGCGAGTTCGACGAATTCAGCATGGACAACGATCTCAACCGCTTTTTTCTCTATGCGATCCGTTATTTCAAGCGTTTCAGCAGCTACACCAATCTCCACCGCTGCGAGGCGATTCTGGATGAGGTGGAGTTTTTCAACGTCGATCTCAGACGGCTGAATATCCGCTTCGACCGGCTCAACAGCCGATACCGCAAAAGCTACGAAGTGGCCCGGATGATTCTGCAGAAGCTGGTGCCGGTGCCGGAGGGAGGGCAGGAGCGGAGCTTCGCCTTCCTCTTCGATATGGCGGAGGTTTTCGAAAAGTTCGTCGGCCGGCTCTTTCAAGAGATCGACCCGAGCGCCCGCCTACAGGTCTCGAAGAGCTTCGGAGATCTTCAGCTCCGACCCGATATCGTAACGGATGGTTTGATCGTCGATACGAAGTACAAGAGTGTCAAAGGCAGAGAGGATCTGCTGGCACAGGACAAGTATCAGATGTTCGCCTATGGGGTCAATTTCAAGTGTAGGAATGTGATGTTGTTGTATCCGAAACATCATGTGGATATGAAAGAGAATCTTGTATTGGGAAGTGGAGATAGTAAAGTGTATTTAAAACTACGAAGCTTTGAGATTGGTCATGATTTTGGTTATGAAGTTTTTATTGAAAGAGCCAAGCTAAAAACCAAGGAGATTATAAATGGCAGTAGATAGAACAAAATATAATTTTAGAAATTTAAAAAACCTTCCAAAGAACAGACTTGTTTTGGAAGTTGTTAGAAAGTTCATAGACGACAATAAAGGACATTTAACTCTTAATGAACTAAAGAATATTTTTGATAAAAACATATTTTCTCACAGCCTTGATATTGTGATGGATGAGAGTGGAAGAGAACGATTTGAGCAAACCCGTCAAGAAGGTGAGTTTGAAAGACGTTATTTTAATGGCAAAGATACACTTAGATTAAATGACGAAAATATTTATGTAACTAGTGAATGGGGGAAAGATCCTCAAAATAAGGGACGATATTTTGATGCATTCTTGGAATTTGCTAAGAATAGACTTGGTTATGATATAGAAGAAAGTGAAGGAAGCAAAGAGGAAATATTTCGTGAGAAGTATAGACAGTTTGCAGAACGATTGCCTTTGATTGGTAGTGGTGAATATTCTAAATTGTACACAAAGTCTCAGAATAAACCTTTTAAGGTTAATAAGAATACCTCAGGCTCCATTGTGGTTCGTGCCTTTACTGAACATGAGGCTCCAATGGTTATCAGCGCCAATCAATTGTCAAAAGTCTTGTATGAAGGTAAACCATATTTATATAGTTCATATGAACCTGTCTTGATTGAAAATATTTTGAAAGGGGATAGAGTAGTTGAAATCGAGAAAGAAGAAGCAATCATAAATAATAATCATGATTTGAATATCTTAAATATGATCATATATGGTGTTCCAGGTGTAGGAAAAACTCACAATGTAAATAAATTGATTGGTCTTATCGACAACAGAGGACCCGCCAACGAAATATTTTCAATGATTCGGAGTAATGAACATTCGAACGAAGAGCTCTCTGAGAAGTTGAAAGATCGAACAGAATTCATAACATTTCATCAGAGTTTTGGATACGAAGACTTTATCGAGGGCTTCCGACCCGATGAAAACGGTCAGATTCGTTTGCAGTCGGGTATTTTCAAACGAATCTGTGAGAGAGCAAGAGAGAATAAGGAACAAAACTACTATCTCGTCATCGACGAGATCAACCGCGGCAATATCTCCAAGATCTTCGGCGAACTCATCACCCTGATCGAGGAGGATAAGCGGGACATCTATGAAGTGACGCTTCCCTATTCGAAAGAGCCTTTCCATGTGCCGAGCAACCTCTACATTATCGGAACTATGAACAGCACCGACAAGTCGATCGCTCTGATCGATGTGGCACTGCGGCGTCGCTTTACTTTTGTAAAAATGGAGCCCAATGCCAATTTGATCGACTACTCGAAGGCGAGGGATCTTTTCATTCGCCTCAACGAATATTTGAAAGAGAAGCTTGGAGAGGATTATCAGATCGGACACAGCTATTTCATGAAGGTTCATTGTGATGACGATTTGGATTTTGTCATCGAGTACAAGATCAAACCTATGCTCGAAGAGTATTTCTACGGAGACAACGAGGGCTTGAATGGGGTGCTGAAGATTTTGGAGAGAGTGGATTCGGAGGAGCCGGAAAACGATGAATAAGTATAGACCTCCCTATACCATCACTTCGAAGATGCCTTCCCTCTCAACCGCCATAGGGGAGGTGTTGACGAAACTCGAATATGAAGAGAGCCGAATCGTCACCATGGAATTGCGCCAAAAGAATCGAATCGAAACGATTGACAAAAAATTGGCAGAATTTGCAGCCTTTATCAAGTTCATGTTCGAAGTTATTTTAGAGACCGTCGACAAGGTCGGTAATAAGGTCGGTAATAGGGTCGGAAATCGATTGACAGAGAATCTGGTCATGGAAGTTTTGCGTAGAGTGTGTGGGACCAGAGGACACTGGGAAACTGTCGATGAGGCGGGAGAAATCCGATGAACTATCAAAGTATCCTCGAAGAGATCTACGAAGAGATCCAGCCCGAAATGAGCAAAGGGAAGGTGGCCGATTACATTCCGGCACTGGCGTCGGTCGAAAAAGAGCAGTTCGCCATGAGTGTGACCCTGGCGGACGGGGTACAGTATTCGGTGGGGGAGGCGTCGAAGCGCTTTTCTATCCAGAGTATCTCCAAGGTCTTTACCTTCAGCCTGGCGTTGAAGATCTACTCCAAAGAGCTCTACAAGCGGGTGGGAGTGGAGCCGTCGGGGAATCCCTTCAATTCCCTGGTGCAGTTGGAGTACGAGAACGGGATCCCCCGCAATCCCTTCATCAATGCCGGGGCCCTGGTGGTGACCGATGCGCTGGTGAGCCACTATGGGGACGAATATACGACGCTAGAAGCGATCCTGAGCTTCGTTCGTCGTTTGACCGGAGAGCCAGGGATCTGCTTCGATGCGGGGGTGGCCCGTTCGGAGATGGATCATGGGGATCGGAACCTGGCCCTGGCTCACCTGATGAAGAGTTTCGGCAACTACGAGAACAGCGTCAAAGCGACGGTGAAGACCTATTTCAAGCAGTGCGCCATCGAAATGAGCACCGAGGAGCTTTCCCGCGCCTTCCTCTATCTGGCCTTTGGCGGGAAGGATCCCATCAGCGGGGAAGAGTTCGTCAGCTCCAGCAAAGCCAAGCGGATCAATGCGGTGATGCTGACCTGTGGCCACTACGACGCCAGCGGGGAGTTCGCCTTTCACGTGGGCTTGCCCGGCAAGAGCGGGGTCGGAGGGGGGATCGCCGCCGTGGTGCCCGGAGAGATGTCCATCGCTGTCTGGTCCCCGGGACTGAACCGTTATGGGAACTCCCACGCCGGGACCATCGCTCTGGAGCTCTTTACCGACAAGACCGGCCGCTCGATCTTCTAGAGAACCGAATCGGCCTTTCGAGGCGGCTTCGAAGATCTCCTCTGCATCTCCTGAAAAAAGGCGTTGAGCTGGTTGGCGAAGGCGTGGAGATCCTTGGGGCTGAAGGGTTTGGGTCCCGGGGTGATCTCTCCGCTTTCCCGGATCCGCTCCATCAGATTGCGGGTGGCCAGAAGCTCCTTGATATTCTCCGGGGTGTAGCGGGTTCCCCGGTGGTTGATGGCGTGAGCCCCGGCGTTCAGTACCCGGTCGGCCAGGGGGATGTCGGAGGTGATGACCAGATCCTCGGGATGGAGCATTTCGACGATGAGGTCGTCGGCCTTGTCGGCCCCCTGATCGACGATAAGGTAGCGGATCTTGGAGGAGTCGCCCAGGGAGATCCGTTTGTTGGAGATCACCACAGCATCGAGTTGCAATCGTTCGATGGTCCGAAGGAGGGTGGGCTTGAGGAGAGTGGGCAGGGCATCGCCGTCGATGTACAGGGTCATGGCTCATACCTCCTTTGATGGGCAGTGTCGTATAATACCCTTTGTTTTTTTCCAGGAGCGAATTTGAGCGAAATCGAGAATGAAGTGAAGAGTGTGGCCATCGGATCCTTCGACGGAATGCATGTGGCCCATCAGGAGTTAATCGCCCTGGCGGAGCAGGTGGTGGTGATTGAGCATGGCCGGGGGAGTCTGACACCCGGAGTTCGTCGGAGCCGTTATACCACGAAGCCCATGGCTTTCTATCTGCTGGAGCGGGTACGGGACCTGAGTCCGGAAAGGTTCCTGGAGCGCTTGAAGATCGACTATCCCCGTTTGGAGAAGATCGTCGTGGGATATGATTTTCGATTCGGACGAAACAAAGAGGGGACTCCCGAAACACTGGAGCGGCTCTTTTCCGGTGAAGTGGTAGTGGTGGGAGAGATCAGCGTGGCGGGAATCTCGGTTCATGCCCGTACGATCCGGCGCTATCTCGTTGATGGGGATCTGGAGATGGCCAACCGTCTCTTGGGACGCCCTTACTGCATCGAAGGGGAGCCGATCCGGGGGCAGGGGATCGGTGGCCGGGAACTGGTGCCCACGATCAACCTGGATGTAGAGAGTTATCGACTACCGGCGGAGGGGGTCTATGCGACGCATACTCTGATCGATGGAGAGCGATACAAGAGTGTGACGTTCCTGGGGGATCGAAAAACGACCCGGGGGGGATATGCGGTGGAGACCCATCTACTGGACCGTAAGGTAGAAAGTATCCATGGAAATGTTCGTATCGAATTTTGCCATTTCATTCGGGAAAATCGGCGATTTGACACCCTTGAAGAGTTACGGAAAACGATTCATAGGGACATTCAAAGAGCCAAAGCGCTTCTGAATGGATCGGGCTATTGATCCTTCTTTTCTGAATCATCGAGGATGGTGAAGGTTCCTTCTTCCCTTTCGATCTTGGAGTCGGGGTCGGACCTCCGGGCATTTTTTCTGCGGTAACGCTCCCGTTTGATCTGGATATTGCGATAGATGTTGCGGATCTGTTTTTGGGGATTTTCCTCCAGATCTACTCGGGAGTGTTCGATATCCTCTCCGTAGTCGATATGAAGCAGATCCGACTTCCGGATGACAATCTTCTGGGAGGGAAAGACGCTGCGGTGTCCCGAGACCAGGAAGCTGATGACGATGCTGACGGCGGCATAGTGGGCCACGTCCATCCCGAAGAGTTCCATGGCCATCACGGTGGCGGCGATCGGGGCGTTGGTGGCTCCGGCCAGGACGCTGACGAAGCCCAGTGCCGCGAAAAGGGCCAGCTGGTGCTCACTGCCGAAGAGCCCACCGAACCAGTGGCCGCTGGTAGCCCCGATGTAGAAGATGGGAGTGACGATCCCGCCGCTTCCTCCCGATCCCAGGGTGATGGCGGTATAGAAAATCTTGACCAGGAAAGCGTACCAGGGGGTACCTCCGGTGATCTCGTTCTGAATGTTCATGGTCTGGGAGATCGTATCGAGTCCCAGGCCGAAATACTTGTCTCCGACGATGAAGGAGATGAGGATCAGCAGAACCCCGGCTCCTAGGGCCTTGAGATAGGGGTTCATGGGGACCTTCTCGACCGCGCGTTCCGTCTGTCGCAAGGTGGCGATGATCATCCAGGCGACCAGTCCGAAGAAGACCCCGCCGATGACCACTTTTGCGATGAGGACCAGGTCGATGAAGTAGTGTTGGAAGTAGCTGATGTCGTAATAGGTGTATTTGACCCCGAAGTACTGGGCGGTAAAAAAGGCGCTGAATCCGGCGACGAAGGAGGGAAGTAACACTTCATACATTACCGCGCCGACGACCAGGACCTCGATCCCGAAGATCGCCCCGGCGATGGGGGTACCGAAGACGGTGGCGAATCCGGCGCTGATTCCGCAGATGACCAGCTTCTTCCGATCTTTGAGGGAGAAGCGCAGCAGGTCCGCCAGGGCCGATGCCGTTCCCGCACCGATCTGCGCACCGGGCCCCTCCTTTCCCGCGGAGCCACCGGTGACCAGGGTGATGACGGTAGTGAGGAGTTTGACAGGGATGACGGCCACATCGATCTTGCCGCTGCGTTTGTGTACCGCCTCGATCACTTTTTCGGTGCCGTGTCCCTTGGCTTCAGGGGCGAAACGTTGGGTGAGCCAGACACTGAGCATCAACCCCAGCGGAAGAAGGTAATAGTAGGGGAACGGCAACAGTACACTGGCGTGTTCCCCATAGGCCAATATATTCAGAAAGAGGGTGACGATGGCGCCGATGACGATGCCCACGACACTGGAGAGTACGGTCCATTTCGTGACACTGAGAAGAATGGTGGATTGTTCGAGCGCGAATTTCATTAGGATTCGAGTCTCTCTTTCTTGGGTGCTGCCATTGATTATAGCACAGAGCATGGAGTCCCGGAGACGGAAAGTGCTATAATTGCCCAAATTCTCCAACGAGGGTCATCATGAACGAACTGGAACAGATGGATCGGGAGTTCGTCCTCCACTCCTATGCCCGTAATTACACCAATTTTGTCCGGGGGGAGGGGGCCAGGCTCTTTGATGAGGAGGGCCGGGAGTATATCGATTTCGCCAGCGGGATCGGGGTCTGCAGCGTAGGGCATGCTCATCCGGAATTGAGCCGGGCGATCTGTGACCAGGCGAAGCGACTGATCCACGTCTCCAACCTTCAGGTGATCGAACCCCAGGTGCATTTGGCAGAGAGAATCGTGGAGCTCAGCGGCTACGACATGCGTTGTTTTTTCGGGAACTCCGGTGCGGAGGCCAACGAGGCGGCCCTGAAGATCGCCCGGAAATACGGGGAGACCCAGTTCGAGAAGAAACGTTTCAAGGTGATTACCCTCAAACACTCCTTCCATGGACGGACTATCACCACGGTCAAGGCGACGGGGCAGGAGGAGATGCACAAGCCGGACTTTTCCCCCTATCCCGCCGGGTTCGCCTATGTGGAGAGCATCGACGCGATCTACGAGGCGATCGACGACGAGACCGTGGCGGTGATGATCGAACTGGTCCAGGGAGAGGGGGGAGTGGAACCCTTCGACAAAGGGGAGGTGCAGGACCTGGCCGCCTTTCTGCGCAGCCGGGACCTGCTGTTGATCGTCGATGAGGTGCAGACGGGGGTCTATCGTACCGGCGAATTTCTCGCTTCCCAACTGTATGGGATCGAACCCGATGTGGTGACCCTGGCCAAGGGGCTGGGGGGTGGTGTGCCCATCGGGGTGGCGATGACCCGGCTCAAGGAGATCTTTCAGCCCGGGGATCACGGCAGCACCTTCGGTGGGAACTACCTGAGTACTCGCGCGGGCTTGACGGTATTGGAGATTTTGGAAGAGGAGCGGAGACAAGGGGCTCTGGAGGAGCGGATCGAAGCGTTCAGCACCTATTTGGACCGAATGGTATCCGCCAATCCGGAACTCTTTTCCGGTGCGGTGGGACTGGGATTGATGCGGGGGCTTCGCTGCGCGGATGCCAAGGTGCAGAAGCGGATTCTCGAAGCGACCTTCCGACGCGGGCTTATCGTCCTGAAGGCGGGAAGAAACACGGTACGTTTCCTGCCGCCGCTGACGATTTCCAAGGAAGAGATGGATGAAGGGTTCAAGCGTTTTGAAGAAGCTCTGGCTGCTCTCTAGTCTTCTGGCCCTTCCGCTGCTGGCCGAGGGGGAGCTGGAGAATTATCTCTCCCAAGAGAAGAATCGGATCTTCGACTACCAGGAGGAGGCCAATAGGCTCGAGAGTTCTGTACTCCGAAAAAGCTGGATCAGTCCGATCATGCTTCAGTACGATGAAACGATCACTACCCAGTCTCTGTTGGGGGATGTGACGGATCGGACCTTCAGTGTAGGGATCGATCAACCGATCTTCAAAAGTGGTGGGATCTACTATGCGGTGAAGTTTGCCGATGCCCAGGAGGGGGCCACGGCCGCCCAGATCCAGCAGCAGCGGCGAGCGTTGATCTCCCAGGCCATCGGAGTGCTCTTCGACCTGAAAAAGAACCGCCTGCAGCAGAAACAGATGCGACTGAAGATCCGCAACGACGAGATCGATATCCGGCGCAAGCGGGAGCAGTACGACGCCGGAGTGATCGACAGCAGTTTCCTGAATCAGGCGATCCTGCAGCGCAACCGGGACCAGACGAGCCTGCTGGTGTTGCAGTTGGCGGAAAAGAACCTGCGCAACGCCTTCTCGCTGCTTAGCGACAGGAACCCCGACGTTCTTCGATTACCCAAGTTGAAGCTGATCTCGGAACGGAGTTATCGGGAGCGGAACCTGGAGCTGGAGGCTCAGCGTCGGTTGGTGGAAAGCAGTGACTACAACAGTAAAATGACCTGGTCCAAGTATCTGCCCACTTTTTCACTGAATGCCCGTTATTTCAATACCGATCACGATGGGTATTTCATTGGGACGAATCTCAATCGCAATGACTATTATCGGTACGGTTTCCGGATCAGTATGCCGCTCTCGGTGAACGCTCCCCAGGATATCGAAGCGGGACGGGTCCGCTATCTGCAGCAGGCGGTGCAGCTGCTGGACAATCGGCGAAAGGTGCGCAGCGAATATCGCCTGGTCCTGGATACGATCTCCATCATTGACAAGAAGATCGCCCTGGCCCGCTCCGACGAAAAACTCTATCGGAGCCTGTTGGCCAGCACCAAAGAGCAAGCCCAGGCGGGGCAAAAGATCCAACTGGATGTAGAGACGATGCGCAACTCCATGAACATGGCGAAGTTAGACGCTCAGATCTATCAGGTGGAGCGGCAGAGCCAATTGTTGAAACTGTACAGCAAAATTCACGAGTGAATTTGTGAAGGAACTAGTAACAAGTAACTAGAAACTAGTAATTTGGGGGCGTTGCTATGCAACGCGGTTTTTTCGAGGAAGGGCTTTGGCCTTACATTTGTGAGGCTTAGAGCCCTGACTCCAATAACCAATACACTAATACACCAATAACAAGGTTTATCATTGCGCTTCAGTGAGTACATGAACGAGTGGCTCTATGGGCCGCGGGGATACTACCGCACCTTTCGGGATATTGGGAAGGAGGGGGATTTCTACACGGCGGTGAGCAGTAGCGCCTTTTTCGGCGCGGCCATCGCCAATCTCTTCTGGAAAGGGATCCGGGAGGGAAGGATCCCCCGGGATGCCTGGTTGATCGAGATCGGGGCCCATCGGGGCTATCTCTTGGCGGATATGATCCAGTGGCTCTACAGCTGCGACCCTTCCTTGGTGGAGACGATGCGTTTCGGGATCGTGGAACGTCAGGAGCCGGTGCGTCTCGTTCAGCGGGAGTATTTCGAGGAGCGCTTCGGCAGCGGGGTGAAGCTGGAGCAGTTCACATCCCTGGATGAGGCCTCCGTTCCCTACGCTCTTTTCGTCTCCAACGAAATTTTCGACGCCTTTCCCTGCGAACTCTATAAAGATGGGGAACGGGCGGAGGTGAAGCACCCCTTTCTCGGATGGGTGCCTGCAGAACCGGAGTTGTTGGATTTCGCGGAGCGCCACCACCTGCAAAAGGGAGAGATCGCCGTCGGATACGAAGCCTTTGCCCAACGAGTGGCCGATGCCGCCGAGCGCAGTCAATTCGTTTCCTTCGACTATGGGGATAGAACGGTTCGGAACGATTTCTCCATTCGAGTCTACGAGGGGCACCAAACCTATCCCTTTTTCGACGAAGAGTTGGACTTGGAGCGTACCTTCGGGGAGACGGACATCACCTACGATGTCAACTTCGGCCATGTGATCGAAGCCTTCGAAGGGGCGGGAATGAAATTGGTGGACTACGAAACCCAGGCCCGGGCGTTGGTGCGTTTCGGGATCATCGAGATCCTCGAACAGTATGCCGCTCAGGCTTCCCATGCCGATTATCTCCGGCAAGCGGACCGGATCAAGACCCTGATCGCTCCGACGATGATGGGGGAGCGCTTCAAGATGGTTCACTTCTCGAAAGAGTGATCCTCTTCCCATCCCCCCATCCCCCCATTTCCACACTTTCCCATATCTCCATCCAAAGCCCCTTTTCGTTAGACTAACCGTTCCAGGATACTCCCCCAGAAAGGATCGGACATGAATCAGGAAATCTCCCGGGTCTTCGAACATTTCGAAAAGATCGCATCCATTCCCCACTGCAGCAAAGAAGCGGAGGGCCTGCGGGATCATCTGGTCGATTTCGCTCGACGACAGGGCTATGGGGTCGAGGTGGACCCGGCCGGGAACATCCTGGCGAAGAAGGGACATCCCCGGCTCTGCCTCCAGGCCCACTACGACATGGTCTGTGTGGGGAGGGCCCCCGAGATCGAGACGGTGGAGGAGAAGGGGTGGCTCAAAGCCGTGGACTCCTCGCTGGGGGCCGACAATGGGATCGCCGTGGCGATGATGATGGCGCTGATGGAGGAGGGGGTGGAAGCGGAGTTCCTCTGGACCGCCGACGAAGAGGTGGGGCTCATCGGGGCCAAGGCGCTGGAGTTTCGCTTCGAGAGCCCCTATCTGCTAAACCTGGACAACGAGATGGAGGGGGTGATCCTGATCGGTTGCGCCGGAGGTGTGGACTTGGTGGCCGGGAAGGCCGATTGCCCCAGAGCCGAGAAGAAGCTGCCGGCATGGAGGGTGGAGGTCTCTGGGCTGCCCGGAGGGCACTCGGGGGTGGATATCGACAAAAAGATCCCCAACGCCATCAAAGTGCTGGCCCAGTATCTGTTAAAGAGTGATGCGAAGCTGGTCTCCTTCGAAGGGGGCGAACGGAGAAACTCCATCCCGGTCCATGCCGAAGCGGTCGTTCGATGTTCGGAGCTTCCCACTCCCGAGGAGAAAGGGATCCATATCGAGAGGTTGGAAAACGAGGTGCGGGGGGTACTGGAGGAGTCCGAGACTCTTCTGCGCTTCCTGGCGACAGCTCCCCACGGAGTGGTGAAGGCCCATGGGGAGTTGGGGATCCCCGAGAGTAGCCTGAACCTGGCACGGGTGGAGCTGGGAGTGGAGTGCCGGATCGAGTACAGCCTGCGGGCCATGAGCGACGAGGAGCTGGAGGCGTTGGCCCAGCGGATGGAGGGGATGCTGGAGCGATATGGATTCGAGGTGCGCAGAGAAGAGGCTTACCCCGCCTGGAAACCGGAGATCAACGACTTCACTAGAGCCGTGGCGGAGGTGATGGAGCGACACTTCGATTCGGTACGGATCCGGGCGATCCATGCGGGTCTGGAGTGTGGGATCCTGGCGCAGAAATACCCGCAGCTTAAGATGGCCTCCATCGGACCGACGATCGAACATCCCCACTCGACCCGGGAACGGGTCAAGATCGCTTCGGTGAAGCGTACGTACAAATTGCTACGGGAACTGGTAGCGAGTTTTTCCGAATGAGGGGAGGGTGCGGTCGCTAGTGCTTTTGCACCCGTTGGAGGATAATGCACTTGCGGATGGCCGCCTCTTCGCTTCCGAAGCGCTTGGTGTATTCGTCGTACTTGGGCTTTCCGATGAGGGAGATGCAGCGGCTGCGGTCCATCGGTGCCGCCTTGGGTGAGCTTTCGGGCTGCTTGGGCTCCTCTTTGGGCACGAACTCTTCCGTGGAACTGGCCGTATCCAGGTTGTTCTGCTCCAGGGGGCGCTGGAGGGTGCTCTGGGGACCGAGCAGCTCGGGGTCGTGCTCGTTGCTGTCGAGACTGTAGGGTTCGGGTTTGAGCTGATAGTTGGATTCGACATAGGAGCTGTCGTGCCACATGGCCCGTTTGGGCTCCTCTTTTTTCGGGAGTTCCGGTTGGGGGATCCTGGGGGCGCACCC
The DNA here is from genome assembly GCA_026994745.1 of Campylobacteraceae bacterium. GTDB lineage: Bacteria > Campylobacterota > Campylobacteria > Campylobacterales > Sulfurovaceae > Nitratifractor. The sequence continues at coordinate 3,568 of JALWPZ010000022.1, read as the reverse complement.
CGTGGCCAGAAGGCCAAAAATTCCCAGAAACAGTATGCTTTCTCTATATGTTATTTTTCTCATCATTTCGCTTTTTTTTCGGCGGATTTTTTGGCTTGAAAACGGGGTCTATTCTACTTGACTTTGCTTGAAGTTCTGATAAAATCAATCAAAATCAATAGTGCCCATTTCTAGAAAGAATGGAAGGAAAGAAACGATGAAAATCCTTGTCAATGGAGAGTCGAGAGAGATTCCGGAAGGAACGACATTGCAGAGTCTGATCGATGAATTGGGGATTGCGGAAAAAGTGATGGCGGCGGCCGTCAATATGGAGATCGTCAAAAAGGAGCAGTGGTCGGGGCACCGACTGCGGGAAGGGGATCGGATTGAGCTGCTCCATTTCGTCGGAGGGGGGTGAAAGGATGCTTTTTCACGATCGCAGAGAAGCCGGGCGGCTGCTGGCGGGATTGCTGGAGCGATACCGGGGGGCTTCCGATACGGTGATCGTCGCTCTGCCTCGTGGTGGAGTGCCCATCGGGGAAGCGCTCTCCGAAGCCCTGGAACTGCCTCTGGATATCTTCTTCGTCAAAAAGATCCCCAGCCCCTACAACGAAGAGGCGGGGATCGGAGCCGTGAGCGAGAATGGATATATGCAGCTCAACCAGCAGGCGGTGGAGGCGCTGGGGGTACGGCCCGAATATATCGAGTGGCGGGCCCGGGAGAAACTGGAACAGATGCGGAGCAAACGGGAGCTCTATGGCAGATCCACCGGCGACTTTAGCGGCAAGACGGTGATCCTGACCGACGACGGCATCGCCACAGGCTCTTCGATGATGCTGGCGGCTCAGGCGCTGAAAGAGGCGGGAGCCTCCAAGGTGGTCATCGCCGTGCCCGTCGCGTCCAGTGAACTGCTTCCCGCGCTGGAGAGTGTGGCCGACGAAGTCTATGTCTATCACACTTCGGACAATCTCATCGCAGTGGGACGTTTCTATCAGGATTTCCATCAACTGGAGGATGAAGAGGTGATCGATGCCCTGACCCGAAGAGGAGCGGCATAGGAATGATCGCCGCCATCGATGTAGGGCTCAAACGGATCGGAGTCGCCGTAAGCCCCGACGGATCGCTGGCGCTCCCTCAGGAGGCGATCCTGCGAAAGGGGCGGAAGCAGGCGGCTTCGGACCTTCGTCGTTTTCTGCAGGAATGGAAGGTGGATACCCTGGTGGTGGGGCTGCCCCGGGGAGGAAGCAGCCAGGAGGAGATGGAGCGACGGATCCGCCACTTTGTCGGACTCCTGGAGTTGCCGGAAGGGATCCGGGTCGAGTATCAGGACGAGGCCGGAACCTCCGAGGAGGCCAAGGAGCGGATGCGGGGAGTGACACGGCAACGAAGGGATGGGCGGATCGATTCCCTGGCGGCCCAGTTGATTTTGGAACGTTGGCTGGAGGCCCGAGCTTCTGCGATGTCGTCGGAAGAAGCGCCCCGAGATCGATAACCCTTTTGTGTTAGAATCGAAAAAATCCAGCGAAGGAGTCTCTCATGTTCAAAGATCTGATTTCATTGGGGGTCGGTGGTGCCCTGTTGGCCAAGGAAAAGGTCGAAGAGGAGCTCAAAGAGTTGATCGATAAGGGAAAGATGAGCAAAGAGGAGGCCGAGAAGCTGATCGAAAAGGCCAAGGCCAAGGGTGAGGAGCAGGAGAAGGCCCTCAAAGAGGAGATCAAAAAGGCCCTCAAAGAGGTGATCGACGAGATGGGGCTGGCCACAAAAGACGATATTCAACAACTTGCCGATGCGTTGAACGAACCAAAGGAAAACGGGAAGTAGGGCCGCAAAGCGGCTTTCCGGTCCCGATGCAGCAATGACCAATACCCCAATGACGCGGGGCATAACCTCGTGATGAAGGAGTATTCCCCCCGCCGTATCGGCTACGTGTTCACCTTTTTATTGACAATTTTTCTGCTGATCAAACGGAAGGAGTCCATTCTGGGCTATCGTCCCCTGCCTCCGCAGAAATTGAGGGAGCGGATCACGGAGTTGGGGGCGAGTTTCATCAAGCTGGCCCAAGTGCTGGCGACACGGGCCGACTTTTTCGACGACGAATATCTGGCGGAGCTGCGGCAGCTGCATGACGAAATCCCTCCGATGGAGTTCCGGGAATTCCGGGAGGTTTTCCAAGCGGCCTTCGGGGCGGAGAGTCCTTTCGAACGCTTCGAGTCCGTTCCCATCGCCAGCGCCTCCATCGGGCAGGTCCATGCGGCGTGGCTGCGGGACGGTACCAAGGTGGCGGTGAAGCTGCGTCGGCGGGGGATCCAATCCCGTGTCGCGGCGGACATACGGCTGCTGAACTTCTTCAACGGGCTCTTCCGTCCCCTCTTTTCCACCTATACCCGCAACTCCATCGATGCGGTCATTTCCGAATTCTCCGAGATGATCAGCAAGGAGGTGAGCCTGGTCAACGAGTTGGGGAATCTCAAGAGTTTTGCCCAAACCTACAAAGAGAGCGGGATCGTCTTTCCCAAACCTTACGAAGCCTATTGCAGTGACGATGCCATCGTCATGAGCTTCGAGGAGGGGATCCGCTTCGACGACAAGGAGGGGTTGCGACGTCTGGGGATCGACTTTCATCACGTGATCGAGGATCTGATCCTCTTCTATACCGAGCAGATGCTGGTGCGGGGATTTTTCCATGCCGACCCCCATCCGGGGAACCTGCTGATCCGACCCGACGGTCGACTGGTCCTCCTGGATTTCGGGATGGTCAAGCGCATCGCCAACCCCACCCGGATCGCCATCATCGAAATGGTCAAGTCGGCCCACGAAGAGGATTTCGATCTCTACATCTCGGCCTGCAAACGACTGGGGGTCATCGCCTACGAGGCTCCCATGGACCAGATGACGGAGCTGGCCCAGCGGATGTTCGATATTTTCAACGACGAGAATTTGGACGCTACCACGATGCAGGAGCTGGCATTCGGTGTGATGGCCTCCATGCGGGATTTTCCCTTCAAGCTGCCTCAGGAGGCGGTCTATATCCTGCGGGCCAGTGCCATCATCGAAGGGCTCGGGACCGTCTATATCGAAAACTTCAACGGGGTCAAGGATATCCTGCCGGTACTTCAGTCCAATATCCCGCGGGCCCTGGGGACCGACAAGGGGCCGTTGGAATTGCTTCGTGACGAGGTTCATTCCGCTCCATTGAGGATCAAGCAGCTCCACAGCGCGATCCAGAAGGCGAGCGAAGACGAACTGCGGGTCCATCTGAGCGAACGGCAGCTGGAGTGGCTCGAAAGCAAGTTGCAAAAGCGGGTACACAGTTACACACTGTCGATGCTGTTGATCTTAGGAAGCATTTTTTGGATCCTCTACGATCCGGCCTCGAAGGCTTGGGCATTGGCGCTTTTTCTTTTGGGTGCGTTCCGCTTGCTCTATCAACGATAGTTGGACACCCATTGGGACACCTGGATAGAGAGAAAAGGGATTGTATGGAAGATTGGAGTGGTCGGGGTGACAGGATTTGAACCTGCGGCCTCCTCGTCCCGAACGAGGCGCGCTACCAGGCTGCGCCACACCCCGAGGAAGTGGAAGCGTATTC
>JALWPZ010000021.1 GCA_026994745.1 Campylobacteraceae bacterium | reverse complement strand
ACCTATCGGGAGGACAGCGACAGCGGGTGATGATCGCCCGGGCCCTCTGCGCCCACCCCAGGATCCTGATCCTGGACGAACCCACCTCCAGCATCGACGCCCAGGGACAAAAACAGATCTACGCCCTTCTCAAGGAGTTGAGCAGAGAGTTGAGCGTCATCGTCGTCAGCCACGACCTTTCGGTCATCACCGAATACGCCGACAAAGTGGTCTACGTCAACCGGAGCGCCTATCTCCACGACCTCAAGAAGGGACCGATCCATCTCCCCAGCCATGACGGGGAGCACTTCTGCGAGATCGAACTGATGCAGATGCTGGCGGATCGTACCTGCGACTGCGAAGCCCATGGGGGAAAGGAGGCCTGATGGAGATCCTGCACTACACCTTCATGCAGAACGCCCTCATCGCTGGGCTGCTGGTCAGTCTGGCCGCCGGGATCATCGGCTCGCTGATCGTCGTCAACCGGATGGTCTTTCTCGCCGGGGGGATCGCCCACAGCTCCTACGGGGGGATCGGGATGGCGATCTATTTCGGATGGCCCATCTTTCTGGGGGCTTCCCTCTTCGCCATGGGCGCCGCTTTGCTCATCGCCTGGTTCACCCTGCGCCAGCGTCACCGCACCGACAGTTTCATCGGGTTGGTCTGGGCCGTTGGGATGGCCGTCGGGGTGATCTTCGTGGATCTGACCCCCGGCTACAACGTGGATCTGATGAGCTACCTCTTCGGCTCCATCCTGGCCGTCAGCCGCAGCGATCTCTGGTTCATGGGGATCCTGCTGTTGGGGATCCTCTTCGTGATCCACCACTGGTACCGGGAGATCCTCGCCGTCTCCTACGACAGCGGGTACGCCGCATTGCGGGGGATCCCCACCAAGGCGATCTACACCCTGATCCTGCTGCTGGCCTCCCTGACCGTGGTGGTCGCCATCAAGGTGGTGGGCCTGATCCTGGTCATCGCCCTCATGACCATCCCCACCTACATCGCCGAACGAAGCACCCGCACCCTCTACGGGATGATGCTCCTCTCCGGGGTCCTGGCAGCGATCTTCACCCTCATCGGTCTCTGGCTCAGCTACCGGTACGACCTCACCTCGGGAGCCACCATCATCCTCACCGCGGCGGCGGGACTGGGGATTCACACCTTGTACAGGACAATTAGAGTTAGGAGTTAGGAGTTAGGAGTTTATATCACTCTATCATTCTTGTGAAGTCTTTTTGACACTTAACACGTAGCACAATTACTACTCCATCTCCCGTTCCCGATTGGCGAGGAAGCGGGCGATCCCCTTGGCGATCCCTTTGGCCAGGATATCCTCGTATCGGGCGTCGTAGAGGCGCTTCTTCTCCGTCGGGTGGGTGATGTAGCCGGTCTCCACCAGGATCGCGGGCATCTCCGCGCCCACCAGGACCCAGAAGGGGGCGGGACGCACCCCGCCGTCGACGACTCCCCGATAGTGCTTGCGAAGATCCTGAAGCATGGAGCGCTGGACATCCAGTGCCAATTTGTTGGAGAGGACGATTTTGGAGCGGGTCAGGGTCTGGAGATAGACGTTCATGCTGTCTTTGTAGTACTTCTTGAAGGCGATGGAGTTCTCCTTGGCCGCCACCCTGCGGGCCCGAGCGCTCCGGGCGGGAGAGAGGTAGTAGGTCTCGATCCCCCGCACCTTTCTGGCCCGGCTCAGCCTTCCTACGGCGTTGGCGTGGATCGAGACGAAGATATCCCCATGCTTCCGGTTGGCGTAGCGGGTACGGTGGTGGAGTTTGATGAAACGGTCGTTGCTCCGGGTCATGAGGACCCGAAAGCCCATCGCCTTGAGGTGTCGGCGTACCCAGTGGGCGATGGCGAGGATCGCCCGCTTCTCCTGATATCGCCGGCTGGGGTCCAGCGCCCCGCTGTCGTGACCACCATGGCCCGGATCCAGGATCACGGTATAACGCCGTTTCAGATGGATCCCCGGCTCCCCCATCAGCTTCGATCCGGTGGCTCTTTTCGCATCAGCCTTTTTCGCGCTTTTCTTCTTGGTGCTTTTGGCGGTTTTCGCAGATGGCTTGGGCGTCTGCGAATTCGCTTTGCGTTGCGGCCCTTTGGTCTTCCTCTTTGAGAGGGAGGCGAAGAGCCCTTTGATGGAGTTGGTCCCCTTGGGCAGGACGACGGCGTAGTTGCGCTCGCTCAGGGGGTAGTGGCCGATGGCGTAGGGCTCGGGGGTCTCGATGACCAGGCGGACGGTTCGTTTCCGGTACTGGGAAGCCCGGATCGAACGGACCCGGGATGAGGAGTATTTCAAGCCCCGGGTGATGCTTCGTGAGCCCAGACGGGTATCGGAAAAATCGAAGACGTAGCGGACGGAGCTCTTCCCCTGCAGGACGAAATGACGGACAGCGCTCCTCTCCAAGGGCCGGGAAAAATGGAGGATGAGGCGGTCGTAGCCCATCTCGATCCGGTCCAGGCGGTTGGAGGCTTCCACGGTCAGCGGAAGCAGAAACAGAAGGCAAAGCGCCAGCCAGACGCTTCGAAAGAGACTCCCCTTACTCCCCATTGACCAGTCTGTCCATCAGCTCGCGGACGGTGATGATCTCGTTGAGTCGATAGCCGTTGGCCCCGGTGAAGAAGAGCCCGCTCTCCTCCTTCCCCTCGTAAGCGTCGGAGAGGCGATCGGCGATACAGTAGCCCACCACCTTGGCCTCCTCGCCCCGGTGGCAGGGGGCGACGCAGTTGGAGATACAGGCGATCTTGGGAGCGGTTCCCTCCTCGATGCGTCGATGCAGCTCCGATTTGACCCCCCGGGCGGGATAGCCGACGGGAGATTTGAAGAGTTTGATGTCCTCTTCCTTCGCTTCGATGATCTTGCGCTTGAAGGTTTCGCTGGCGTCGCACTCCTCGGTCCCGATGAAGCGGGTCCCCATCTGTACCCCATCGGCCCCCAGCTCCAGCATCCGGTCGATGTCGCTGCGGTCCCAGACGCCGCCGGCGGCGATGACAGGCATATCGCCCCATTTCTTCGCCTCCTCGACAACGGGAGGCAGGATCGCTTCGAGCTGGTTCTCCGGCTTGAAGCAGTCGTCGTATTTGAAGCCCTGGTGCCCCCCGCTGAGGGGACCTTCGACGATGACCGCGTCGGGCAGGCGGCCGTGGGCTTTCTCCCAGCGGCGGCAGAGGATGCGCAGCGCCTTGGCCGTGGAGACGATGGGCACCAGGGCCACGTCGGGGAAGCCCTTGGCCGCTTCGGGCATGGTCAACGGCAGGCCCGCGCCGGTGATGATGATGTCGGCCCCCGCCTCGCAGGAGTCCCGGACCACGCGGTCGTAGTCGTTGATGGCGTAGAGGACGTTACACGCCAGCGGCTTGTCTCCGCAGAGTTTTCGGGCGTTCTCGAAGATCTTGAAGAGCGCCTTTCTGGAGTAGAAATTCTCCACCTCGTAGGGGCGGCCATCCCCCATCAGGGTGTCGCAATAGGCACGGTTCTCGTAGAGTCCGGTCCCCACGGAGCTGATGACCCCCAGCCCCCCTTCCCGGCTGACGCTTCCCGCCAGACGGTCCCAGGAGATCCCCAGGCCCATTCCTCCCTGGATGATGGGCTTCTCGATGACATGTTTTCCGATCTTCAGAGGCTTCAGTTCCATCTACTTCACCTTGGCGCGTGCGAATTTTCGTTTGCCCACCTGGAGGATGTACTCCCCGGGCTCCAGCTTGAGTTGCTCATCGGCGACCTTCTCCTTGTCGATGCGGACCGCTCCCTGTTTGATGTCCCGCCGGGCCTGGGAGGTGGAGGGCTCCAGCCCCGCATCCACCAGGGCCTTGCAGATCCAGCTTCCCGCCTCCAGATCGATCTCGGGGATATCGTCGGGGATCTCCTTGGCCTTGAAGAGGCTGTGGAAAGCTTCCTCCGCTTCCTTCGCCGCCGCCTCGTCGTGGAAACGGGCGGTGATCTCGAAGGCCAGCATCTCTTTGGCCTTCTTGGGGTGGAGAGTCCCCTCCTCCACTTCCCGCTTCATTCGGGCGATCTCTTCCAGGCTGCGGGTGCTGAGCAATTCGTAGTAGCGCCACATCAGCTCATCGGAGATCGACATCAGCTTGGCGTAGATCTCCTTGGCGGGCTCGGAGATCCCCACGTAGTTGCCCAGGCTCTTGGACATCTTCTGGACTCCGTCGAGCCCTTCCAGGATCGGCATCATCAGGACCGCCTGCTCTTTGCCCACTTCGTAGACCCGCTGGAGGTGGCGCCCCATGAGGAGGTTGAACTTCTGGTCGGTCCCTCCCAGTTCGATGTCACACTCCATCGCCACGCTGTCGTAACCCTGAAGCAGCGGATAGAGGAATTCGCTGACGGCGATGCTCTGACCCGCCCTGTAGCGCTTCTCGAAGTCGTCCCGCTCCAGCATCCGTGCCACGTTGTACTGGGTCGTCAGCTGGATCAGTCCCGCGGCGCCCAGGGCGTCAAGCCAGGTGGAGTTGAACATCAGCTCGGTGCGTTCGGGATCGAGAATTTTGAAGGCCTGCTCCTGATAGGTTTCGGCGTTCTTTTTGACCGTCTCCCGGTCCAGGACCTTGCGGGTTTCGCTCTTGCCGGTGGGATCGCCGATCATGGCGGTGAAATCGCCGATGAGGAGCTGGACGATGGCACCATGCTTCTGAAAGGCCGCCAGCTTCTGCAGGATCACGGTATGGCCCAGATGCAGGTCGGGGGCGGTGGGGTCGAGCCCCAGTTTGACCCGGTAGGGTTCCCCCTTTTCGTAGAAGTTCCTCACCAGGGTCTCGATCCGTTCCCGATCGATGATTTCGGCGGTACCCCGCTCGATCTCGGCCAAGGCCGTCTCTACGCTCATCCTCGCTCCTATTTGTGGTTGTAGGCGTCGTCCAGGGCGACGATCTCCACCAGTTTGAATTTCCGGGAGATCCCCTGGGCGATCTCCTTCTTGTTGGCCCGATCCGACTCCACCTCGATGCGGCAGTATTCGGCATTGTCACCGCTGTAGATCCCCAGCTCGATGCTGGTGACGTTGAGGCCCATCTGGGAGAGCCGGGTCAGCAGCTGTGCCAGCACCCCTTTCTGGTTCTGCAGGGCGATGATGAGGCGGTAGCGGGCCAGTTTGCTACCCCGCCACTGCACGAAGAGCATCGGCTCGCCCGCCTGGATCAGACCGTAGGCCTTGCGGCAGAGTTTGTGATGAATAATAGCCCGGTTTTCCTTATAGAAGGCTACGATATCATCCCCCACCTTGGGGTGACAGCAGTAGTCGAATTCCACCCGGTCGATGGGCTTGTTGGTATAGAAGCTGAAGTGGTCGATCTCCTTGGTCCAGGGGCGTTTGTAGCCCTTTTTCAGCACCTCCCAGAATCGGACCTCCCGGATCTTGGCTTCCCGGGAGATGCGATGGATCTTCTCCCGCAGAACATCGAGCTGCTCCGGGACCCGCTGTACCGAGGTGGTGGCGTCCGCCTCCTCCAGGATCCGTCGGATCGTCTCGGGGCTCTTGTCGAAGATCGTGGCCAGAATGTTGATGCCCGCCAGCTCGTTGACCTCCCGAGTCCTCGCCCGGCATTTGGCCCGGATCCCCTCCTTGGCCCGGGACGTCTTGACGGTGTCGATCCAGGAGCAGTGGAGGATCGGCTCCTCCTGGGTCACGATGCGGACGATGTCCCCGTTCTTGAGGATCGTCAACAGCGAAGCCTTCTCCTTGTTGATGAAGGCCCCCGTCGCCTGATCCCCGATCTCGGTATGGACGGCGTAGGCGAAATCGAGGGCCACGGAGTCCTTGGGGAGGGTGAAGTAGTCCCCCCGGGGAGAGAAGACGGTGATATCCTCGCTGAAGAGATCGTTCTTGGCCAACTCGTAGAACTCCTCGATGGAATCGTCCTGATAGGGAAGGCTCTTGAGCCACTCCAGCTTCACGCCATCCTCCTCCCCCTCTTCCCCCTCTTTGTATTTCCAGTGGGCGGCGATCCCGTACTCGGCCAGATGGTGCATCCGCTCGGTGCGGATCTGGGCCTCGACGATGCTCTCATCGTCGAAGAGGGTCGTGTGGATCGTCCGGTAGCCGTTGTCTTTGGGCAGGGCGATGTAATCCTTGAAGCGGGAGATCAGGGGGGTGAACTGCAGATGCAGGGCCCCCAGAGCCTCGTAGCACTGGATCGGCTCCTTGACGATGACCCGCACCGCCAGGAGGTCCAGGACCTCGTCGATCCCAATCCCTTTGCGATGCATCTTGAGATAGATGGAGTAGTAGTGCTTGACGCGCCCGATCACTTCGAAATCGTTCCGGGGGAATCCGTACATGCAGAGAGTGTTCTTCACCTTCCCGATGAAAGAGTTGAGGCGGATGTGGAGGCTCTGGTGGTTCCGCTGGATGTACTCGTCGATCCGGGCGTAATCCTTGGGGTAGATGTAACGGAAGCTCAGATCCTCCAGGAGATTCTTGATCCGGGAGATCCCCAGCCGATGGGCGATGGGGGCGTAGACCACCAGGGTCTCCTCGGAGATCCGCAGCTGCTTCTCCGCCGGCAGGGCATCCAACGTCAGCATATTGTGCAGCCGGTCGCAGAGTTTGATGATCAGGACCCGCACATCCTCGATGGAGGCGATGAGCATCTTACGGAAGGTCAGGGCCGAGGAGATGAGCCGCTCGTTGGAGCCGGCGGGGGCGAGCTTGTCCTCCCGGATCTCCACGATCTTGGTCAGCCCCTCGACGATGTGCCGGACATCGGGGCCGAAGCGCTCCTCGATCTCTTCGATGGTGTGGGGAGTATCCTCCACCACGTCATGGAGCAGGGCCGAGACCACCATCGTCGTATCCCCGCTGATGGAGGCGGTGATGGCGGCGACGAGGATGGGGTGGATGACGTAGGCTTCCCCGCTCTTGCGGGTCTGCCCCTCATGGGCGGAGATGGCGAAATCCAGAGCCGATCGAATCGTTTCGTCGATCTCGATCTGGGTCCCCAACAGGGTGATCGCCTCGTCGGCATCACGAAGACGTTTGACCAGCTCCAGGAATTCGTTCAAGGAATCAGCTTTCCAGCTCGACTTTCAATCTGCCCTCGGCGATCTCGTGGAGAGCGATGTCGGTGGCTTTGTGCTTCTTCACATCCATATCCACCAGGGGAGCGGCGCCGGAGTTGAGCTCCTCGGCCCGCTTTCCGACAGCTTTGGAGAGGAGGTATCGGTCGTGGTTGACCCGTTCGAGGGCCTTGGCGGTGATCTGTTCGAGTCGTGTCATTTGCTTGTTCCTTTGATGGTTTGTTGGTGGGTCTCAGTGGACGATGGAGCAGCGCTCCCGGTCCCCCTGAACGATTCGCAGCAGGTTGCCCGGCTGGAACATGTTGCAGACGACGATGGGAAGCTTATTCTCCTTGGCCAGGGCGATGGCGGTGTCGTCCATGACCCGGATGTGCTCGCTGAGCGCCTTGTCGTAACTCAGCTCGTCGATCTTCTTGGCGTCGGAGAACTTCATGGGGTCCTTGTCGTAGACCCCGTCGACCTTGGTCGCCTTGATCAGCATATCGGCTTCGATCTCGCTGGCCCGCAGCGTCGCGGCGGTGTCAGTGGTGAAGTAGGGGTTGCCGGTCCCCCCGGCGAAGACGACGACGCGCCCCTTCTCCAGATGGCGCCGCGCCCGGCGGACGATGAAGCTCTCGCCGATCTCGTGCATGTCGATGGCGCTCTGGAGCCGCGCCTCCAGGCCGATGCTCTCCAGGGCCTCCTGGATCGCCACTCCATTGATGACGGTGGCAAGCATCCCCATATAGTCGCCGCTGGTGCGCTTGATAATCCCATCCGCCGCCGCAGTGACACCGCGGATAATGTTCCCGCCGCCTACGACGATGGCCACCTCGATGTCATGCTCCACCAGGGAACGGATCTCGTCGGCGATGTATTTGAGGATCTTGGTATCGATCCCGTAGCCCTCTTTTCCGGCCAGTGCTTCCCCGGAAAACTTCACCAGAACACGTTTGCGTTGCTTCATCGAGCCCCCTTGGTTTTGGGGGGATTATAGCGAAAGATGACTTGGGAATCTCACCGACATCCGACGGGACTCCTCTGCAAAAACGGCATGCACGACACAGATCCGTACGTCATTTATGGTCATTCGTGGCGATTTGTAGGCAATTTAGGAGAGGGTTAAAAGCTTTTTCCCCAATGACTGCGCGAAGCGCATAATGACAGCGAAGCGAATGACCCCTTAAATCCGTATCAAACGCAGCGGATTGATTAGTTTCTCATGCTGGGTCGCCTGGAAGATCAATTTCTTTTTCACCTTGCCGATGACGGTCCCCCGACGAATCCGACTGCCGGTCTTGATCAGCGGGGAGATCTTGGAAAGCCCCGCATAGACGGTATGGACCCCGTTGCCGTGCTGGACGATCACCACCTTGCCCAGCATGGAGTTCTCGCCGACATAGACCACCTTGCCGTTGAGCACGGTGCGAACCTTGGTATCGGGCCCCGGCGCGCGCAGGGTGACCGAATCGTTGAAGATCTTGATCTTGTAGATGGGATCGACGTAGGTGCCGAACTTCTTGACCACCCGGGCTCCCCGGAAGGGCGGGATCGTCCGGGGACCGCGGTACCGGGCGACCCGGGCCTGCTGATAGGAGCTTCCGACCCGCTTGACCTCCTGGGTACTCTCCTCCTCGTCGGGGAGCTTCACCTCGGTATAGTCCACTTCCCGCCCTTCGGCCCGGGCCTGGGCCCGTTCGGCGGCCTTCTCCTTGCGCATCTGGGCCAATCGCTTGGCCCGGCGCTCCAACTCCGCCTTGCGCTCCGCCTCCCGGCGCTTGGCCGCTTCGATCTCCTCTTTCTTGAGGATATTGAGTTTCGCTAGGGTCAGACGCAGGAGATTCTGTCGGGTGATGATGTTCTTGAGTTTCTGCCGATAGAGGGACTCCTCCTT
>JALWPZ010000020.1 GCA_026994745.1 Campylobacteraceae bacterium | reverse complement strand
CGGTCGCTTAGCTCAGTTGGTAGAGCGCCACCCTTACAAGGTGGATGCCAGTGGTTCGAGTCCACTAGCGACCACCACGGCATTTCGTGCGGCGGTAGTTCAGCTGGTTAGAATGCCGGCCTGTCACGCCGGAGGTCGCGGGTTCGAGTCCCGTCCGCCGCGCCACGATTCATTTTTCTCCTTTTGATTGATTGAACTGATAACAATTCCTCCTCCTTCATGTCGAATTGTGCAATTGATTCCGGCCCGATTTGAGGCCGGAGACTTCCCTACGCTATAATCCCAATCTATATCACCATACATTCGATAGCCCATTACGAGAGGAAACCATCATCTTCATGTGGATCCGTATTCTGTTTCTCACCCTTTTCCTGAGCCTCTTCGCTTCGGCCAAACTCCACTGCGTCGTCAGCATCCCTCCGCTCAAAGGCTTCGTCGAAGCCATCGGGGATGGCAAGGTCGATGTGGATGTCATGGTCCAGCCCGGCAACTCCCCCCATACCTACGAGCCCAAACCCTCCCAGATGAAGGCGATCGAGCAAGCCGACTGCTACTTCGCCATCGGGGTGGAGTTCGAAAAGGCATGGCTGCCCCGCTTCCGGGCCCAGAACCCCAGGATGCTTGTCGTGGACCTGAGCGAGGGGATCGAAAAGATGCCCATGGCTTCCCACGAGGGGCATGAAGAGCCGGGGCACCACCACGAAACGGGGCTCGATCCCCACATCTGGACCTCTCCCGCCAACGTGCTGCGGATGGGCAGAACCATCGAAGAGACGCTGGCCCGTCTCGACCCTGAGGACCGGGAGCTCTTCGGGAAGAACTACCGACAGTTCCAAGAGAGGGTCCGCTCCACCGACCGGGCCATACGCGAGACCCTCTCGGGGGTCCCTCCCCATAGCGCTTTTATGGTGCTCCACCCCTCCTGGGGATACTTCGCCCGGGAGTACGGATTGCGCCAACTCCCGGTAGAGGTGGAGGGCAAAGCCCCCAAGCCCCGACAGTTGATGCAGCTGATCAAAGAGGCGAAGAAGGAGAAGGTCCGGGCCATCTTCGTCCAGCCGGAGTTCTCAGAAAAGAGCGCGAGGCTTCTGGCCCAGGAGCTGAGGATCCCCGTCATCAAAATATCCCCCCTCGCCGCGGACTGGTCCCAAAACCTGCTGCGCCTCGCCCGTGCCATCGCCCAGGAGGATTCGAAGCGATGAATCTTGTGGAGGTGGAGGGGCTGGAGTTCTCCTATGACCGGGAGCCGGTCCTCCAGGATGTGAATCTCCGGATCGAAGAGAGGGAGTTCGTCGCCATCATCGGACCCAACGGGGGCGGGAAATCGACCCTGGTCAAAATATTGATGGGGGAGCTCACTCCCCAGAAGGGGCGGGTGGAGATCCTGGGCAAAGAGCCCCGAAACGCCCGGGACGAGATCGGCTATGTCCCCCAGAACACCAACGTCAACCTCGATTTTCCTATCCGGGTCCTGGATGTGGTGATGATGGGAAACCCCCGTCGGCACCGGGACCACGTGCGGTGGTGGGAGCGGCTCTTCCCCGTCCGCTACAACGATGTGGAGCGGCGCTGCGCCCACGGGACCCTGGAGCAGGTGGGAATGGCGGAGTTTCTGGAGCGCCGGATCGGGGACCTGTCGGGAGGACAGCGGCAGCGGGTGATGATCGCCCGGGCCCTCTGCACCCACCCCAGAATCCTGATCCTGGACGAACCCACCTCCAGCATCGACGCCCAGGGGCAAAAACAGATCTACGCCCTTCTCAAGGAGCTGAGCAGAGAGTTGAGCGTCATCGTCGTCAGCCACGACCTTTCGGTCATCACCGAATACGCCGACAAGGTGGTCTACGTCAACCGGAGCGCCTATCTCCACGACCTCAAGAAGGGACCGATCCATCTCCCCAGCCATGACGGGGAGCACTTCTGTGAGATCGAACTGATGCAGATGCTGGCGGATCGTACCTGCGACTGCGAAGCCCATGGGGGAAAGGAGTCCTGATGGAGATCCTGCACTACACCTTCATGCAGAACGCCCTCATCGCCGGGCTGCTGGTCAGTCTGGCCGCCGGGATCATCGGCTCGCTGATCGTCGTCAACCGAATGGTCTTTCTCGCCGGGGGGATCGCCCACAGCTCCTACGGGGGGATCGGGATGGCGATCTATTTCGGATGGCCCATCTTTCTGGGGGCTTCCCTCTTCGCCATGGG
>JALWPZ010000019.1 GCA_026994745.1 Campylobacteraceae bacterium | reverse complement strand
CCCCGAAACTCACCTGGAGCTGACCATGGTCCACGAGGCGATGATCCTGGACATCAGCGGCCCCTATCTGGCCCTGATCGAAACGGCGGCTTCGGTGAAGTTCGTCATCTTCGCCTCGCTTTTCGCCAGCCTTTTTTTACCTTTCGGGATGGATCGGGCATGGCCCGTGGCTGCGGCGATCTTCGTGGCCAAGCTCTTCGCCGTGGCCCTGGCCGTGGCGATTCTCGAGGTCAACACGGCGAAGCTTCGGCTCTTCAAGGTCCCCAATCTTCTGGGGATCGCCATCGTCTTCGCCTTTTTGTCCCTGATCACCTATTACGTATTGGGAGCCTGAAATGGTCGATTTTCTCATAGGGATTTTTCTCGCGACGCTGATCACGGCGCTCTTTACCACGCGGCTCTATCGCCTTCTCTTCTGGTATTCCCTCAACTCCCTGACCCTGGGACTGTTGGCGTTGGTGATCGGAACGGAGATCGGGGACCGGGCGATGCTGGTCACCGGGGGGATTACCATCGCGCTCAAAGCCCTGGCGATCCCCTATATCCTGAAGGTCCTGAGCCAGAAATTCCGTCTCAGCCGCCAGACCCCGCCGACCATCAAGACCCAATACGCCATTATCCTGGTCCCGGCGATCCTGGTTTTCACCTTCTATCTGGCGGAGCCGATTACCCACATGGTCCAGGGCAACGCCAATTATGTGGCCATCAGCATCTCGTCGCTCTTTCTTTCCCTGCTGCTGATGATCGAGCACCGCAACATCGCCCCCAAGATCGTGGGTTTTCTGAGCATGGAAAATGCGCTTTTCCTTCTGGGGACCACGGCGACGGGGGGAATGCCGATGCTGGTGGAGCTGGGGATCTTCTTCGATCTGCTCATGGCCATTGTGGTGATCAATCTCCTGCTCTACCGTGAGGAGGCGGAATCATGACCCTCTTTTTTCTTCTGCTTCCGCCGCTGCTGATGTTCGCGGCGAGCTTCGTCAAAACGCCCTGGACCCGGAAGCTTCTGCCCATCAGTTCGTTTGCCGTGCTGCTGCCCGTGGCGCTGCTCTTCCGCCTTCCCAAACCCTATTCCCTTTGGGGGGAGTATCTGGTTGCCGACGATCTGAACACCTACATTCTACTGCTCTCTTCGGTGGTGGGGATCGGGGTGACCCTGGCGCTGTTGACCCTGGATCGGCATGTGAAGGTCAGCGAAAAGGAGCTCTACCGTTTCTATCGCTTTTTCGGGCTCTTCTGGGTGGGGCTGAGTCTCTCGATCCTGGCCAATCATATGGGGATCTTTTGGATCGGCCTGGAGATGGCGACCCTCTCCACCGTCTACATGATCAAGACCAATCGAACTCCCGCCGCCCATAGGGAGGCGTGGAACTATATGATCGTAGGCGCCATCGCCATTTCCCTGGTACTCTTCGGGATCATCCTCATCTACGCCGCCTACAAGCCCCTGCTGGGGGAAAAGGCGATGCTCTTCGACGCCCTGCTGGCCAACAGCGACCGGATCCCCTCTCCCTTCCTTTTCGAGCTGGGCTTCGCCCTGACAGCGGTGGGGATCTTCGTCAAAATGGGTTTTTTCCCCATGAATTTGTGGCTGGCGCACATCGAACGGGCCGCCTTCTACCCCGTGGCGGCGCTCTTCAGCGGAATATTGGAGAGCGGGGTGATGGCCGGCTTCTTCCGCTTCTCCACCATCGCCGCCGCCATTGATCATGAGCGGCTTTTCCTCTTCGTGCTGGTCTATACGCTGCTGACCCTCTTTATCGTCTCTTTCCTGATCTTCCGGGCCAAGGATTTCATGCGGCTCTTCAGCCTGTCGGGGGTGGAACATATGGCATTGATCGCACTATTCTGGGTCAGCGGGGGGACCTTCGCGGCGCTGTTGCACTTCGGGGCCCACGCATTTTTGAAACCTGCGCTCTTTCTCTCCACCGGGGTTTTGGAATCTACGGGGCGGTACCACTTCGCCGGGGCCCTGCGGGGCTATCACGGCAAGCGGGGCAAACTCTTCTGGTTTCTGGTGGGGCTCTTTATGCTGGCCATCGTCTCCATTCCCCCCAGTCCCATGTTCTTCAGCGAACTCTACGGCTTCGGGGCGATGATCGAGCAGGCCAAGGCCAGTGACCACCTGTTGGCGATGCTGGGGGCGATCACCCTGCTGCTGGTCCTGCTTTCGGTGATCTTCTACCGCTTCGTCCATATCTATCAGTCGATGAAATATGAAGGGGCCG
>JALWPZ010000018.1 GCA_026994745.1 Campylobacteraceae bacterium | reverse complement strand
TCCTGCTTCTCTTGGCCGAATGGCTTGAAAATGTCATAAGCATGTGCCGCCACAGCAATCTTCGGCTTCGGCTTTGTTCTCGAATATTGAACACGCGGTTCTCGTACAGTTGAGACTCTCTTGACCATTCTCATTTTGCACCTCCCGATGTCGTTTCTGCTTTTTTGGCGGCTTTTGCCGCCTCTTTGAGCTCTTTTTCGTTTTTGAGCTTAAAAGAGCGGCGACCGGTCTGGGTGACCTCTATGCCCATCATCTTGAGTTTTTCGGCCACCTCATCGCTGATCTTGAGTGACGCATTGGCCACGAAAAGTTCTGGGTCTTCGGCATACACCATCTCCCCGGCCTTCTTGGCCCCGATCTTACGGGGTACCGACCAGGACTCCGATACAGTGAACCCGTATACCTCGTTGCCGATGATGAGATCTTCTGTCTCGGCCGCCTTTTTGAGGGCCGATTCGATCTGCTTCGTCGCGGCCTTGAGGACTTTCAGGCGTTCAACCATCTTTCCGACGCTCGTCTCTTCGCCTTTAAGGGCGGGGCAGCTGTGCGCGACATCGCAGTACACGCACATGTCGCTCGGGCTTGTCCTGGGCGCAAGCTCGCCCTCGGCGACCGCTTTCATCTGGCGGGCGAGAAGCTTGATGCGCTTTTCGTAGCGTTCGGTATCCTTTCTGGACACCGTGTACTCCTCGACCTTGCGCCACCCCTTCTCCTCGCCGGGAAGGCGGGGGTAGATGCGGCGGAAGCGGACGAACTCCTCGTCGAAGATTGCGCCGAGCATGTAGGTATACGCCTGCGTCTGGATATCGACGCCCTTGTCGGCGCCGTATCCTGTTTTCCAGTCCGTTACGACCAGAACGCCTTCCGCGTCTCGGCTCACCACATCGGCCGCACCGACGAGATCGGGCAGATCATCGCCCAGCGGGACCACCATCTCCATTTCGGAGTCGATGATTTCGTGGTCAAGGAAATATTTTTCCCAGTCGAACCACTCGACCTCTTTTTCGGCCTCCTCCATCGTCGCCGACGGAAGGAGCCGGTCATCCTCTTTCGGCTCCTGGCCGAGATAAGCGGAGACCTGCTGATCAAGAATGGCGTGCATCGCCACTCCCATCTGCGCCCAGCTCCAGTCTTGGAGCGAGGGTTTTTTCAACACCTTTTCCGCATACCACTTAAAGTGGCATGCCTCGAAGTTATTCATCTGGCTGCAGCTGACATGCTGCAGCTTTCCATTATTGAATGCTGGTCCAAATCCCATTTTTTCCTCCTTGGAAAAGGAGATGCAGAGTCACGCGCACCGACGTTCGGTGCGTTTCTCTCTTTCTCCCTGATTGAATTTGTCTTAAAGACATAGGCGTTATAGCCGGATGGCAAAATGAGCGCTGAAAGCATAAAATCACGCCATATCGGCATAGGGCTATAACGGGCTCACCAACAAAACAAAAAAGGAGGCCAGTATGGTCTATTTGGTAACGGGTCCGTCCGGGGCCGGGAAAACATGGCTGCTGCAGCAAAGCGGAATCGAGCGTGTCACCACCTACACGACGCGCCCTCCGCGATGCGGCGAGGAAGACGGGGTGGACTACCACTTCGTGACAAAAGAGGTCTTCATGGAGATGGTTGAAGCGGGACTTATGGCGGAATACGCCGAGTTTTATGGCAACTTCTACGGCACCTCGAAGACCCCGCTGTTGCAAGCGGGTGAACGCGCTCTAATCATCGAGCCCGAGGGAAGCGCGAACATCGGGAAGTTTCTCGATGAATTGGGCGTGCCGTTTCGGCGCGTCTGGATCGCCACGCCCATCTGCCTTCGCCACCTTTTTTTGTCCCAAAGCCGGGATGCGAGTGAAGCCGAACGGCGTCTGCACGACGGCATCGAGGGCAGATGGCAGCAGTTGGGGCTCAACGCGGATATCGTGCTGCCGGTCGCCGACCCTCATCTGTTTAAAAAAAGCATCGCTTAGGCGTTGCGGCATATCACGACAAAAGGAACAATATGGGTTGCACAATCAAGTCTTCGAGGATACTGCAAGACGAACTGGAAGCACTGCTGGCTGCGGACGCCGATCTGCAGGGGGAAACGTCACCGATCTTGGGGATGTCATACTGCCTTATGGCGTCAGACGGCACAAAAGAGGGAATGGTGGAGCCGACGGTGTGCGGCCTTGTTCTTTCCGAAGAAGAGCTCGCCAATGTCCGTTATGTCCCGCACGGAATTATCGACGCACTGTATGAAGCAGGGAAGACGA
>JALWPZ010000017.1 GCA_026994745.1 Campylobacteraceae bacterium | reverse complement strand
CCGCGGACATGAACGAGCCCACGGCCCGCATCGTCATCCACAATTTTCCCCTCCTGCTCATCGCCGTCTCCGGAGATGTCAGCAAAGAGAAGCTCCTGGAGGCGGCCCGGGACCTCAAGAGCCGGCTTTCGGGCTTCAAGGCCCTCAACAGCATCGACATCCGGGGCGACGCCGACCCGGAACTGCGCATCGCCATCGACGAAAAGCGCCTGGAGGCCTACGGCATCCCCAAAACCCTCTTCTATAAGGCGATCCAGGGCTTCAGCTCCATCTACCCCGCCGGAACCTTCAAGCAAAAGGGGCAGGAGATCTACCTCTCCACCATCAACGGAGAGAAGGAGGCGCAGCGGATTCGGGACACCCTGCTGAGTATCGGGGAACGCCGCATCCGCATCGGCGACGTCGCCAGTGTGGATTTCCGTCTCAGCACCCCCCGGGAAATTTCCCACTTCAACGGCAAAGAGAACATCTCCCTCAATCTCACCAAGACCGTGGAGGGCAACGCCATCGCCCTGAGTCGCCAGATCCGTACCCTCCTGCGCGACTTCGCCCAAAAGTACCCCGATCTGACCTTCGAAGTCTATACCGACACCTCCATCTGGATCAAGAATCGGATCAACCTGGTCAGCTCCAACATCTTCTTCGGCCTCATCCTGGTCTTCACCGCCCTCTTTCTCAGCGTCAACTGGCGCATCGCCGCCGTCGTGGCCATGGGAATTCCCACCAGCTTCTTCATCGCCCTCATCGGCTCGGAGATGCTGGGCTACAGCCTCAATATGCTGACGATGCTGGGGGCCCTCATCGCCCTGGGAATGCTTGTGGACGAGGCGATCGTCGTCGCCGAGAACATCTACCGCCACCTGGAGATGGGCAAGCCGCCCCGGCAGGCGGCCCTCGACGGGGCGGCGGAAATGTTCCCCGCCGTCGTGACGGCGACGCTGACGACGGTCTTCGCCTTTCTGCCTCTGCTGATCATGAGCGGCCAGCTCGGGGTCTTCATGAAGGTCCTGCCGGTGATGATCACGATCCTGCTGCTCAGCTCCCTCTTCGAAGCCTTCTATTTCCTGCCCCTCCACGCCAAGGAGCTCTTCAGTGTCGGCCACCGAATCGACCACCACGAGCCCAGCCCCTTCTGGGACCGGGCGATCCTCCTTTACGACCGCTTTCTGGGAAAACTGTTGCGCTGGAAGAAACTCTCCCTCCTCCTCCTGGTCATAGGCATTGTCGCCGGGACCGTCGGCATGCTCAAGGTGAGCAAATTCCAACTCTTCCCTCCCTTCGACGCCAGCCAGGTCTACATCAGCGGCAAAGTGGACGTCAACAACCGCCTGGAGGAGACCGAAAAGCTGATGCGACGGATCGAGAACGAGCTGCTGAGGGAGTTCAAAGGAGGAGACGTCTCCTCCATCACCTCCATCGTCGGCATGAAGTTCACCCCCGACCAGAAAGCCGAAAGCGGAGAGAACCTCTTCCATATCTTCCTCAATCTTCACGAGCGCAAACCCCAGAACTTCTTCGACAAATACATCAACCCGATCCTCTCCCTGGAGTACGACGACCGTGACATGGTCCGCCAAGAGAGCGCCCAGCAAATCCTCCAGCGGGCCCAGAAGATCCTGGCCAAATACAAAAGGATCAGGATCGGGGAGAGCGGCGATCCCCTCTACCAGGAGTTGACCGCCTTCGTTCCCCAGGCGGGGATCGTGGGCCACGACATCGAGATCGGCCTCTCGGGCCCCGACGACGCCAAAATCTTCACCGCCCTCCACGCCCTGGAGAAAAAGCTCCATGAAATGCCCGGGGTCCGGGACATCGTCGACGACGCCAAGGAGGGCCCCCTGGAGCTCAAGCTCCGGATCAACGACTATGGGCAGAAACTGGGCTTCGACGAAGGCAATCTGGTGCAGATCCTCCGGGGGCTCTTCCTGGAGGCGGAGTTCGGAAAGATGTTCGACCGTAAGGGGCTTATCCGCATCCGCCTGGAGGATCCCCGGCGGGATGGAAACTACGACATCGGCGATCTGAAGATCACCACCCCCGACGGAAAACGAATCGTCGCCCTGCGGGAGATCGCCGATTTCGTCTACAAAAAGAGTATGCTCAAGATCTACAAGGAAGACGGCGACAAGATCTGGACCGTCACCGCCCGTACCGACAAAAAAACGATCCTCCCCAGCGAAGTGATGGAACGCCTCCGCCCCTTCCTGGAGCAGTTGAGAAAAGAGGGAATCAAAGTGGTCGTCAAAGGAGAGGAGAAGGAGAACCGCCAGGTCAAACGAGAGATGAGCGAAGCCGCCGTCATCGCCATCTTCCTGATCTTCCTCTCCCTGGTCTGGATGTTCAACTCCCTGATCCTTCCCCTCATCACCATCTCGGTCATCCCCCTCTCGATCCTGGGGGCCCTGGTGGGTACCAAGCTGATGGGAATCAACCTGACCATGCCCGGGGTCATGGGGATGGTCGGCCTCGCCGGCGTCGTCGTCAACGACGCCCTGATCATGCTCGACTTCATTCGGGGCTCAAAAAATTACGAAGAGATGGTCCACAAAGCCGGCATGCGCCTGCGTCCCATTTTCCTGACCTCCCTCACCACGGTCTTGGGGCTTTTGACCCTGATCTTCTTCGCCAGCGGCCAAGCCCTCATCATCCAACCCATGGCCGTCAGCCTCGGCTTCGGCGTCGCCTGGGCCACGGTGCTGAACCTCATCTATGTGCCGTTGATGTATGCGGTGATTTATAGGGTGCGGGAACGATAACGGTTTAGTCGCAAGAGATGTCGCCTTCGGCGACGGCATTTAGATCCGCTTTGCGGATCGGCATTGAGACATTGGGCATTGTGTGTGCCGAAGGCAAGGTCATTGGTCACTGGTCATTGGGGGCAGGGCTTCAGCCCAGCATTGTGAGAATAAATTCCCACCTCCATAGATACGCGTTGCAAAGCAACGCCCCAAAATCATTCACCATTCATCATTCACCATTCATCACTCGGAAGCAAAGCTTCCGTATCGGTTCCTCACTCCTCACTCCTAACTACTCACTAATTTCAGCCTCTTTGCGCTACGCTATGGCAAGCCAATTATGAAGGAGTCCCATGAGCGGACAGCTTCTCCTCTCTTCGGTGATCGTGGCGGTGCTGGTGATCGCCCTGCCGGCGCTCTTTCACCTCACCCGCTATCTCGGTGCCAAAAGTGACAACCCCCGCAAGAATGAAGTCTACGAAAGCGGGATCCGACGGACTGTCAAGGATCCCTTCGACAGCTTCAACGTCCGCTTCTTTCTCGTGGGCGTCATCTTCCTCATCTTCGACGTGGAGGTCCTCTACCTCTTTCCATGGGCCGTGGATCTGCGCCAGCTGGGCTGGTTCGGGCTGATGGAGATGTTCGTCTTCATGGGCCTGCTCATCGGCGGGCTCTTCTATGTCTTCCGATCGGGGGTACTCAAATGGATCTGACCGCCCAACGCTTGGCCGAGGAGAATCTCCTCGGGGATTCGATCATCACCACCCGCGTCGACGCCGTCATCGACTGGGGGCGCCAGAGCTCGCTCTGGCCCTTCGTCTTCGGGACCGCCTGCTGCGCCATCGAATTCATGGCCACCGCCGCCAGCCGCTACGACATCGCCCGCTTCGGCGCCGAAGTTTTGCGCTTCTCCCCCCGGCAGGCCGACCTCCTGGTCGTCGCCGGCACCGTCAGCATGAAGCAGGCGCCGATCCTCAAACAGATCTACGATCAGATGCCCGAACCCCGCTGGGTCGTCAGCATGGGGGCCTGCGCCAGCAGCGGCGGCTTCTACGACAATTACACGACCCTCCAGGGGATCGACGAAATCGTCCCCGTGGATGTCTACATCTCCGGCTGCCCGCCCCGCCCGGAAGCGCTGCTGGACGCCATCGTGGAGATCCAGAAGATGCTCTGGAAAGAGCCGGCCCTCGAACCCCGCAACCCCGATTTCAAAGGGGCCCTCGATGTTTGATCCCGCCGCCCTTCAGGCCGTCGCCCCCTCCCTCAATCTCCTCGAAGTTCGCGAAGGGATCCCCCACCTGCGGGCCTCCGAAGAGGATCTCCTCCCCCTGGCCCGCACCCTCAAGGAGGAGTACCCCTTCCTTCTGGACGTCACCGCCGTCGACTGGCTCCGCCTGCCCGGTCGCTGCGAAAGCCGCTTTGAAATACTCTACCTCTTCCGCCATCGGGATTTCAGGGAGACCCTGCTCCTGCGTATCCCCGTCTCCGACCCCGAACGGGGCGTCGAGAGCCTCACCCCGCTCTATCTGGCCGCCGACTGGCTGGAGCGGGAGGTCTACGACCAGTACGGGATCCGCTTCCGGGGCCACCCCACCCTCAAGCGTATCCTCAACCACCTGCAGTTCCAGGGGCACCCCCTGCGCAAAGATTTCCCCGTCGACCGACGCTATCTATGCACCGAAGCTCAGGATATGTATGACGAACTGGGGCCCAAACTGGCCGCCAAAGGCTACGACCTGGAGCGGGACAATCTGATGGTCCTCAACCTCGGTCCCTCCCACCCCGCCAGTCACGGCACCATCCGCACCATCGTCGCCCTGGACGGCGAGCGGATCGTCGCGGGGGCCAGCGAAGTGGGCTACCTGCATCGGGGATTCGAAAAGAGCTGCGAAACCCACACCTACAACCAGATCGTCCCCTACACCGATCGCCTCAACTACTGCTCGGCCCTGATGAACAACATCGCCTTCGTCAAGAGCGTCGAAGAGATGCTGGGGGTCACGGTCCCCGACCGGGGGATCTTCATCCGGGTGATCCTGGGGGAACTCTCCCGGATCATCGACCACCTGGTCTGCCTCGCCGCGGGCCTGCTGGACATGGGAGCCCAGACCAACTACTGGTACCTCTTCAACCCCCGCAACGACGCCTACGACTTCCTCAGCAAGCTCACCGGCGCCCGCCTGACCAACAGCTACATGCGCATCGGAGGGATGGCATGGGACCTCCACGACGGCTGGGCGGAGGAGCTCGAATCTGTCCTAAAAAAGGTCGAAAAAGGCATCGACGAAACCCTGCGCATGACCCAGCACAACCGGATCTTCAACGAACGGGTCCAGGACGTCTCGCCCCTCAGCGCCGAGGAAGCGGTCAGCTACGGCTTCACCGGCCCCAACCTCCGGGCCAGCGGCGTACCCTACGACCTGCGCTTCGCCGACCCCTACTACTATTACGACGATTTCGACTTCGAGCTGGTGGTCGGCAGCGTCGGCGACACCCACGACCGCCTCATGGTCCGCTTCGAAGAGATGCTCCAATCCATCCGCATCGTCCGCCAGGCGATGGCCCAAATCCCCGACGGCCCCGTCAGTGTCGACGACCGGGCCGTCACCCTGCCCCCCAAGCCCGAAGTTTACCGCACCA
This sequence comes from Campylobacteraceae bacterium, assembly GCA_026994745.1. Lineage (GTDB taxonomy): Bacteria > Campylobacterota > Campylobacteria > Campylobacterales > Sulfurovaceae > Nitratifractor. Next base: position 3,724 of record JALWPZ010000017.1, on the reverse strand, counting down.
TCGAAGGGACGATGAACCAGTTCAAACTGATCTTCGAAGGGGTCAAAGTCCCCGAGGGGATCCACTACGGAGCCTACGAAGCCGCCAACGGGGAGCTTGGCTTCACCATCGTCAGCGACGGCAGCGGCACCCCCTACAAGGTCAAGGTCCGCCCCCCCAGCTTCCTACATATGCAGGCCTACCCCAAGCTCATCACCGACTACCAGGTGGGAGACGCGATTCTGACGTTGGGAAGCCTGAACATCATCGCGGGGGAGATGGATCGATGAATCTTTCAGTCGCCAGTTTGCAGTCGGCAGTCGGCAGTGATGTCGCCTTCGGCGACGGCATTGGGCATTGGGCATTTTGTGCGCCTATGGCGCAGTCACTGGTCATTGGTCATTGGTCATTGCGGGCAGGGCTTCAGCCCTGCATTGCGGGAATAAATTCCCGCCTCCATAGATACGCGTTGCAAAGCAACGCCCCAAAATCATTCACCATTCATCATTCACCATTCATCACTCGGAAGCAAAGCTTCCGTATCGGTTCCTCACTCCTCACTCCTCACTCCTCACTCGCTGACAACAGGAGGCATATATGAGTTTCACCTTTACCGAAGAAAACCTCCAGGCGTTGGAGTCTCTCGAAAAACGCTACCCCTCCAAAGAGGCGCTGATGCTACCGGCGCTCTGGAAGGTGATGAGGCAGCAGGGACACATCGACACCGAGGCGATGGTGGCGGTGGCGGAGTGGCTGGAGGTTCCGCCCGTCAAGGTCTACGGGGTGGCGACCTTCTACACGATGTTCCACCTCGAACCCATCGGCCGCCACCACATCCAGCTCTGCAAGACCCTCTCCTGCGCCCTCTGCGGCAAGGCCGACATTCTGGCCCATCTGAAAAAGAAGCTGGGGATCGAAGTGGGCGAGACCACCGAAGACGGGCGCTTCACCCTCAGCCAGGTCGAATGCCTCGGCAGCTGCGGCACCGCCCCCGTCATGCAGATCAACGACACCCTCTACGAGAACCTGACGATCGAGAAGGTGGATGAGATATTGGAGGGACTAGAATGAGTCGCAAGTCGCAAGCACGGGGCTTCACCCCTCAAGTCACAAGTAGAGTCGCCTTCGGCGACGTAATTGGTTATTGGTTATTGGTTATTGGGGGCGTTGTGCAGCAACGCAAACCGAAACTCCTCACTCCTCACTCCTCACTCCTCACTCGCATAGCGAACTCCCAAGGAGTTCACCATGCGTGATGCCAAAATCGTCAGCAGACGTTTCGACCTGCCCAACAGCCACACTCTGGAAGTCGCCCAAAAGCACGGAGCCTATAAAGCGGTGGAGAAAGCCTTCGGCATGAAGCCCGAAGCGATCGTCGAAGAGGTGGACCGCAGCGGCCTGCGGGGCAAGGGGGGCGGCGGAGCTCCGGCGGGGAGCAAGTGGAAACTGATGCTGGGAGATTTCGGCGGGCGGCCCAAATATCTGGCGGTCAACTGTGACGAGAGCGAGCCTGGGACCTTCAAGGACCGGCAGATCATCACCAAAGACCCCCATCTCCTCATCGAGGGTATTATCCTCACCTGCTACGCCATCGGTTCCCACGATGCCTACATCTACATCCGCGGAGAGTACCACGATTTCCAGAAGATCCTCCAGGAGGCCATCGACGAAGCCTACGCGGCGGGGATCCTGGGAGAAAAGGTCCTGGGACACGACTACCGCCTCGACGTGACGATCCACCGGGGGGCCGGGGCCTACATCTGCGGGGAGAAATCGGCGCTGCTGGAGTCCATGGAGGGCAAACGGGGGCACCCCCGCCTCAAACCCCATCAGAAGGAGCCCGAGTGGTATTTCGGCAATCCAACCCTGGTCAACAACGTCGAAACCATCGCCTCGGTCCCCTTCATCGTCAATGAGGGGGCCGACGCCTACCGGAGTTTCGGCACAGAGAAAAGCCCCGGCACCCTGCTCTTCGCCCTCAGCGGCCATGTGGAGCGGCCGGGGGTCTACGAGGCGGAGTTCGGCACCCCGATGATGGAGTACATCGAGCACTTCGGCGGCGGCATCCGGGGCGGCAAAGCCCTCAAGGCAGTGATCCCCGGCGGTGCCTCCACCCCGGTGCTGAGCGCCGAAGAGGTCGCCGAAGCAACCCTCGACTACGAGAGCCTGCGCCAATACGGCTCCTCCCTGGGAACGGGGGGAATGATCGTCATGGACGAGAGTGTGGATATGGTGGAGGCGCTCAAAAACCTTCTGGAGTTCTACCACCACGAATCTTGCGGGCAGTGCACCCCCTGCCGGGAGGGGACCGGCTGGGTCGACGCCCTGGTGGCCGACGTCCTGGCCCAGAAGGGGAGCCCCGAACACATTGAGAAGCTCCTGGACGTCAGCGTGACGATGAACGGCAAGACCATCTGCGTCTTCGCCCCCGCCGTCTCGGGGGTCATCGACGGTTTCGTCGGCAAATTCCGCGGCGAATTCGAAGCCTATCTGAGGAGCCTCGCATGAGTGAACTGGTGACGATCCACGTCGATGGACAGGAGATCCAGGCCCCCAAGGGGGCGCTGCTCCTGCCCGTCCTGCTCGAGCACGGCTTCAAGATCCCCTACTACTGCTACCACGACGCCCTCGGGCCCGATGGCAACTGCCGGATGTGCATGGTGGAGATCGAAGGGAAAAAACGCCCCCAGATCTCCTGCGACACCTTCGTCGAAGAGGGGCTCGTCGTCCGCACCGACACGGCGGAGATCCGCAAGGTCCGCCAGAGCATCCTGGAGCTGCAGCTGGTCAACCACCCCGTCGACTGCCCCATCTGCGACCAGGCGGGGGAGTGCAGCCTCCAGGATTACTACATGGAGTACGGCCTCTACCATGGCAAGGTGGACCGCAGCCGCAAAGCCCACTTCAAGAAGCACGTCGACCTGGGCCGGGAGGTGGTCCTGGACCAGGAGCGCTGCGTGCTCTGCCAGCGCTGCACCCGCTTCACCGCCCAGATCACCGGCACCCACGAGCTGGGGGTGATCCACCGGGCCGACCACTCCGTCATCGACACGATGCCCGGGCAGAAGCTCCACAACGACTACGCCATGAACGTGGTCGACCTCTGTCCCGTCGGGGCGCTGACCAGCAGGGATTTCCGCTTCCAGCAGCGGGTCTGGTTCCTCCAATCCGTCCCCTCGGTCTGCCACGGCTGCTCCCGGGGATGCAACATCTGGATCGACCACGCCCGCCTCAAGGATCAGGACGACACCGTCTACCGATTCCGGCCCCGGAAGAATCCGGAGGTCAACGGCCACTTCATCTGCGATGAGGGGCGCCTCAGCTACCACGACCTGCGGGAGCGGCGCCAGAGAGAGGTGCTCTTCCAGGGACGCAGACTCGACTCCCTGCGCCTGGGAGAAGAGCGCTTCCGGGAACTGGTGGAGCTCCACGAGGGCCCCGTCGTCGTTCTGGCCGACGCCGACCTCTACCTGGAGGAGCTGGAGTTCGCCCGTCTCTTCGCCGAGCGGCTGGGGGCGACGCTCCACGCCCCCCTGGAGCCCTACGTCGACGAAGCCTTCGGCGACAATTGGCTCAAAGAGCCCATGCGCGCCGCCAACGCCGAGGGGGTCAAACGCCTGGGGATCTCCACCGAGCTCCCCTCCACTGATGCCCAGACCCTGGTCATCAACTTCAACCACCCCTCCGGCCCTACCCTCAAAGGAAAGCGCATCGACCTGCTTACCCACGAATCGGGTGCCAAAGC
>JALWPZ010000016.1 GCA_026994745.1 Campylobacteraceae bacterium | reverse complement strand
GCGCCAGGATCACCAACCCGGCGGCGATCAGGTAGATCTGATACTTGGAACGCATCTACTTCTCCTCCTTCGTCGGCTCGACGGTATATGCCTCGTCCACGTCCACAACGGCGGAACCCCGAAGGAAATTCCGCCCGATCAACACCGGATATTCGAAATTCTCCCGGTCGTTGAGGGTCACCGTAATGTAGCGGGAAACATTCCCCAGATTGATGCGCATCTTAACGGCGTAGCGCTTCTGGTTCTCGGTGCCGTGGCGCTTGATCTCCACCACCTTTTCCACCGGCTTCTCCATCTCGACCTTCTTGTCGTTCTCCCGGTCTACCATCGTGAACATCGCCCACTTCTTGCCATCCCGCTCCTGGACCCGCAGGTCCCGGGCATCGACGGAGGTAGTGGTCGCTCCGGTATCGATCCGGGCCTTGAGCTTCATTTTGGCCGCGGGTAGGTAGACCCATTCGGCTTCCCCGATCAACAGCTTGCCATTGCACTCCTTGCCCGGCTTCGCTCCCTCCATAGGTGTCGATGCCGCACTCTCCGCTTCCGCGGCGAAGAGCATCGCTCCCCCGATCATTAGCAGCACTACACTTCGTCCCCAGAACTTCATACACCTTCCTTTTTTCTCTTAGTTTTCAATCCAATGCAGATCATATCAATTTCCGTGTAAAAAACGGGTACTTTTCCTTCCATGGTTAGAATCATGGGAATGAAAATGAACACCGAATTCATGGGGAGAGATTCTTCCCTCATCCCCCTTGCAAGTCACGATCCTACAGCGCATTCCGCATATCGTAGATCTTGCTGTGATCGTCGTCCCAGCACTCCACATCCTGGAGCTCCGGGATCTTGCTTTTGTGAAAGACCGGGTTCTTCCCCTGTTTCAACTGCTCCCGATAATCTTTGTAGAGCTTGAACGCGACATCGCGAAGGGCGATCAGGGCTACAATGTTCATCAACGCCATCAGTCCCATGAAGATATCCGCCAGATTCCAGATGTTCTCCAGTTTTGCCACTCCTCCAATAATCACCATGAAGATCACCAGTGAACGGAAGATATTGACTAAGAGTCTCGAATTGCTCATATACTCGATATTGGACTCCCCGTAATAGTAGTTTCCGATGATGGAACTGAAGGAGAAAAGCAGCACGATGAAGGCGACAAAGACATTTCCCCACTCACCGAAGGCGCTGCTGACCGCCAGCTGGGTCAATTGGATCCCGTTGATGTCAGAGCCCTCCACATGGACGTTGGTGGCTAGAATCACGAAGGCGGTGGCCGTGGAGATGATCAAGGTATCGACGAAGACCCCCAGGGTCTGGATGTACCCCTGTTTGACCGGATGGGAGACTTCGGCGGTGGCCCCGGCGTTGGGGGTGGACCCCATTCCCGCCTCGTTGGAGAAGAGCCCCCGCTTGATCCCCTGCATCGCCATGAAGGCGAAGCCCCCGCTGGCTGCCTGTTCGAAACCGAAAGCCTGGGCGAAGATATGGCCGAAGACCGCCGGCAGTTCCGTGACGTTCATCGCCACGACGATAAAGGCTGCCAGCAGATAGATCCCTGCCATTGCCGGAAAGATCACCTGGGTGAAACTGACGATCCGCTTGAGCCCGCCAAAGATGATCACCCCCGTGAATCCCGCCAGTGCCAGGATCACGAACGCCGGATGTACATGGAAAGCTCCATCGAAAGCCTGTACGATGGTATTGGCCTGCACCGAATTGAAGATCAGCCCAAAACTGACGGTGATCAGGATCGAAAACCCGATCCCCATCCATTTGCTCCCCATTCCCTGCTGCATGTAATAGGCGGGGCCACCGCGGTAGGTTCCGTCTCCGTTCTTCAGCTTGTAGGCCTGGGCCAAAGTGTTCTCGACCATACTGGAGGCGGCCCCCACCAATGCCAAAATCCACATCCAAAAGACCGCCCCGGCACCCCCCATATAGATGGCGATGGCCACGCCGGCCAGATTCCCCGTCCCGACCCGGGAAGCCGAGGAGATCGTGAAAGCCCCGAAGGAGGAGACATGATCCCGGTCCTTTTCACTGCTGACCACCCCTTCGGTAATCAGTTTGATCATGTGCTTGATATGCAGAAACTGAGCAAAGCCCAGCTTCCAGGTGAAATAGACCCCCACCGGGATCAATGTATAGATCAACAGATAGGACCAGAGTGCATTGGAAAGCCAACCGATCACCGCATTCAACCCTTCCATCCTCCACGCCTCCTTTTTCCAATGATTTTCCAAGTCTACTGCTAAAAAACTTTCAATTCCAAATAGTGAAGGATCGAAGTTGGCTGGACCATTGACTTATCTGCACTTCAAACGCACCGGAATATGCAGTTTATGGGAAAATTAGAATCATTATTCGGAATTCGCTCCGTAATAGATAGAGGTCAGTGCTTTTTAAAATGTGGAATCATATATTTCAGGGTTAGTATTGAGCTATACAGGAGTCCGGTCAGAATTTCCAACGAAGTCCTGCGGAAAAGTCGTAATCCCGATAGCCGTTCTCACGTCCCGAATATCCCGCCTTGAGCGAAAACTCCACATTTTGGGCTAACCGCTTTGCCAGTGACACATTCACGTGATAACCCCAGGCATTGTCATAGTTCAACTCCATGGGAAATTTCCCGGAGGAATATCCTTGAAAATTTCCACTCGTGCGCAAGGATCGATGGAGCAGATCATAATCGACCCCTCCCTCCAATTCGAACTGTAGCTCTCCCGGATGCGTATAACGCAGCCTACCTCTCCATCCCAGATACAATGCCTTGTCGGTAGAGCCCGCCACACTTACATCCAAGCCTCCGGCACCCTCTTCGGTAAATCCTTGCATATCGCCATATACAAAGCTGACCGATGCACCACTCTCCAACTCTAAGGCACCTTCACGATAAAAAGCTTTGGAAAGTTCCATCGATCCATATCCCATCCATTCGAGATGCCGAGCCGATGTGTGCCGATCGAGATAGAGCAGTGTCCGCTCCTCCCGACTCTGGACGTACCCCAGACCCAACTGATAGTCCAAACGCCAATCCCATCCAGGCAGATAATGACCATAGATCATCAGATCGTAACGGTCGAAATCCTCGCTCTGGGGAAGTCCCCGGGTCTGCAACTCCCCTCCTCCCAGCATCAGGGCGATTCCCATACGATGATCCGACCCCACGCTGCGATCCCCTCCGATCATGACTCCGGAAAAATCCGCATCGTATCCCCGATAACCGTTGCTGCAATCCTGCCGAAGCTTACCACCAAAAAGCTCCAGCCACAGGCCACGGCTTGCATTGAGATCCCCGCTTGCCACCCCGATGCTCAGGGATCTCATACGATACATCAGGCGACGGCTGATCTCCCGGTTGGCCATCACACTCTGAAACGAAGAAAAGGGAATGGAGGAGTGGACTCCCTCTGCGACCTGCTCCAATTCAGGAAGAACGTAGAGAGTGTTGACAAAAGTGTCGAGATCACTATCGGAACCATAGGAGTAGCGATCGAGCGTTCCAGCCACGCCGAGTGCTCCCAATGTACACGAACCTCGTCGTACCGCTTCACTGAAGCTTGCCTCCTTGTACGGCACCAGATCCAGATCGCTTGCATCGTATTCGGGCCACCACCCCAACAACGCCGAATTGTCGGTAACAATCGGAGCACCGAGGACCGTCAGATTGTTGTCGGTCTGGATCACTCCATCGAGACGTTGGTTCAGAAGATAGTGCTGCTCGGACAGAGGAGTCTCCACATTGACAACAATCTTGCTTCCACTCTCCAGGATCGTCCCTTTGGTCTGAACTGTCGAGTAAAGTGCTCGATGGTTGCTATCCAGTGATACATTGATTCCCAGGACCGAGCCGTTATAGCCATGATAATAATCGGTGGCGGACACCCCTTTACTGAAGAGATAGAGATCTCCTCGATTCTCGAAATGCTGACCAATGGTATAGATATCCCCATAAGCTACAGCTCCACGGTCGTTGATTACTGTTCCATTGCCATCATCATTATGAAAAGCCCAAACTTTATTCCCTATCAAACTCTGCAGGACGATCTGTCCACGATTTCGAATCGTGCCATAATTATGGTTTACACCTATACCATAAAGCTCTTTATTCGTCCCATTTACTGAGATATTGACAACCCCTTCATTGATCACTTCACCAAAATTTTTCCAAGCATATAAACCTGTTCCACCACCTCCATCCTTTTCACTTTGAATCTGCACTACACCTTGATTCGTCACAATTGCATCTTCATGGTTGACAATCGATACCAAACCATAGAGCCAAGTGCCATCCCTACCCTTCACATTAATAAATGCACCAGGTGCGTTGACTACACTCCCTAGATTATTACGTATGTTTATCGCGACCCCCCAAGAATCTTTGCCGCTGATAGAAAAAAGACTACCATTGTTACGCACGACACCATCTGGGCCATTCTCCGAAATATATACTGGATACGCCAACTGCTGATCTGCCACTCGGGAAACAATAGTTCCATTGTTGATAATTTCGCCATAGGAAATTACTTTGTAAAGAAGTATTGGTACGGAGTATTCTCCACCACTATTGTCAAGCTGAGTTTCAATATTTCCGTCATTGAGAAGAGTCTTTCCAGCGAGGAAATTTCCTTTAATTTGAATGGCAAAATTACTCCCGCCTCCTGCTGCTATAAAAATGGTTCCATTGTCAGTCACATGAACATTCTCCACACCATTACTGATTACAGGGGTTGTACGATAATCTGAGATATTCTGATCTGCTTTCACAATACCCGATATAACTAAAAAGAGAATCAAGGACACCATCGGGTTAAATTGGTATAAAGTATTGAAATTTTTCACAACAAACCTACTTGAGTATATTCAACACTATGATTCTACCAGAAGCAAATCAAACAATTGGAGAAATCGACATTGTTGTGTGGTTATATCAGTGCATTTGTAAAGATGGTTTTAAATTAAATTGCGATGGTGGACCCTACCGGGATCGAACCGGTGACCTCCACGCTGCCAGCGTGGCGCTCTCCCAGCTGAGCTAAGGGCCCCTCGAAAGAAGTGACGGCATTATAGCCGAGGCAAGTTTAAAGAAACTTGAATCAACCGTTGAGAACGAAGTATTTCTGGGCCTCTGCCTTGTTAGGGAGGGGAGAGACGGTCCTCTCCTCTTCTCCCAGTCGTACCGTATAGTTTTCTTTCGGGTCGCTTTTGGCATAGGTGACGGCGATCCGGGCGGCCAATTCCCGATCCTCGGCGTTCGCCCCTTTCCACAGAAGCGAAAAGGGTCCCGGGATACTCAGTCGCACGGGGATGTAGTCGGGGTTTTCGATCGCCTGCAGGGCTTCGTTGTCCTCTTTGTGGCGCCCCACCACCAGCTTGGCGCCGCCGGGAAGGCGGAAATGGCGGCCATATTTGAGCAGGTCGATGTCCTCGACCCCGAACTCTTCGTGCTCAATGAAATCCCGCAACTTTTTGCTGAAAGCCTCGTCGGTCAGCAGGCAGCCCCCGCCAGGACTTTCATAGTCTTCCCAACCGTACTGCGCCGCCAAAGCCAGCTGCCGCTCCCGGCTGCGGCCGTTGATATCCAGGAGCTTCTCCCGATCCACCCAGCCTTCCAGCTCCGGCTTGGTGGGCTCCAGGAGTTTGGCACTCAGGGGGCGTAGGATCAGCTTGTCCTCGTTGTCCCCCGCCAGTTTGCTCACCTGCTTCAGGGCGTCGGGACGCTGGCTCATGGGACGCTGCCCCACCACTTCACCGGTGACCAGAAACGAAGCCCCTTCCTCCGGCAGAAGCGCACGGGCGATCTTGAACATATAGCCGTGGCAGTCGATGCAGGGGTTGAAGTTCTTGCCGTATCCGTAGACCGGGTCGAAGAGGATCTCCTGGATATACTCTTCCCGGACGTCCACGACCCGGAAATCCGCCCCGGCCATCTCCGCGCGTCGGCGAAGCTGTTCCCGAACATCCCTGGTCCCCCCGAATCCGGTCTGGATATGCAGGGCCGTCACGTCGATCCCCTGTTCGGTCATGAGTTTGATGGCCAGCATACTGTCCAGACCACCGCTAAAGAGTGAGATCGCTCGCATAGGGTACCAATTCTCCTTTTTTCAGTCGGGGAAGTATATCGGTTTTGATTTTGCGTATCAAATAACTTTTTTTCTGATAGGGGATCGCGGGATCGCGGCTGATCCGCTGGAGAAAAATCCGATAATAACGCTCCACCTGAGCCCGCAGGGTCTGTCGAAAGGCCTCTTCGTCCAGGGGTCGTATCCGGTCGTCGATAGCGATCCCCTGAAGGGTGGGGTGGTCCCTGCGCCCGGTGATCAGCGCCTCGAAGGCTTCCCGGTACTCCCCCGCCATCTCCGGGGCCAGGATATCCACCACGTCGTCGATCAATCCCTCGCTCTCCATCAGGGTCCGCAGGATCGTCTGCCAGGCCGGGTCCGTTTTGTTCTCGGTAAAATAACGCTGGGCGGGACGGGCGTCGTTCGCCTGGCCGAAGAGCGCCGGAGAGGCCCCCAGCAGATTGGCCGCCCGGGGGATCACGCTTTCACGAACGATGGGAGAGAGGGAGTTCAAAAACCCCTTCATCTCGGCGAAAGCCTTCTCCTTCTCCCGCGGAATGCTCAGGTCGTGGAAAGCGGCGACCTTCTCCAGTACGAAATCGATCAGGGGCGTTCCTCCCCGCAGCAGGGCGGTCAACCCCTCCCGGTCCCCATCCTTGACCATATCGGCGGGATCCTTCCCTTCGGGGAAGAGCACCACTCTGCCCTCGAAACCGTGGCCAGCCAGGAGCCGGGAAGCCTTCAGTGCCGCGGCGATGCCGGCGTTGTCCCCATCGTAGGCCAGGACCACCCGGGGCTCTCCTTTGCGCAGCAGGGGCAGGTGCTCCGCAGTCAAAGCGGTCCCTAGGGTTGCCACGGCGGTGGAGAAACCCGCCTGGTGCAGCATGATTACATCCAGGTACCCCTCGCAGACCAGGATCTCCTTGCGGCGATAGATCTCCTCCTTAGCGCGATGGTAGCCATAGAGAAGTCGTGATTTATTGAAGAGTCGGGTCTGGGGAGAGTTGATATATTTGGCGGGATGATCCCCCAGGGTCCGTCCCCCGAAGCCCACCAGGGCCCCGGCGGGGGAGTAGATGGGAAAGGTGATCCGACGGTTGAGCCGTGCGTAGAACTCCCCACGCTCCCCCTGGGCCACGATCCCCGCCTCCTGGGCCTTGGGCAGAGGGATGTGGCGTGAACGCAGATAGTTCATCACCTGGGAGCCGTCGGGAACGTAGCCGATACCGAAGGCTTCGATGGAAGCCTGGCTGATTCCCCGCTCTTTCAGATACTGCATCGCCGGGGGTTCATGGTCCAGGTTCGTGCGATACCACTGCTGCATCAATTCCAGGACCCGCTTGGCCTCGCTGTAGTCCCCGCTCCCCTTGGTATAGCGCAGGGTGAAGTTGTACATCGCCGCCAGCTTCTCGATCGCCTCGGGATAGCTGAGCTTCTCGATCTCCATGACGAACTTGATGGCGTCGCCCCCGGCCCCGCAGCCGAAACAGTGGTAGATCTGCTTGGCGGGGCTGACGTTGAAGCTGGGGGTCTTCTCGTCGTGGAAGGGGCAGTTGCATTTGTAGTTGGCCCCCGCTTTTTTCAGCTCCAGGTAATTGCCGACCACATCGACGATATCGATGGACTGTTTCAAGGATTCGATGGAAGCGGGATCAATCATGGGATGGATTATAGTCTATTTTCAATATCGCTATAATAAGCCCCAAAAGATGCGCATACGAAAGAGGCCCGGTGAACAGCTTCCTGCCCAGTTATCACGATCCCATCTTCAGCATTATTCTGATCATCCTCATCGCCGTGGCGGTGGCCCTGGTGACCCACGGCTGGAACCTCTACCGCCAGGAGAGACTCAAACGCCACCTCTACTCCTTCCTGGAGAAGTTCGACACTGCCAGTTGCAGCCTGGAAGAGGAGAACGTTCCCTACGAGGAGGGAATGGCCAAGCCCCTGCTGCTTCTGGCCCGAGCCTTCGAGCAGAGCGGGAACTTCGACAAGACCATCAGCATTCTGCTCTACCTGATCCGCCACAGTCGGGACGACGAGCTGTTGATCTATCTGGGGAAGGTCTATCTGCGCGCCGGCTTCCTCCAGCGCTCCGAAGAGATCTTTCTGGAGATCATCTCCCGCCACCCCCGGCGCAGCGACGTCCTCTATCAGCTGGAACTCCTCTACGAGAAACTGCAGGATTACCCCAAGGCCTGGGAGACCATCGAGGCACTCAAGGGCCAGGGGGAGTCCACCGAACTTTTGGATACCTACTTGCGCTTTTTGGAGATCCGGTCCGACCGCGCTCTGGACCCTCGGGGTCGGAGCGCAGCCCTGGAGAGGCTTCTGGAAGAGAACGACCAACTCTACCGGCCCGTGCTCCAGGAGCTCTTCCGCCTCGATACGACCCGAGCCTGGGGACGGGTCGACCCCCAACGCCTCGAAGAGCTCATCGACCTGCTCTGGTTCCTTCCCCCGGCTCAACTCCAATTGGATATAATCGCTTCCGATTCCAGGCTGGCCTCTCTCTACTATGCCCGGGGAGACCTGCAGGAAGCGCCGAAAGAACCCAGTGGGATCTTCGCCATCGAGATGCTCTGCGCCGCCCGGAAGAGCGGCTTCGAGAAGGGGGACCTGCATTTCTCCTATCTCTGCACCCAGTGCAAGCGGAGCTTTCCCGTCACCTTCGTGCGCTGTCCGGGCTGCGTGGCCCTCAATACCGTGAAAGTGGAGGAACGCCTTGCCCCCCGAGAACCCATGCGAAGTGACACTCTACTCTGACGGATCGAGTCTGGGCAATCCGGGGCCCGGTGGCTATGCCGGGATCCTGGACTACCGGGGGCACCGCAAAGAGTACGCCGGCGGTGAGGCCCACACCACCAACAACCGCATGGAGCTGCGGGCCGTCATCGAGGGGCTCAAGCTCCTGACACGCCCCTGCCGGGTACGGGTGGTCACCGACAGCAGCTACGTGGCCAAGGCGATCAACGAGTGGCTGGAGGGATGGCGGCGTCGCGACTTCAAAAAGGTCAAGAACCCGGACCTCTGGCGGGAATATCTGGAGGTCGCCGCCCCCCACACCGTACGAGCCGAATGGGTCCGAGGGCACAACGGCCATCCGGAGAACGAGCGCTGCGACGAGTTGGCACGG
>JALWPZ010000015.1 GCA_026994745.1 Campylobacteraceae bacterium | reverse complement strand
GTTTGGCGGATCCCGTGGCCAGCTTCGCCGTCCATTTGCTCGGGGCGATCCCGATGGAGACGGGGATGCGGAAACGTTCGAAGAGCTCGGCCTGGAGCTTCCGGGCGAAGGACTCGGAGTCCTCGGGAGGGATCCAGCCGCTCAGGTCCCCGAAGAACTCGTCGATGCTGAACTGTTCGATCCGTGGGATGCGGCGGGTCAGAAAGCGGGAAATGGCGTGGGAGATCCGGTGGTAGAAGAGCAGGTCCCCGGGAATCATGATCAGTTCGGGACAGAGCTTCAGGGCCTGAGCCAGGGGCATTCCGGTCCTGACCCCTCTCTCCCGGGCCTCGTAGCTGGAGGTGGTGACGATTCCCCGGATCTTTTTTCGTCCCTCATGATCTTCGACGAATTTCTCTTCGAAGCTTCGTTTCCGTCCGCCATAGAAGACCGGTGCGACGAAGGCTCCCTCGTTGCGGTCCATCAGGCGCAGATGGGTCCGTTTCGGGTCGAAGATCTCCAGATTGCTCCGTCCTCCCACCGCCACGGGGATCCCCCGCAGGGAGGGGTCCCGGCTCCGTTCCGCCGAAACGAAGAAGCTGTCGATGTCGATGTGGAGGAACATGCTACTCCTCCAGCAGGGATTCCATCTCCCCCACGGCATCCTCGATCCCCTGGCGGTAGGGGCCGGGCTCCAGCAGGGCGATCAGTTCCATTTGCCGGCGGATCTGTTCCTTCAACGCCTCTTTCAACCCCTCCTCCTGCCTCAGGTAATGTTCACTCAACTCACAGAACCAGGCGAAGGCCGCGATGCGCCCTTTGCGGTAGCGGGGATGGAGGTCTTCGATCCGATTGTAGCGGTAATGGGTCAAGCGGTTGGAGGCCTCCTCGCCCAGTCGCTCCAGGAGGCGGCGTGTCGATCGTCTCATACTTCCCCTCCCTCTTTGGAGTTTTTGAAAAGTATGTCGATTTATTATTTTAATTCCAATATAAATTTCGTATTGAAATATATTTGGGCTTGGAGAGGCTTACCCTCCTGTCGAAGGAAGCGGTCGTTCATGCTTCGGTCCCGAAAAGATCGGGTAGAGAACCGAAGAAGGGAAAGCATCCTCCCCTTTCATCGGGACTTGGATTATACGAACCAGTTTTCGCTGAAGTCGTCGGCAAGGTCGATGAGGAGTTCGCCGCTGCCGGGGAGGGTCTGGAGGATGCTGCCGTCGGACTCCAGTTCCAGCCGCAGGTGGGCTTTTTTCACATTCCCGAAGAGGGTTTTGGGGAGGGCGATCTCTACGATCTCCTCTTTGGCGAGGCGGATTCCCTGGGGGAGGGGAGCTCCGTTGAGGGGGAGGGTGTAGGAGCGGGAGCCCTCCTCCAGGTAGAGATGCAGGGTCGCCGAGTCGCTCAGACGATCCATATCGCCGTCGAGGCGGAGGTAGACCGCTTGTTCGTCCTCGCCCCAGTAGAGGGTCCGGATGGGGCCCCGCACTCCGTCCATGGTGGAGTAGAGGTGGCTCTCGTCGCTGCGTCCGGCGCCCAACCATTCGAAGAAGGAGCTGACCCGCCCGTCGATCGTCGGGGTGATGGGGAATTTGGGCTCGTCGACGAGGGCGTGGTGGTCCTGGTTGCCGACGATGGGCAGGTAGAGGCCTGCAGGGACGGCGAGATCGGCCAGTTGGTAGATGGAGATCAGATGTTTCCGGAAGAGTTCGTCGAACTCCGCGGAGTAGTCGGTGTGGTGATCGTCGCCGTACCACCAGAACCAGTCGGAGCACTCGGCGGCCAGGAAATGGTATCGGATCCGCTCCCGGGTAGGGGTGTCCAGGGTGGATTCGTGATGCATCACATCCCGTTTGGTCTGGTAGATCATCTCCCAGGCGGCGTTCTTCTGGGGGTGTCCCACCCAGGTGTCGAAGGTGCCGTGGATCCAGGAGCCGGGATGGAGGCGGGGTAGGGGGTCATGGGCCTCTTTGGCGCGTTCGTCCAGGGTCTGGGTTCGGCACCAATGGGCATCCTGAAGGCGAGTGTAGAGAGCGTCGAAAAAGGGTTGGGCGTTCTGGGGATAGAACTCCCAGGCGTTCTCCCCATCCAGGATCACGGTGACGGAGGGGTCCTTGTAGCTGTTTTCCAGCTCCCGCAGGCGATGGAGGAAATCCTCCGCCGCCCGCTCCGCCTCCCAATAGCGGTAGGTGAACCCGATGAGGTCGCTGAGGCCATGGTCCCGGAAGGCGATGGAGAGATCCGCGAAGCCGTGGGGGCGGTAGAGCCGGGCCCGATCCTCCGACTGGAGAGAGGCGAAGAGGATCGCCAC
>JALWPZ010000014.1 GCA_026994745.1 Campylobacteraceae bacterium | reverse complement strand
GCAATGCAAAGGAGCGAAAAGTGAGCCCTGTCATTCAAATCCGCGGGTTGAATCGCCACTTCGACAGCGGGGATGAGCGCTTCCATGCCCTCAAAAATATCGACCTGACGGTGGAAGAGGGGGAGTGCGTGATCCTGCGGGGGGTCAGCGGCAGCGGCAAGACGACGCTATTGAGCATCATCGCCGGGCTCGATTGGCCCAGCAGCGGGGAGCTGTTGGTGGAGGGAGAGGCGATCGCCAAACTGCCCGACCGGCACCTGAGCCGCTTCCGGGGCCGGCATATCGGGATGATCTTTCAACACTACAACCTGATGGAGCATCTCAGCGTCCGGGAGAATGTTTCGGTGCCCCTGATCCCCATGGGATTGACGATGAAAGAGGTGGAGGCGAAGGTCGCCGGGGCGATGGAGCTGGCGAACATCGCCCATAAAGGAGGGCAGAGCGCCGGTCGCCTCTCGGGAGGAGAGAAACAGCGGGTCGCCATCGCCCGGGCGCTGGCCGCCGATCCCCAGATCATCCTCTGCGACGAACCCACCGCCAACCTGGACCGGGAGAACGCCCGCCGCTTCCTGGAGATCCTGACAAAGCTCCACGATCTTGGTAAGACGATCCTCCTCGCCACCCACGACCCGATCTTCGAGGAGTTGCCCTTTGAACATAGGATCGTTGAGATGGAAAACGGCTCCATCGTTAGCGGAGATGGGAAGTGATGTTTGTATATTGGTGTATTGGTGTATTGGTGGATTGGGGGAGGGCATTGAGATCCGCTTTGCGGATCGGCATTGGGCATTGGGCATTTTGTGCGCCTGCGGCGCATTTTCGCCGTTTGAAAAGAATCGTTGCAAAGCAACGCACACCGAAACTGCTAACTACCAACTTCTCACTCCTATCTAAGAAAATTCAGTTTCTCGTTACTAGTTACTCGTTACTAATTTTTAAATTATTTCTCATTTCTCATTTCTCATTTCTCATTAAAAAAATTCGCTTCCTCACTCCTCACTCCTCACTCCTCACTCAATGGAGTGTTCGATGACCCCCGTTCTTCTCAACACCCAGGTCCTCGTCTATCTCCTCAGTGAAAGTGTCGTCTGGCTTTTGCTGGCCATCGCCTTCGGGGTCTCGGTACACATTCTGCTACGTTGGGATTTCGGGAGTACCAGTGAGGAGCAGTACGCTTTGGAACGGCGGGCCTATCTGGTGATGACGATCATTCTGGCGGCCTTCGTCGTCAAATTCTTTCTCCTGCCCTTTTTCGTCTTTGCCATCGATAGGCTCAGCGATCTGGTGCCCGGTGCCATGTGCGCGGCGGGGGTGATCAGTGCCGATTCCTATGGTTTGCCGCTCCTCTTTCTGAAATTGTTGATTCTCTTTCTGCTGCTTCTCTGGATGGCGATCAACCACTACGACCTGGAGGCGAAGAGTTACCCCTGGTTTCGGCTCAAAGGGTGGCTTTTTGTTCTGGTTTTCGCCCTGGCCACGGTGGAGTTGGGGATGGATTGGGCCTATTTCACCCATATCGACATCCATCAGGCGGTGAGTTGCTGTTCGGCGCTCTTCGGGCAGCTGGAGGGGGCCAATCCGCTTCCCTTCGGCCTGGACATTCCCCGGCTGCTGATCCTCTTCTACCTCCTCTATCTCTTCATCGTCGCCGCGTCCCTGGCCCATCGGAGCTGGATGGAGCTGGCGGGTTACGGGCTCTTCGTCTTCGTCGCCTACTATGCGGTGGTCTATTTCTTCGGGACCTACGTCTATGAGCTTCCGACCCACAAATGCCCCTTCTGTATGCTGCAGAAGGAGTATCACTATGTGGGCTACGCCATCTGGGGGACGCTCTTCGGCGGGGTCTTTCTGGGACTGGTGGCCGCGCTTCTTCACCTGCTGCTGGGGATCGGGAGCCGCCGCCTGGAGCGTTGGGCTCTGGGGCTCGTCAGTGCCTTTGTGCTACTATGCTCTCTTTATGTAGGGGTCTACTATCTTCGAAACGGAGTCTTTCTATGAAAAAAGCGATGCCCATCGTCGCCACGTTGATCTTCGTCGCCGTCTTGGCCCTTATCTTCCTCTCCATGGCCAAAGAGGAGGGGCCCGTGACCATCGTCAAGGGTAACAGCGCCTTCAAACCCCTGCCGATCAAGCTGGAGCGCACCAACGATACCGAATGCAAGATGCTTATCAAGACCGAACGCAACGCCGCGGAGGTGGTCGCCCCCGACGGCCGGACCTGGTTCTTCGACGACCCGGGGTGCATGGTGCTTTGGCTGAAGAACAAAGAGTGGGCCGACCAGGCGAAGCTCTGGGTCCA
>JALWPZ010000013.1 GCA_026994745.1 Campylobacteraceae bacterium | reverse complement strand
GTAGACTTGCGGCTGTTTCTCGTCGTCCCGGTTGGAGGCGAAGGCGATGGTCTTGCCGTCGGGCGACCAGCGGGGCATGGAGTCCACGTGGTCTCCCTGGGTGAACCGGCGCGGCCTGCCGCCTTTTGCAGACACGATCCAGAGGTTCGAGAACTTCTTCTCGCTCTTCCGATCCACCCGCTGGAGCACGAAAACTACCCGCTCGCCATCCGGCGAGATTCGAACGTCCTTGATTTCTTTGAGGCTGTAGAGATCCTCAGCGGTGATTCTGCGTTTCTTCGGCATGTTTTCTCCCAACCTGGCGAAGCCAGAACTAAAAGCCCGACGCGGAGACGCGAGAGACGCAGAGAAGGAAAAACTAAAGCGAATCAACGAATTGGCGAATCAGCGGAATCGTCTCCTCGCACATACCGTCGATTCGCTTATTCGCTCGTTCGCTGATTCGTTTGGCTCGTTGTTCTCTGCGTCTCAGCGGCTCCACGTCCAGTCCGCAATTTAGAAATCCGGTTCGTGGTGGGCACAATGTGCTCCACCACGAGGGCGTCGTCTTCCACGACGATACGCTCGATTAACAACCGAATAATCTCCCTTTGGAGATCAAAGTCCGAGGAACTCAGCGCTCTCTCTATCTGCTGAGTGAACTCCTCCAGGGATATCTCTGCATTCTCCAATGCCCTCTCTTCTCGCAGGCGGCCTTCTATATTCTCCATCTCTTCCAGTATCGGGTTCTGCCGCTCTGCCAGTTCATCCCTGGAGATCAGGCCAGTCTGGTAGGCATCCAGGAGCCTTTTACGCTGGTTTTTCAGCTTCCCGAGTTGCCTCTCCAGGCGGTCGGCTTCACCCGTGGCATTGGAGGCTTTGTAGGCTTCCCATGCCTGCTCTATCCGCTCCGGCTCCCGAAGCAACTGAGCCAGGGATTCCCACACAGCCTTTTCTGCCACGCCTCGCTCTACCACCAGGGAGTGCTTCGGCACTCCCTCAGGGCGGTTCTTGCCACCGTTGGGACAGCGGTAGTAGGCGTAGCCTTTGTAAGTTGCAGCGTGCATAGTATGGCCACATACACCGCACACCATCAGCCCGCTCAGCAGGTAGCGACGTTTTCTGTTTCTCCTGGCAAACCTGGTGTTTTTCTCCATGATCTCCTGTGCCTTTTGCCATACTTCCGGCGGGATGATCATCGGTACCGAAAAGGGAATCCATTCCTCCCTCGGCCTCGGCTTGAGACGTGGATTGGAAATTCTTCCCCTTCCGGATAGCTTCAACGCACCGTCGGTGGAATGATCCCTGTAGAACCGGTTGTAGTACCCTCCGCCTGTATAGCTTCGGTTGTGAAGGATGGACTCGACAACTGTATGGTACCATGTACCTCCTTTGGGGGATGGTACTCCTTCCTCGTTCAGCTTCTTGGCTATCTGCCAGGTGGTCAGACCATCCTCAGTATACCATCGGAATATTCGCTTGACCACCAGGGAGGCAGTGACATCTACAACCCACTTGCTTGGATTCCCGTTGTTAGGGGAAACGTAGATGTACCCATAAGGCGCAGGTTGGGGAACCCTATCCCCGTTCTTGACCTTGTGGAGCCATCCCCTGCGCATCCGCATGGTTATCTTACTCCGCTCGTACTCGGCAAAGGCACCGGAAACGCTGAACATGAGTGTCTCCATGGGGGTATCCCCAACTTTTGGAGATGGAGACTCCAGGAACAGTACCTCGACACTGTAGTGCCTGAACTCTTCCATCAGAAGTAACTGGAGAGCCAGGTTCCTTGCCAGCCGCTCTACATTCAGGACCAACAGGTACCTGAACGCTCCGGCAAAGGCCGCATTCCGCAAACGTTCCAGGGCAGGACGCATGAGAATAGCACCACTCACTCCATCGTCTATGAAGCGATACTCCGAGGGTACCTGGTAGCCATGCTCTTCGGCGAACTCCAGCAGGGCGGCTATCTGGCTCTCAATAGTCCTTTCTTCTTCCTGCCTTCTGGTCGAGACTCTGGCGTAGATCGCTGCAAGTTTCATTTTCATCACTCCCTTCGAGTTGGTGATCTTGAGACCACTGCCACAGAATGGCGTAGGCCTTGCGTAAACGTTCTTCTCCGTAGTAGCGCTCTACTGAGCGCAGTTCCACACAACGCTGAGACTTGGACATGATATCCTCCCGCAAATAAGGGTTGCAGGGGATATCTTACCTCGGAGAGCGATCTCTTGAAGGGAGTGATATTCGGTTTTCAAAGATCCATCCGGAAGAAATCTCGATTGTGGACAGGACGCTTCGCCGTATGCTTTTAAAACGGCGTCTGCGGTGGGAAGCGCAACCCGAGCAAGAACG
>JALWPZ010000012.1 GCA_026994745.1 Campylobacteraceae bacterium | reverse complement strand
TGTTTCAATCCACGCCCCCGGGTGGGGGGCGACGGCCGCGATGACGCCAGATGAGTTCAAGGCCGCCAGTTTCAATCCACGCCCCCGGGTGGGGGGCGACAAAGAAGCGGCGGCGGTGACCAAGGTCAGCGAAAGTTTCAATCCACGCCCCCGGGTGGGGGGCGACACGCGCCCGACCAGGCGCGCCTCGATGCCTGGGCCGTTTCAATCCACGCCCCCGGGTGGGGGGCGACCTTCTCTCGCTCCATGCCAATGCTCCAAGTGCAGCGTTTCAATCCACGCCCCCGGGTGGGGGGCGACCGAAATACCAAATGCAAAGGTTATTGAGGGGCCTGTTTCAATCCACGCCCCCGGGTGGGGGGCGACATCGCCAAGCGGCTGGATCAGGCGCGGGCGATGTTTCAATCCACGCCCCCGGGTGGGGGGCGACGCCAGAGGGAGGACATGTCGCTAACGTCAAAGATGTTTCAATCCACGCCCCCGGGTGGGGGGCGACTCTATGTGGTCGATAACTGGATCAAGGCCTGCCTTGTTTCAATCCACGCCCCCGGGTGGGGGGCGACTAAGGATGATTTTGATCAGCGGGAATTCGGCGGCGTTTCAATCCACGCCCCCGGGTGGGGGGCGACCAAATTCGATCATGCCCGTATTATCATGGGCTTGTTTCAATCCACGCCCCCGGGTGGGGGGCGACACGTGCGTTCAAGCATACAATGACAACGATTTACTGTTTCAATCCACGCCCCCGGGTGGGGGGCGACCCGCGCTGGGCGCGTGATTACCGGCGGCATTGCCGTTTCAATCCACGCCCCCGGGTGGGGGGCGACCCCATTTGTAGCCTACGAAACCCCCATGACCAAGTTTCAATCCACGCCCCCGGGTGGGGGGCGACGCTTCTTCGCTGGCGAATATGTGGAGGATGCAGAGTTTCAATCCACGCCCCCGGGTGGGGGGCGACATGCGAAGCCTGCGGTCTTGCGGGTCCGCGTCGGTTTCAATCCACGCCCCCGGGTGGGGGGCGACGTTCTGGTTTCTGATCGCAAAGACATGGATGGCATGTTTCAATCCACGCCCCCGGGTGGGGGGCGACGCGCTATGCGCATGTGAACATGGATGACCTGCTAGTTTCAATCCACGCCCCCGGGTGGGGGGCGACATTCCAACTGCCCGTTAGGGCTGCATTCCAGCAAGTTTCAATCCACGCCCCCGGGTGGGGGGCGACTGTCCAATTTTCCTCATTATAGGTCAACGTCAGAGTTTCAATCCACGCCCCCGGGTGGGGGGCGACGCTTTTTGTTCTTCATACTTTTTTATCTGTTGATGTTTCAATCCACGCCCCCGGGTGGGGGGCGACCCAGAGCTTCTGGACCCTTTACTGCCCCACAAAAGTTTCAATCCACGCCCCCGGGTGGGGGGCGACATGGATACTTGATAATGTTGCAGCAGACGCGTTGGTTTCAATCCACGCCCCCGGGTGGGGGGCGACAATATCAGCTTTGGATAACATACAACAATAGGAGTTTCAATCCACGCCCCCGGGTGGGGGGCGACGTGGTTGTCCTCCTGATGGTGTTACGCGTCCACGGTTTCAATCCACGCCCCCGGGTGGGGGGCGACACCCCGCATAGGGGCGCGCGGGGCTCAGGCCCAGTTTCAATCCACGCCCCCGGGTGGGGGGCGACCATGAGATGGATACCAACCCGCTGGATGTGCTGGTGTTTCAATCCACGCCCCCGGGTGGGGGGCGACCAAAAACACTCATGCCGATCGGCATGACATCAGAAGTTTCAATCCACGCCCCCGGGTGGGGGGCGACGCAGCCACCACAAGCTGGACTGGATGGATATTCAGTTTCAATCCACGCCCCCGGGTGGGGGGCGACTCGGGGTCCACTCCGATATTGCAGGCGATATTTGGTTTCAATCCACGCCCCCGGGTGGGGGGCGACTTGCTGGCGGTTGGTGGCTTAGGTGGGGCTGGCCTGTTTCAATCCACGCCCCCGGGTGGGGGGCGACATCCGAGACCAGCCGCGCAGGCGGGGGCCTTGCTGTTTCAATCCACGCCCCCGGGTGGGGGGCGACGAGCTACCCGTGCACAAGACCCTGGACCATTTTGATGTTTCAATCCACGCCCCCGGGTGGGGGGCGACGGGGGTTTTATAGGGCATTGATGTTACAATGAAAATAGGTAGTGTTTTGCGAACCTGGCGGAAAATCGTAAATTCGGGGGTGTTTTAGCCGGGGTCATTTATTGATTGTATCATATAATCAATGAATTACCCGGGTTGCGAACCTGTCAGGGGTTTTGTGGGCACTTAGGGT
This sequence comes from Campylobacteraceae bacterium, assembly GCA_026994745.1. Lineage (GTDB taxonomy): Bacteria > Campylobacterota > Campylobacteria > Campylobacterales > Sulfurovaceae > Nitratifractor. The sequence continues at coordinate 17 of JALWPZ010000012.1, read as the reverse complement.
TCGCGGGGTTAAAATAT
>JALWPZ010000011.1 GCA_026994745.1 Campylobacteraceae bacterium | reverse complement strand
GATCGAACCCTCGACCACCACCGCCAGGTCGAAGCAAGCACTCTCCAGCGCTTCGGAGCCGACCATGGAGTTGGTCGCCAGCACCACGTCGGCCTGGTCCACCAGGCGGCGGATCGTCGCCTCCTCCAGGGCCCGCAGCTGGTCGAAGAGCTCCTGGACCCTCTCGTCCTCCCGGTTCCACTCCGCCATGGAACGGATCGTATCAATGGAGACTCCCCGATAACTTCGCCCCTCCTGGGCCAGTTTCACGATCCGATCCCGGCTCATCCCCCGCATTCTCGATGGGGTCGGTTTGCTGTGGAGGTTCCGTTTCTCCACCGCCTCTTCCGCCGCCTTTTGAAGCTTCTGGATTTCGGGGTACTCCGGTGCCTCGCTCACCCGCCTCATCAGGCTGTATCGCTCCAGACTCGAATCGATCCGCGCCGGGTGCCCCACCCGCAGGATCTCCAGGTCCCCATTCCCGGTCAGCTTCTCCAGAAGGTTGTCCACCGCCACGTTGGAATCGGCGGTGGCCAGGACCCGCTCCCCCCGACCCACATGGGCCCGGATCAGGTGCTCCAGGGTCGTGGTCTTCCCCGTCCCCGGAGGCCCATGGATCAAAAAGAGATCCGACGCCCCCAGGGATCGTTCCAAGGCTTCGATCTGAACACCATTCAGCCCCTCCACATTCTGCGGGATCCGGGGGGCCGGCCCACAACTCTCCAGCCCCAGCAGGATATCCCGGACCCTTCGATAAGGGTCCTCCAGATGGCGCATCCGTTCCAGGTTGCCCTCCATCCGCTTGAAGGTGATGTCGTTGACGAAGAGATCGATGCGGACTCTCTCTTTGAGCGCCCATCTGGGAGGGGTCTGGGAGAAGGCCAGTTCGATGTGGTTGCGTCCCACCCCCATGACCGTGGCGCTCAGATCGCTTTTGAGGGGATCTCCACGGCTGATCAGCACGATGTCACCGCTGCCGATCTCTGTCTCGATGCGCCGATCCCGACCGTAACGAACCAGTTCGAGATCGAAGAGCCGTCCGGCTCTGCGTCCTTTCAGATCCAGGATCGCCCGGCCGAAACTCTCCAGCTCCTTCCCGCTGAACCTGCGGATCTCCTCCATCCGGCTGCGACGCTCCGCATCCCGTTCCGCCTCGATGAGCCGCTTGTACTCCTCGATATAGTCGTGAATCCGTTGGATCCTTCGTTTCATCGCCTCATCGGGGATCATTTCCGGCGCCAATTTCGGGACCAGGCCTCGTTTGAGCCGATAGAGCACCCGGCCATCTCCCTCCCAGATCCGATCGATATTCCCTTCTCTGATCCCGCAACGTCGCAGGATCCGCTCCCGCTTCTCCTGTGGATACTCGGCAGGAAGGATCAACCATTGTGCCGCCGGTTTGGCCATAGGATTCCTTTTTTCGTGTTATGTGTTACGTGCTATGTACTACGAATTGAGTTTTCCGACAAACCTTTGTCATTCCGGACTTGATCCGGAATCCAGGGCATGAATACCTAGGAAACCGTGGATTCTGAATCAAGTTCAGAATGACAGGGTTAAGACTAAATATTTCACACCCAATTCGTAGCACTTAGCACGTAACACTTAACACGTAATACATATCACTTAACACGGCCTTATGGCCGTATTTCGATCGGTGTCCCCGGTTTCACCGCCTCCCAGATCTCATCTATATCCCCGTTACTCACAGCGATGCATCCGGCGGTCCAGTCGAAGCGCTGCCGGATCGGAGAGAGCCATCCCCACCAGTTGGGCTGGCCGTGGATCATGATCGCCCCTCCGGGGCTCACTCCCAGCCTTCTGGCACGGGCCTTGTCCGCCGCACTGGGATAGTTCACATGGATCGCCCGATAGTAGCTGCTGTCGCTCTTTTTGAAATCCAGAGTGTAATTCCCCTCGGGGGTCCGTTGGTCGTGCTCCTTGACCTTGGGGCCGACCGGCTGTTTTCCCAGAGCGATATGATACTCCCGATAGGGCTTTCCGTTCCGCAACAGGTAGAGTTTGCGCTCTTTCTTGACGACGAGGACTTTCTGGGCCTTGGGGATGGGTGCTTTTTTCACGGGAGTGGCCTCCGTTCGCTCATTGATGCTCTGCAGCGGGGAAGGTGTGCCCGCCTCTACCGCAGAGAGCAGCGCGATCACCGAGATCCAGACGATCGTGAATCTTCGAAAACCGTTCATGGGGCGATCACATGACCGACAAATTTGGAGAGATTGTCCATCACTTCTCCTCCTTTGCGATATCCCAGGCCACAGGATTCATAGGCGAAGAAGAGCCCCGCCTGGTACTTGGCCCCCTGGGCATCCATAGGCAGCTCCACATACTCCTGATAGACGCTGGGGAACGCATCGTACTCCCCGGGCATCTCCACCAAGGGGGTGCCGTCGCTCTCCAGGATCGCTACATTGCCCCCTTCTCGGCCGAAGAAGGGTTTTCGCACCTGGGTCCGACCCGCCAGGGGTTCGAAAGAGCTCTCCAGCAACAGGGGATGACCCGGATAGAGGTCCCAGAGGATCTTGAGCAGGGCCTTGCTCTGAAAGATCAGGGTATAGGCGGGGTTGAAGATGATCGCCTTCTGGTTCTGTACGATCTGGGTCAGGAGCATCGCCAGGTCCGGCTCCTCCAGGGCGATATCCTCCCAGGGGATCAGTTTGAACCAGAGCTCGTAATGGATCCCATCGTAGAAGATCCCCTCCTCGCCGTCGAATTCGATCTCGTCGATGTAGGCGAACTCAGTCTCGTAGCCCGCTTCGTCGGCGATGTATTGCAGCAGGCGGACGGTATTCTCTTCCTCGGCGTTGCCACGTACCGATGTGAAGAGAAAGCGCCATCCTTCGTAGCGTTCGTGAAAGCTCTCGACACTCTCCTCCAGGGTGACCAGGCGCTTGAAGTTCTCCAGCAACGCGTCGTATACGCCGTTGAACTGAGCCATCTCGTCCATGCCGTTCTTTTTGAGGATCGCCCACTGGACGATTGCCGTCTCGAAGAGCGCCGTGGGAGTATCGGCGTTGAACTCCAGCAGTTTGATCGGTTTGCCGTCGATGCCGCCCGCCAGGTCAAAACGTCCGTAGAGATGCCAATGCACCTCGTTCTCCCAACTCTCCTTGATCAGCTCCACCAGGTTGAAGGGGATCCCGATCTCGTGGAACAGGTTGTTGGCGACCACATGCTCCCCGGCGGCGACGTACATGTCGTAGAGTTCGTTCCCCGCTTCGTAGTAGGCTTCCGCCTCGGCGGGGGTCACCTCCACCAGAGTGTCGGCCACATAGGGGGTTTCGTCGCTGTCGGTATGCCAGACGAAGCCCAGTTGCTCCAGGTAGGCTTCGTCCAGAGACGTGACGGATCGCAGACGGACCATCTCAGCCTCCGTAGAAGCTGCCGCGGCTTCCGCTGCTTGTGGCCCGATTGGTCCCGAAGAATCCGCTGCGACGGGTCGTGGAGCGGGTCGAAGCGCTCCGGCTGCCCTTCTTGAAACTGTTGACGCTGCGGTTGTATGCCGATGGGGTCTTGTATCCCGCCCGGCGGGTCTTCTGGTAATTGGGGTTGTTGAAGAGCTTGCTGCCGATCCAGGAGCCGATCATCGCTCCCGCGGCGCTGGCCAGGATCGCCTCTCCCAGGCTCAGGCCACCCTGCTGGGCCACCTGCTCCCCATTGGGGCTGGTCAATGGCGAGGTGCCGTTCTCGATCTTGGCCGCCTCTTTTTTGATCAGCTCGTCCATCTCCTCTTTGGTCAGGACCTTTTCCGTACCGTCGAGCTTTTTGAGCACGATCCGGGTCTCCTTGGCGGGAAACTCTTCGGCCACCTTGTATTTTCCGGGGGCGACCTCTTCGATGATGACGAAGGCGTTCTTCTGCTGGGGCTGTGCCGTGGTCGCCTGGTTGTCACTGCGCTGCTGGCACCCCGCCAGTCCCACGGCCAGAAGCGCCCCCAGGCCGATCCCGGCGCTGTAGGAAGAGATCTTTTTGATATGTTTCATCATGGTTCCTTTCTTTCGTTTCATTGGACTATCTATCTTTCGGTTTTCGTTTTTTGACGATCCGGCAAAAATTTCTTCGAATATGGTATCGGAAAATGGTAACGGAAAAAAGAGGGAAAAGGGGACTTGGGAAGAGAGGGGGAACTCTTCTCAATCCATCTGCTTGCGCAGGAAGGTGGGCACATCCAGGAGGTCTTCGTCGGGGGTGTAGTCTCCGCCCACGACCTTGCGCACTCCGCCCAGGGTATTGTAGGGATTGGGAGTGTTGCTGGCGTTTCTGGATCCCAGGAGGTCCGAGGCTTTCGCAGCCTTTTCGCTCTGGGTGGGTGCCGCGACACCCTCGGGCTCCTCGAAGCCGGTGGCGACGATGGTGATCTTGACCTGATCGATCTCCAGACTGTTGTCGGTGGTGGTTCCGAAAATGACGCTGGCATCCTCGTCGGCATGCTCCTCGATAATCTCCATCGCCTCGGAGATCTGCAGGATCGGATAGTCGGGGTGGATGTGGAAGTGGACCAGGACCCCCTTGGCGCCGTTGATGGAGACATTGTCCAGCAGGGGCGAATCGATGGCCGCCTTGGCCGCGTCGTAGGCGGCGTTGGCGCCGGTACTGCTTCCCGATCCCATGAGGGCGAGGCCCCGATGGCTCATGACGGTCTTGACGTCGGCGAAGTCCAGGTTGATATCGTTGGGGCCGTGGGAAAGGATCACGTTGGAGATCCCGGAGACCGCCTGGCAGAGTACGTCATCGACGAGGCGGAAGCTCTCTTTGATCCCCAGGTTCTTCTCCACGATGGAGAGGAGACGCTCGTTGGGGACCACGATGATGGAGTCGCTTTCGCGCTTGAGCTCTTCGAGTCCGGTCTTTCCCAGCTGCTGGCGTTTGCGACCCTCGAAGCGGAAGGGGGTGGTGACGACGGAGACCGTCAGAGCCCCTACCTCTTTGGCCGCCTGGGCGATGATGGGAGCGGCTCCCGTCCCGGTTCCTCCCCCCAGGCCGGCGGAGATGAAGACGATGTCGGCTCCCGCCAGGGTCTCCTTGATCTCCCCGAAGCTCTCCAGGGCCGCTTCCCGGCCGATCTCGGGCTTCATCCCCGCTCCCAGGCCGCGGGTGACGTTGGGCCCGAGCTGGAGTTTGATGGGCGCCATGGAGGAGTCCAGGGCCTGGGCGTCGGTATTGGCGACGACCAGGTCGATCCCCTTGACGTTCTCGGAGATCATATGGTTAATCATGTTCCCGCCGCCGCCTCCGACGCCGATCGCCTTGATCTTGGCGCCCTCGATTCCCGTATCGGCGCTCGCGGTGGTTTCGATCTCGATTTCAAAATGTGCCATCTCTGTTGTTCCCCCTCTTTCTTGGTTTGGATTTAAAATAACTGTTTCGCCCAGTTGACGAATCGGTTCAGGGCACCGCCCTCTCCTTTGTCCGGTTTGGGAAGATCCTCGAAACTGAAGGATTCTTCCTCCTTCTTCTCCTCCTCTTCCGATTTCTTGGCGCGACGCCGACCGCCACCACCGAAATCCAACTCCTTCTCACGGGTGGGACGCTTCGGGTTTTCCCGCCGCGCAGTCAGATCGATATCGTCCAACTGCTCCTCCTCGGGAGTCTCTTTGTGGTGAAGCAGGTTCTTATGGTAGTCGATCTCGTAGGGAGTGTGCTCTCCGGCCCGGTAGAGCAGCAGCCCCACGACGGTGGCATAGGCGGGATCCTTCAACTCTTCGAACATTCCGCCCAGCTCCTTGGGGGTGCCGATGCGTACCGGCATCCCCTGGAAGATCGCCTGGGCCAACTCCCGGATCCCCTTGAGCTTGGTCATTCCTCCGGTCAGGACCACGCCCGCTCCGATCTGCTCCCGCAAAGCGCTCTTGTCCAGGGATTTGGCCAACAACATCAACGCCTCCTCCACCCGCGCCTGGATCACGCTGTGAACGATCTCCAGGGAGATGGGATTGCGGCTCTCTTCGTCTCCGATCACCGGCAGCTCGATGGTCTCGTTGCTGATCTCCAGCAGGTTCCCATGGCGGATCTTGACCTTTTCGGCCACCTGCAGAGGGGTATGCAACGCCATGGAGAGGTCGTTGGTGATGTGGTTGGAGCCGACCGCCAGGAAATCGTTGTATCGGACCGAGTTGCCCACGTGTACGATCAGGTTGCTGGTCTGGCCGCCCATGTCGATGACCGCCACTCCCAGTTCCCGCTCATCCTCGCCCATGACGGCGATGGCCGAGGCGTAACTGTTGAGGACGATCCCCTCGATCTCCAATCCGGCGGAGCGGACCGCTTTCTTCAGATTGCTCAGGGCCGATTTCTGGGTGATGATGATGTTGACGTCCACCTCCAGGCGGCTGGCGTTCATCCCGAAGGGGTCTTCGATGAAATCCTGATCGTCCACCTTGAAGTTGTAGGGGAGGACATGGATCACTTCGAACTCGTTGGGGATGTTGGCGTTGTAGAGCGCCGTGTCCATGACCCGCTTGATCTCCTTGATGGAGATGTCCTTGTGGGGGATGTTGACGATGCCGGTGGAGTTGAGGCTGCGGGCGTAGGCGTTGGAGATGGAGATGGTGGCGACGGAGATGTTGTTCCCGGCGATGCGGCGGGCGTCCCCCAGGGCTTTCTTGATCGATTTGGCGGCCAACTCGATGTTGGTGATGACCCCCTTCTTGACTCCCTGGGAGCGGGAGGTGCCGTGACCGGTAACCGTCAGTTCGTTCTCGGAGTTGAGCTCGGCGATGACGGCACAGACCTTCGTGGAACCGATATCGATGGCCAGGATCGTCTTTGCCAATTAAAATCCTTTTACGAACGATTGAACGGGATACTTGGCGTAGAGCGATTTGAGCAGGGACTGTTCGAATTCGCCTTTTTTGATCTGATCTGCGGTCTTTCCGATCGTTTTCGTCAAATTGTTCTCACCCGTTTCGAATCGCTGTTCGCTGATACTGTAAACCACCTCTTTGCCATTGACGCCAATGATACCCTCTTTTTGTTTAGACGTAAATAACTTCTGTAAAAACTGTAAACTCTCCACCGGTCCCAACGGCGCAAGTGTTGCGTTTTGTGTCAAGGTTAGCCAGGGGCTCTCTTGTGTCAATTGTTCGGGATTTTTCAGGAGGGATTCTGCCTTCGTTTTTAGCGCGCTCTTTTTCGCCCGGGCGAGCCACTCCTTTCGTACGGTCTCTTTGGCCTCTTCGAAGCTCATGACCCGGGGCTCCACCACCGACTCGACCCGTACCGTCACATAGCGGTCCCCGACGGGACGGGGCTTGATGATTTCCCCCGGGCTCGTGGTTTCGATCTCTTTCCAGACTTTCTCGGAGAGCATCGGATCCCCTTTGGGAAGGTCCTTCGTTTCACTGGGTTCTTTCTTCCCCTTTTTCAAAGCGATGTAATCCAGCAGCGCCTGCTTTTTCCCTTTCTTGATCCGGTAATCCCTCAGCGCCTGCTCTTTCGCTTTTTCGAAGCTCAACTCCTTCCCTTCACCGTCGGTGTAATTGAAGCTGTTTTTGCGGTAGAACTCTTTCAACTCCTCTTCCGTCGGTTGGATCGTTTTGGTATCGGTCCAGAGCAGAGAGAGCTTGTAATGTGTCGGGGTTTTGTATTGGTCCTTCTTCGCTTCCCAGCTCTTTCTCAATTCCGCCTCGTCAACCGTCACGTTGACATCGGAGGGGCTCAGGACCTGATAGCGGATCTTGTCGGCGACACTGAGGGCCGAGGCAACCACTTCCCGCTCGAAGGGAACCGTTCCCTGATTGATCAGGGCCATAAGCTTCTCGATGGTCAGGTCGTCCCGGAGGATCGATTCGAAGCCCCGTGCCTGCAACCCCCTGGCATCCAGGAAGGATTGGTAGACCCGCTTGTCGAATCGCCCCTGGGTCTGGAAAGCCGGCAGGCCGGCGATGGCGTCGGCCAGCTCCTTGTCGGAGACGATGATCCCGTACTCCTGCGCCAGGTTCAGGAGCATCGCCTGGGCGACCAACTGTTGGTAGGCCTTTTTGTCCAGTCCCAGCTCCTTGGCTTTGGCGTCGTCGAAGGTCCCCCGATAGAGCTCAGCATATTGCCGATAGAGATTCTGATAGGTGAAATTGAATTTCTCCTGGGTGATCTTCACACTCCCCACTTCGGCGATGGCCCCCGCCTTGGAGCCGTACTGGTAGGTTCCCCATCCGACGAAACCCGCGCCGATAAAGGCGATGGTGGCGATCCAGATCGTGACCACCAGGTATTTGTTGTGTTTCTGCATCCATGCGATCATGCCGTTGCCGCCTTCGTTTTAAATTTTGCCTATAATTCTAATCAACTTGTCATTAAGGGGGGATTACACCCTCGAAGGGCCCGAAAAAAGGAGTGAGAATGAAGAACGAGGAGTGGATCGAGCGGGACCTGCGGACCCTCTGGCACCCCTGTACCCAGATGAAGGATCACGAGTGGTTGCCCCTGATCCCCATCCGACGCGCCGAAGGGGTCTGGCTCTACGATTTCGAGGGGAATCGCTACCTCGACGCCATCAGCAGCTGGTGGGTCAACCTCTTCGGTCACGGCAATCCCCGCATCGCCGACGCGATCGCCCGGCAGGCCCGGGAGTTGGAGCATGTGCTCCTGGCGGGATTCAGCCACGCCCCCGCCGTCGAATTGGCCGAAAAACTGGTGGAGCTCACCCCTCCGGGCCTGGAGAAGGTCTTCTATGCCGACAACGGCTCCAGCGCCATCGAAGTCGCCCTGAAGATGAGCTATCACTACCACCGCAACCGGGGAGAGGAGCGCTCCCTTTTCCTCTCTCTGAGCAACAGCTACCATGGGGAGACCCTGGGGGCCCTCAGCGTGGGGGATGTGGAGCTCTACAAAGCCACCTACGGCCCGCTCCTGATCGCCAACATCCAGACTCCCGTCCCCCGGGACAAGAGCCCGGAGGCGACGGCCGAGGCCTTGGCCGAACTGGAGAAACTGCTGGAGGAGCGGGGGAAAGAGATCTCCGCCATGATCGTCGAACCCCTGGTCCAGGGGGCCGGAGGAATGCACATGTACTCCCCCGACTATCTGCGGGGCGCGAGGGAGTTGACAAACCGCTACGGAATCCACCTCATCGCCGACGAGATCATGACGGGATTCGGCCGCACCGGCACAATGTTCGCCTGCGAACAGGCGGGGATCACCCCCGACTTCATGGCCCTCTCCAAGGGCTTGACCGGCGGTTTCCTCCCCCTCTCCGTCGTCCTGACAAGCGACCAGGTTTACAGCGCCTTCTACTGCGACTACAACGAGCACAAAGCCTTCCTCCACTCCCACAGCTACACCGGCAACCCCATCGCCTGCGCCGCGGCCCTGGCCACCCTGGAGATCTTCGAGACCGACAATGTCCTGGAGTCCAATCGAAAAAAGAGCGATCGCATCGCGAAGAATTTACAGAGGTTTACAGAACTG
>JALWPZ010000010.1 GCA_026994745.1 Campylobacteraceae bacterium | reverse complement strand
TGCTTTTGCTCTTCTCGGTTCATGGTGGCGATCTGTGCCTTGATCTCGTTCATGACCCGATAGGAGTTTTGCCGGGAAGCCTGCTGATACTGAGCGATCAACTGATCCATTCGACTCATTTCATCCGCCGTCAAATTGCCAGTCAGCATCAATGCGCTCAAGACTGCCGCAGCAGTCAAATTGATCTTTCTCATTCTGATTCTCCTTCTTTCATTGGTTTGGATAATGAAAGTGTAGAAAAGAAGTATTACCCCTGCATTACCTCCCCAAGGTCCAGACCTACCGTCGTGCCCTCTCCCTCCACACTCTCCAATATGATCCCGATCTTCATCTCTTCGGCCAATTTTTTGACGATATGCAGTCCCAGGCCCAGGCCCCGTTCTCCTTCTTTATAATAACGGTCGAATGCCCGCTGTGGCTCTCGTATCCCGATCCCGTTATCCTGGATCCTCAATATGTTTCCCTCCAGTGCGATGCGTACTTGTCCTCCCTCCCTATTGTATTTGGCCGCATTACTCAAAAGGTTCTCGAGAATCCGTACGAAAGCTTCCCGGTTACACTCCAATTTGGGATCGCCGGAGAGATGAAGCTCGAAGCCAATCCCCGGGTAGAGTCCCCGCAACACTTCGATCCGCTCTTCGAGCGCTTTGCGAAGAACAAAGCTCTCCTTCGAGGTGGGACTGCGAGAAAGAAAGAGTCGCAGGTTCTCCTGCAGGGAACGAACCCGATCCAGAGAAGTGACCATTCGTTCTACACTCCGGTCCTCTCCCAGGCGTTTGCGAAGGATTCCCAAATCGATTCGAAGAGAACCCAACGGAGTGTTGATGTCGTGAAGGACATCCCGAATGAACTCTTCGTTGAGGCGCAGAGCCCTGCGATAGGGGGATAGTGCGTACAGAGAAAAGAGAAGGGCCAGCAAAGCGATCAGAATAAGAAAAAGTGGCCATCCTTTCAAAACATCTCCCAGTAAGGCCCGCACCCGCCGATCATACTCCGCCTTGGGCAGAAGCACTCGCATCAAATGTTTTCGGCTTCCCGGGATCTCGAATAGAGCGTAGACCCCTTCTTCGGAACGGTAGAGGTGCCATGGTCTCCAATCCGGACTCTTTGGCACGAAGGTTACGTCGAAACGATCCCCCAACGGCTTGAAGCTGAAGATCTTCATTTCACTCAGAATCGACTCATCCAGTTGACGACGCCGATCCCGATAGTTCATCGCCACGAATAGAGCATAGAGCAGAGCCATCAGGACGAAAAAAAGGATGAAGCTCTTCGCCAGGGATTCCCGCTCATACCGTTTCAAGCATGTACCCCTCTCCCCGGACATTGACGATATCGATGCCCAGGCGCTTCTTGAGTTTGGCCAGAGTCACCCGCAACGCATTGGCGCTAGGATGCTCCAGCGCTTCCATCAACTCTCCGGCGGGCACCACACTCCCCTGCCGCCGGATCAGCATCTCCAACAGACGCCTCTGTACCACGCCGAGATGGATCGGGCTATCCCCGACCCCCTCCACTCTGCCACTCTCGGGATCGAAACGCATATTCCCATAACGCAGCATCCCCTCCTCTTCTCTTCCTTTGAAAAGGCGACGGATGCGCAGCAGCAGTTCCTCGGGGTCGAAGGGCTTCTTCAGATAGTCCACCGCTCCCAGATCGAAACCTTTGGCCATGGTCTCAAGATCCGTCAGGGCCGTGATATAGATCGTCGGAGTCCGATCCTCCGCCTCGCCCAACGCCTTCAACACTTCCAAGCCGTTGATGTCGGGTACATTGATATCGAGTAGATAGAGATCGTATCGCTTCTCGAAAGTCGCATCGAAGACCGCTTCCCCCCGAGCGACCCGATCCACTTCATACCCTTCCATCCTCAGGTATTCACTGAGGCTTTCTGCAAGAAGTCCGTCATCCTCTAACAACAAAATTTTCATCCAACGAGTATAACATGGAGAGTGCGGCCTTAAGCAGATAACTAAGCATATCCAAACACAAATTTTTCAGTAGAAAGTGCTTCAAATGTTCCTATCTTGGCTGATGAGTATTTAGGGAAAACGTAGACGTACTGCTATATTCGTCGAGACATCCGGAGGACCGCCTAATACTCCGATGATCGGTTGATCGGTGCGGATATCGTGAAGTCCAATGCAAATCTCGGATTCAATCGAGTGCCCTGAGAATCTTAGTTTTCCCGGACTCGATCGGAATCCAGAGCCACACACTCCGTTGATATCCCGATCCCTAATCAATTTTGAATTTGAAAGCCGAAGAGTTGGTTGTGGAGAATCGTTTTACTTCTTTACATGACATTTTCCGACAGTGATCTCCTTTTTGTTCTTCTCGACGGTCGCTATCCCGATCCCTTTGACCTGGGTCAGATCCTCTGCTTTTTTGAAACAATGATTCTTTCGGTATTCGACGATCGCTTTGGCTTTCACTTCACCGATACCCTTCAATGTCGTCAACTCTTCGACCGGCGCATTATTGATATCCACGGCAGCGAAGAGCAATCCCACCGTACACAAAGCACTAATCACAATCTTTTTCATCGTTTCTCCTTTCAGTAGCTTATATTCGTATTATAAATAATATGATGCTAAATCTAATCTAATTATCTTTTGTTTTGCCCAAGTAAATAAAAACGTGTCACGACAATACACATTTCAGCTCCCCCACTCCTATGAAACTTCCAAGGTTAGTGAAAATTTGAAATGGTGACCGTTCGTATATATTGATGAAACGAGCAGTTTTTTATACAATGGGTTGAACTCAATAGACTCGGAGGCGGAATTGAAGAAGTGGGGAAGATGGATTGTTGCGGTCTCGGTCCTCCTTCTATTGGGGATCGGATCTTTTTGGCTTCACACCCATCGTACCCGCAGTGTCGAACCTCCTGCTGCAAAAATCTCTTCAGAAAACAATCAAAGCAGAGTCCTAGAAAAACAAGGTGAACCGGAGAAGATGCCATCCATCGAACCATCGCCACTCCCCACTCCTGCGGAGTTGCGAAGCATGGATCGGCATGACACTCTCCCGCGCCTAATCTACATCCCGGCAGGAGGGAAAAAAGTGATCTTCGACTCCCTTCGTCGGCAGGGGCTGCCGCTTTGGATCTCCGACCGTTTCATCCTCCTCCCCTCCCGGATCACCCCCGGCTGGATCCGGATCGAGAAGCCCATCTCCTTGCGAGAATTCTTCGCAAAGATCAACGACTTCCCCCGGGAAAAGACGCGTCGGGTCGTCATGTACAGTGCCGACAGCCTGGATGATTTCGCCTGCCAGTTCTCCCGCCAGACCCGACTCCCGGTCGCCTCGATCTTCGAAGAGTACTTCCATTTCAGCCCCTATGTGGACGGAGGGATCCTGGCAGGCTACTACCGACTCCCCTACCGCCTCACTCCCGGTCCGGCGATGGCCTACCTCACCGGTGAGAGCGAAAAGGTCTTCGCGCAACTGGCCCGAAAGTATCTGGGAGAGTACGACCCCGCTGCGTTCAAGCGTTACCTCATCGTCGCCTCCATCATCCAGAAAGAGACCTGGCATCCCGAAGAGATGGCCCACATCGCATCGGTCATCTACAATCGGCTCAAGCGGGAGATGAAACTCCAGATGGACGCTACCCTCAACTACGGCCCCTACTCCCATGTCCGGGTCACTCCCCAGCGGATCCGAAGCGACAGCAGCCGGTTCAACACCTATCGTTACAGAGGACTTCCCCCGGAACCGCTCGGCAGCGTCACCCGGGATGCACTCGAAGCGGCCCTCCATCCCGAGCGCACGGAGGATCTCTATTTCGTACGCAACCTTCAGGGGTACCATATCTTCGCCCGGACCTATGCCGAACACCTGGCCAATATCAACCGGGTCAAAGTCCAGCGGGCCAGACTGGAGCGCTACAGAAAATTGTGGAAGCAGATGAAAAAGAGAAAGAGGAAATAGCGCAGCCGTTAGATCCGGAGAGAAAGTCCCCTTTTCTATTTTCACTTGAAAAAAGCTATAATCCCCCTCATTACCAACCCCTCCCAAGAAGAGCAGAATGAATCAGAAGAACGACTTTTATATTCCCACCACTTCTCCGTTCGATCCCGACGAGCTGGGTCACTTCGGCATCTTCGGCGGCCGTTACGTCCCCGAAACCCTGATGCCGGTCCTCGAAGAGCTCAAAAAGGATTACGAAGCGGTCCGCTTCGATCCCGAGTTCTGGAAAGAGGTGGACTATTATTACCGCAACTACGTCGGCCGCCCCAGCGCTCTTTATTTCGCGGAAAACCTCTCCCAGGAGACCGGGGCGAAGGTCTACCTCAAGCGCGAGGACCTCAACCATACCGGGGCCCACAAGATCAACCACACCGTCGCCCAGGCGATCCTCGCCAAACGGCTGGGCAAAAAGAAGATCATCGCCGAGACCGGCGCGGGGCAGCACGGGGTCGCCACCGCCACCGTCGCGGCGCTGTTTGGCCTGGAGTGCGAGATCTTCATGGGGGCCAAGGATGTGGCCCGCCAGGAGCTCAACGTCTTTCGGATGAAGCTGCTGGGCGCAAAGGTCCACGCCGTCCAGAGCGGCTCCAAGACCCTCAAAGACGCCATGAACGACGCCATCCGACATTGGGTCACCCACGCCCGGGACACCTTCTACGTCATCGGTACCGTCGCCGGCCCCCACCCCTATCCCATGATGATCCGGGATATCCAGAGCATCATCGGCTGGGAGGCCAAGCGGCAAATCAAGCAGGCCGAAGGGCGTCTGCCCGATCACGTCATCGCCTGCATCGGCGGTGGGTCCAACGCCATCGGGATCTTCAACCACTTCCTCGCCGAAGAGGGAGTGGAGTGCATCGGCATCGAAGCGGGCGGCCTGGGGCTGAACTCCAAGCACGGAGCCAGCCTGGCCAAGGGCTCTCCAGGGGTGCTGCATGGCCAGATGAGCTACCTGCTCCAGGACGAGGACGGCCAGATCCTCGAAGCCCACTCCATCAGCGCCGGCCTGGACTACCCCGGCATCGGCCCCGAACACGCCTACCTCAAAGAGCTGGGCAAAGTCCGCTACGACCACATCACCGACACCGAAGCCCTAGACGCCTTCGTCTGGCTCAGCCAGAAAGAGGGGATCATCCCCGCCTTCGAGAGCTCCCACGCCGTGGCCTACCTCAAGAAAATGAAACCCGAAGAGCTCCAAGGCAAGCTGATCCTTATCAACCTCTCCGGAAGGGGGGACAAGGATATGATCCAAGCCAAAGAACTTTTGGAATTCTAAAAGAAACTAGTAACTAGATTTGAAAGGTTGAAGGTGCTTTGTGAAAAATTGGATGTTTGGAAACGTTCAGCAGCGTTATCATCCGAGCTTTATATTTACTTTCAAGATTTTAAAGACTACGGTTTCAAAGATCAGATTACCAGAGCGGGGCTCTCCATACCTAGCAATATTGCCGAAGGCGTGGAACGTGCCACGGATAAAGAGACTATCCGTTTTCTCAATATTGCTCAGGGCTCTTGTGCTGAGCTCAAGACCCAGATCTACATCGGAATGAAAATCGATTATATCGATCGAGAAACAGGTAGAAAGTGGATCAGCGAATTAGAAGAAATCCACAAAATGATAGGTGGCTTGAAAAAAGCACAAAATGTAGAAACAAGAACAAGTAACTAGTTATTAGATAAGCTACGGCATCTACAGCCAAAGGATCCTCTAGTTTCTAGTTACTTGTTACTAGTTACTCAAAAAAGGAATAAAATGAAAACCATCAAATTCTACGAAAAACTCTTGAACGAAATCGAAGCCGACATCGAGATCGTCATCGTCATCAACAAGAACTTCGACCAGCGTTTCTCCGACGCGGAGAAGGAGCTGCTCAAGGCGGCGGGCTTCAGTGGGGATCAGGACGAGACCTGTCTGCTGCCCGAACGGCGCAAACTCTTCGTCGGAGCCGACTCCATCAAGAGCACCGACATCCGATCCGCGGCGGCCTCTGCCGTCCGGGCGCTGATAGGCAGCGAATACCGCATCGCCAAGATGGGGAGTTACATGAGCCACCCCACCTGCACGGCAACTCTACGGGCCCAGGCCGAGGGGCTGTTGCTGGGTGGCTACCGTTTCGAACGCTACAAGAGCAAACACTCCGACAAAGGGCTGCACAAGGTCCGCATCTCTCTGGAGGAGTACAACGGCTACGCTCTCGACATTCCCGCCGCCCAGCGGGCCGTGAACAAGGGGATCGTCAGCGCCGAGGCGACCAACTTCGTCCGGGACATCGTCAACACCGCTCCCGACGACTGCACTCCGGAGACAATGGCCCAGATCGCCCAAGAGCTGGCCGAAAAAGAGGCCCATCTGAACGTCGAAGTCCTCGATGCCGAAACGATGAAAAAGGAGGGAATGAACGCCCTGCTGGCCGTCGCCCGGGCCAGCCGCCACGAGCCCAGGCTCATCCACCTCAGCTACCTCCCCAAAGTGAAGCCCGTGGCCGTCGTCAGCCTGGTGGGCAAGGGGCTCACCTACGACAGCGGCGGGCTCAGCCTCAAACCCGCCGATTACATGGTGACGATGAAGGCCGACAAGAGCGGCGGCTCCGCCGTCCTAGGGATCCTTAAGGCCGTCGCCGAACTGCACCTCCCCGTCGAAGTCCACGGCTTCGTGGGTGCCGTGGAAAATATGATCGGCGGTGACGCCTACAAACCCGACGACGTGCTCAAAGCCAAGAACGGCAAAACCATCGAAGTGCGCAACACCGACGCCGAGGGGCGCCTGGTCCTGGCCGACGTGCTCTGCTACGCCCAGGAGAAGGTCAAGGCCGACTACCTCTTCGACCTGGCGACTCTGACCGGCGCCTGCGTCGTGGGTGTGGGGCAGTACACCAGCGGGGTCATGGGCTTCGCCGCCGAGCCTGCCAACCGAGTCCTCTACGCCGCCAACACCCTGGCCGGTGAATTCGCCACCAAGCTGGACTTCAACCGCTTCCTGCGCAAAACCCTCAAAAGCGAAGTCGCCGACATCTGCAACATCTCCAACACCCGCTACGGCGGTGCGATCACCGCGGGGATGTTCCTGGGGGAATTCATCGACGAGGATCACAAAGAAAAATGGGCCCACATCGACATCGCCGGTCCCGCCTTCGTCGAACACCCCTGGGGCGAAAACCCCCACGGAGCCAGCGGCGCGGGGGTGCGGACCATCACCCGGCTTTTGGAGAAGCTGGCCCGGGGCGACGAACACAAGTAGGCTTCGATTCCCTAAACTTTATTCCTCCCCTACGCAACGATCCCCCATGGCCGCGGGGTACCCCCGGCTTGCAGCAATGTTTCGAGCCCGGGCGGCCAAATCCTCTTCCGCCACGGCTTCCAACTGCGGAATTCGCCAAAGCTCCGCTTCGTCCCGCTCCGATTCACTCTCTCTCCCTTCCAGATCCCGCAGAATTTCCCGGGCCATATCGCTCACCGAGGAGACTTTGACGATTTCGCAGCGGGCGTAACGCGCCAAGGGAAAGGCCACCTCCGCCACCCGCAGGGTGGGATCCTCGCCGGGGATCTGCTGGGCGCCGAAGAGCGGCGGCCCTCCCACGCCTGCCCAAGCGAAATCGGGAAGAAAACGGGCCAAATGTTCGATGGCCCGGCGGGTGCGCTCGTCCCGCTCCTTCGGACTCCAACCCTTTTCGATCTTTTCCATGAAATGCTCCGGCAACCGGGGTTGGCTACTCACCCCTTCACTGGCCGCCAGCCCGTCGGAATAGAGGGTGATCTCCGGCGTCATGCCGTGGAGCTGAACGTATCCCCCGGGATAGGGGGTGAATTGACCCATCCCCCGGGGGGTCCCCCGCTCCCCGTGAAAGATCACCTCGGGCCAGAGGGCTTCGCGCTCTTTCCACCGGGAAGTGTAGGCCGCTTTGAACTCCACCATCCGCCGCTCTCTCAGACCCAGCATCTCGTCGATCTCTCCGGTGCGGAACCCGGCGGCGTTGATCAGGTAGTCGGCCTGGATCTCCCCGTCGAAGGCTCCTTCGCAGCGTACCCTAAAGCCTTCCGCGCACCCGGCCGCCCCCGTCACCCTCGTCTCCCGCAGGATCCGGACATTGGGCATCGCCTCCAGGGCCAGCCCCGCCCCGGCGGCTACCCGAAAGAGGTTGATCCCGTACTCCTGCACCAGAATCAGTGGATATCGCACCCGATCCACATCCAGGTGCCGCGCCAAAGGGATCATCCACTCCCGGGCGTTGCGGGGGCGCTCCACCGCCTCGGCCTTCGCAAGC
Organism: Campylobacteraceae bacterium; assembly: GCA_026994745.1. GTDB lineage: Bacteria > Campylobacterota > Campylobacteria > Campylobacterales > Sulfurovaceae > Nitratifractor. The sequence goes on along the minus strand of JALWPZ010000010.1, from coordinate 23,696 downwards.
TCTTCGATCTCTTCCCGCCCGAAGAGACGAAAATACTCTTCGGGTTCTCCCAGGACCTTTCGGGCGGGATCCTCTTCCACCATCCGGGCATAGGCCCCCCGCAGCAGCTCCAGCCGCCGCAACAGATCTTCGGGCTTGCCCGGATCCTCCGTCGGCACGGCGATCACCGTGGGGCGCCGGTCGATGGCGAAGGGGTAGAGCCGGGCGAAGTCGATGGATTGACGCAGAAGGGTCAGGCATTGATCGTCGTCGATCTCCCGATAGAGATTCCCCCCGGCGTGCAGATGGCAAAAGGGCGGGCCCGAGACCAGGGTGGCTTGCCACTCGATCAGGGTGACCTCCTTCCCCACTTTCCCCAAAAGCAGGGCCGCGCTCACCCCGGCCACTCCCCCGCCGACGATCACGATCTTTTCCGCGTTCACTCCCCCGACCTCCGCTCTCTCTCCAGAAAAAACCGCAGGATCTCCCCGAAGCGCTCCACCACCGCATCGGCCCCCAGCTCTTCGACCGGCCGGCCGGCGCTGTAGCCGTAGGCCACGGCGATCACGGGAATCCCCGCCGCTTGGGCCGCCAGAATGTCGTTGGAGGAATCCCCGATCATCACCGCCGACTCCGGACGACAATCCAGGGCCTCGCAAGTGTGCAGCAGCGGCAGCGGGTCGGGCTTCTTCTTCGGCAGGTCCTCCCCTCCAACGATATGCTCGAAATAGGGTTCGATCCCCAGGTTTTCCAGAATGGGCCCGACGAATTGGGAGGGCTTGTTGGTGACAACGGCCATCCGATATCCCCGATCCTTCAAAGCCTCCAGGGTCTCTTCCACCTCCGGATAGAGCCCCGTGGCGTCGTTGAGCACCGCGGCGTATCGCTCCAAAAAAATCTCCATCGCCTTTCGGAAAAGCGCCTCCTCCGGCTCCCTATCGATCTCTCGTCTCCCCGCCAGGCCCCGTTTCACCAGCATCGCCGCCCCGTTGCCGATCCAGCCGCGGATCGTCACCTCGCCGTACGTGGGCAGACCCAACTCCTTCAGGGTGGCGTTGAGGGCTTTGCTCAGGTCGGGCACACTGTCGATCAGGGTGCCGTCCAGGTCGAATAGAAGCAACTCTTTCTCTTCAAACATCGATAATCCTGTAACTTTTGGCAAAGTTATATCGAAAAAGATCTCATGCTTCAACCATACATTTTCGATACACAAACCTCCACAGAACTCCGCTATAATCATTGCACACAAATACAGAAGGACAACCAATGAAACGATTCACAATCGTTCTTCTGGGCTTGCTCCTCCTCAGCGGTTTCGCCGCGGCGGCCGGATGGCTGAACGATTACGAGGATGGATTGGAAAAAGCCCGGAAAGAGAACAAGCTCGTTTTGATGATGTATGTGAAAAAGACTTGACCGGTCTGCAATCGAATGGAACAGGATGTTCTACCACAAAAAGATGTTGCGGATCTGTTGAAGAAACACTATGTTCTGGTGGTGCTCGACATCGACGACGATATGATCCCCGAGGGCTTCGGATACTTCGCCGTCCCGACCTTCTACGTGGTCGACTCTACGGGAAAAAAGATCGATCGGGCGGTCGGAGGAGTCGACGCCAAGGAATTCCTCCAATACCTGAAACAGTTCGTCAAAGAGTAGCACTCTTCTCGGGCACTTTTTCTCTTCCGGTACTTCCGGCCCCACGGCATACGATCTGACAAAGCGTGTGCCTTTACCGTAAGGATTGACTATGCAAAGTGAGAATCTGATCGTCGGGGGTGGGGTCATAGGCCTCATGTCCGCCTACATGCTCCACCGGTCGGGACGAGAAGTCACCGTCGTCGACAAGGGGCGAATCGAGGACAACACCTCGTTCGGAAACGCCGGCCTTCTCAGCGCCTTCGAAAAATCTCCCCTCTCCGCTCCGGGGGTCGTCTCCAAAACCCTCAAACTGATGCTCAAGGGCAAAAGCCCCATGCTCCTCAACCCGTCGACGGACCCCCATCTCTACCGTTGGATCTGGAACTTCGTACGAAACGCCAACGAAGAGCGCTTGAAAAAGACCCTGGCCCTCTTTGAAAAATACGGCGAAATCGCCATGGGCCACTACCGGGAGATGCAAGAGTCCCTGGGCCTCGATTTCGATTTCCACCAGGACGGGCTCTTGATGGTCTATACCCTACGGGAAAGCTTCGAGGAACGGATCCGTTCCCTCGAAAAAGAGACGGAGGAGGAGCGGGCGGAAAAGTACCGAATTCTCGATCCCACCCAGTGTCGGGACTACCTTCCTTTCCTCAACGACCGGATCGAAGGGGGGATCCTCCTCAAACGAAACGGCCACCTGGATCCGGGCAGAATGATGCGTACGCTCAAAGCCTACCTGGAAGAGCAGGGAGTGAACTTCGTTTTGGAAGAGGAGATCGTCGATTGGGAGTTGAAGGATGGTCGTGTCACCGCCGCGATCGGAGTCGGGGGACGCTACCCGGCGGAGAACTTCATCCTGGCCAACGGCGCCGACCGCAGCCTGGCCAAAAAACTGGGCCGGGATCTGATGATGACCCCGGCCAAAGGCTACAGTGTCACCTTCGAGATGGAGGAGTCCCTCAAGCCCGGGGTCCCGGCTCTCTTCAACGACCTCTTCATCGCCTGCACCCCCCGACGAAAGGATGTTCGGCTCACCAGCAAACTGGAGCTGGGCTCGAAGGATCCCCGCCCCCTGCAGAAGCGGATCGACAGCTACCTGCACCACTTCCGGGAATACACCCGACCCTTCGAGATGAAGAATATCGTCCCCTGGGCGGGCTTCCGCCCTCTGCCCCCCAACGACCGCCCCCTGGTGGGTCGGGAAGAGCGCTGCCCCAACCTGATCTACGCCACCGGCCTGGGGTGGCTGGGGATCACCATGGGCCCGGCCATCGGCCAGATGGTCGCCGATCTGATCCTCCGGGAGATCCCGGACAAACAAAGCGACGACATTCTGCTATTTTCCGGCTTTTGGCAGGGCTAGGATCCGTTCCGCCCCCGCTTCGATCCTTCCCTCCTCGACCAACTCCGTCAATGCCCGCTTGAAGAGCTTTCGGCTCAGACCGAAGATCTCCCGAATCTGCTCCGGGGAGCTCTTGTATCCGTAGGGAAGCTCTCCCCCAGACTCCTCCAGACGCTGCAGGACCCGTTCCTTCGCCTCCACCGACTTCGCCTCCCATCCGGGAGGACGCAGGCTCAGGTCAAGCTTGTGGTCGGGCCGGACCTTGACGATGTAACCCCGACGCCGATCCCCCACCTCCAATGCTTCGAAGGTGTCGTTTTCAAAGAGCATCCCCTCGTAACGGTTTTCCACAATCGCCTTGTACCCCAGGGGCGTTTTGGCCAGAACGATCAACTCCATTTCCTGCCCCGGCCTCAAACCCTTCATATCCCGAACGAAATGTTTCCCCAATTTCTGTGTGGCGTAGAGCCTCCCAGTCCGCTCGTCCTGGCAAACCCGTAGCAGCTTTCTTTCCCCGATGCGGAAGTACTCTTTTTGCTGGGAAAGAGGCACAAAAAGGTCCTTGGGCAAACCCCAGTCCACAAAGGCCCCATAGGGGCGATAATCCACAACGGTAAAGAGTCCGTACTCATCCAACATCGCGGTGGGGCGCTCCGTCGTCGCCACGGGGCGATCCTCGGAATCGTGATAGAGAAAGACTTCCACGATGGAGCCCACCTCCATCTCCGACGTCACATAAGCGTTGGGCAGCAACACCTCCCCGCCGTCCGCGGCGCGGAGAAAGAGCCCAAACTCGCTCTTTTTGTACACCTCCAGCCGATTGACCCGTCCAATCTCCAACGATTCAGAAAGCCCGTCTTTCGATACTTCATTCCCCATCATGCAACTCTTTTTCACTCAATTTCTCATTTCTATTTTCTATCTTCTCATTTGGATCCCCATCGGGATCCACAAGATCCCGCCTGCGCCCCTCCTCGTCGAATTTCCGCTGGAAATTCCCCCGGATGATGGCGAAGGTGATCCAGGCGAAGAGCACGACGGCGATCATATAGAGAATATCTCCGAATTTCATGCACTGTCCTTAATTTGGTGATTGGTGAGACAAAATCGGTTACTAGTTACTCGTTTCTATTTACTAGTTTCCAAAGATTCCCCCATTCTGCCGCACCCCCTCGTAGGCCACGATCCCCACCGCCACGGAGAGGTTCAGGCTCCGGCCTTGCGGCCCCATGGGGATCGTCACGCAGTGGTCAGGGTACTCTACTAGAAGCTCTGCCGGCAACCCGGCGGTCTCGGAGCCGAAGATCAGCCAATCCCCCGGCTGATACTTCGCCTCCCAATAGGGGCGTTCGGTTTTGGTGGTCGCCAGATGGAAACCTTCATCGATCGGATGGGCCCTCAGAAACTCTTCCAGCGACCCCCAGATCGTCAGATCCAACTCTTTCCAGTAATCCAGCCCCGCCCGACGCACCGCCTTTTCGCCGATGTCGAAACCCAGAGGTTTGATCAGATGCAGCTTCGCCCCAAGGTTGACACAGAGGCGTCCGATGTTGCCGGTATTAGGGGGAATCTGGGGAGAGACGAGAACGATATTGAACATCAAAAGACGATGGTCTTGTTGCCGTGGATGAAGACCCGGTCGTTGAGAACCAGATTGAGCGCCCGGGAGAGAACCACCTTCTCCACATCTCGACCGGCGCGCTGCATATCCTTCCAGTCGAAACGGTGATTGACCGGGATCACATCCTGGGCGATGATGGGCCCCTCGTCCAGGTCGTTGGTGACGAAGTGGGCCGTGGCCCCGATGATCTTGACCCCCCGCTCGTAGGCCTGCTTGTAAGGATTGGCTCCGATAAAGGCGGGAAGGAAGGAGTGGTGAATATTCAGAATCTTTCCCGGATAGCGTTCCACGAAATCCGGGGTCAGAATTCGCATATACTTGGCCAGGACGATCACGTCGAATTCGTATTTCTCCAGCTCCTCCAGCACCTTCTCTTCGTGCTCGGCCCGGCTCAATCCGTCGGCGGGGATGTGGACGAAGGGGATATCGAAGCGCTCCACCAGATCCCGTAGGACCTCCCGGTTGGCGATGACCGCCTCGATGTCCGCCGGCAGTTCCCCGTCGGCGTGGCGAATCAGAATGTCCCCCAGGGCGTGGGACTCTTTGGTGGCCATGATCACGATCTTTTTCCGCCGGGGGGTGATCACCCGGACGTTGGCCCCCTCCGGCACCACTTTCCGCAGATCTTCCAGGAGTTTCATTTCATCGAAATCCCCTGTCACTACGGAGCGCATGAAGAATTTCCCCGCATCCTTGTCGACGAACTCCCGGTTGCTGTCGATGTTGAGCCCATAGTCGAAAAAGACCTTGGAGACCCGATAGACCAGCCCCCGCTGATCCCGGCTGTCGATCAATACCCGTGCCCGTTCCGCCATGCTTTTTCCTCATGCTAAATTTCCGTGAATTATAGCCAAGGAAGAATGGAATGAGAAAATAGAAACGAGAAATTTCGGTTTGCGTTGCCATGCAACGCCTTCCAATCACCAATCACGAATTACGAATCACGATTCACGCCTCACGAATCACGAATCACGAATCACGAATCACGATCAATTATGCTAAAATCCCCCCAAAGCAAAAAGGGCTGGCGGAGCGTGGATCGGGCGACGGAGATTCTCAACCAAAAGGGCAAACTGCTCACCGAACTCTACTTCGAGCTCCAGCGCCACTACGAAGAGCGCTACGGCCCCAATGCCCTGGTCTTCATCGAAGTAGGCAACTTCTTCGAGGTTTACGAGGTCAACAACGAAGAGCTCAAGATCGGCAAAGCCAAAGAGGTCGCCGAATTCCTCAACATCCAGCTGACCCGCAAGAACAAAAGCATCCTGGAAAACTCCGTCGCCAACCCGCTCATGGCCGGGGTCCCCACCATCAGCCTGGAACGCTATCTGGCCCGGTTGGTCCAGAGCCGTAAATACACCGTGATCCTGGTTCGCCAGAAGGGTACGCCCCCCAAGGTCAAACGCTATATCGGCAACATCATCTCCCCGGGCACCAATTTCGAGTATCAGAACGACGCCAAAGAGAACAACATCGTCTCGATCCTGGTGGACGAAAACCGGGGGATCTACTCGGTGGGTTACGCCGCCATCGACGTCACCACCGGAAAGACCCTGGTCAACGAGATCCACTCCAGCCGCGACGACCGCACCTTCGCTCTGGACGAACTCTTCAATCTGCTCCAGAGCTACCACAGCTCCGAAGTGATCCTCACCCTGGCCAACAGAGAGATCGACCGGGAGTGGCTGCTGAACTACCTGGAGATCAAAAACCTCCCTCACAGCTTCAACGAGACCCACCCCCGAATCGCCTATCAGAACGAACTTTTCGGTCGGGTCTTTCAGATCCGCTCACTGCTGAGCCCCATCGAATACCTGGATCTGGAGCGCTACCCCCTCACCACCGAAGCCCTGGCGATCCTCATCGACTTCATCATCGAACACGACGAGAGCCTCATCGAAAAGATGAACCGCCCCCAGTTCCTGGGCAGCAACCGCTACCTCTATCTGGGGAACAACGCCCTGGAGCAGCTGGGGGTCATCAGCCGGGACCCTTCCGAGGTGACGCTGCTGGAGCTCATCGACCGCAGCTCCACAGCCTTCGGCAAGCGCCTGCTGAAAGAGCGGCTCCTCAATCCCATCTGCGACCCCGAGATCCTCAACGCCCGCTACGATCTCAGTGAGCGGGTCGCCCCCCGCAGCGAGCAGTTCGCCACCCGTCTGAAGCAGATCTACGACCTGGAACGCCTGACGCGGCGGATCAAGCTCCGACGCCTCCATCCCGTGGAGCTCACCTACGTGGCCATGTCCATGGAGGGGATCGAGGAGCTCTTCACCCTCTGCCAGGAGTCAGGAATCGAAGTAGACGAAGCGTTGAAAAGTGAAAGCGCCGAATTCTCCCGCTATCTCGAGAGCAGTTTCGACCTGGAGCGCTGCGCCAAATATCGCATCGACCAGATCGACGACAACATCTTCCGCGAGGGGGTCCACCCCTCCATCGACACCCTGGCCCAGGAACAGCGCAACGAGCTGGAAAAGATCGAATCGGTCGCCCGGCACATCGAAGGACTCTTCGACCGGGACCGTTTGATCTCCACCACGAGCGGTCCCATCGTCCAGACCGGCTACCTGGAGAGCGAAGGCTACCATCTGGTCCTGACCAAAAACCGCTTCAACCAGATCGAAAAAGCCCTGAAAGAGAGCTACGTCACGCTGGACGGAGAGCATATCTTCCTACGAGATTTCCGATACAAGATCCTCAAAAGCGTCGTCAAAATCCACGCTCCCGTCTTCGAAGAGATCACCAAGCGGATCGAGGCGGCCCGGGTCAAATTGGTCGCTCGGGTCAAAGAGCGCTACCTCCTGAGCCTGGAGGAGATCGAACGGCGTCACTCCCTACTTCTGGACCGGCTGGTGGGTTTCATCGCCGACATCGACGTGGCCGTCAGCAACGCCCGCTGCGCCCGCTGGATGCACCTGGTCCGCCCCATCCTGGAAGAGGGGAACTTCCTCGAAGCCGTCGCCCTGCGCCACCCCATCATCGAAGCCAACGAAAAACACGGCATCTACGTCCCCAACGACGTCTACCTGGGCGAACCCAACAGCACGAAGCACGACCACATCATGCTGGATGCCAGCGGCGGCGAAGAGGTCCGGGGAGTCCTGCTCTATGGCATCAACTCCAGCGGGAAATCCTCCCTGATGAAGAGCGTGGGCCTGGCGGTGATCCTGGCCCAGGCGGGCTTCTTCGTCCCGGCGGTGGAGCTGCGCATGGGGATCTTCCGCAAGCTCTTCACCCGCATCGTCAGCCGGGACAACCTCTACAAGGGACTGAGCACCTTCAGCGTGGAGATGCTGGAGCTCAAGAACATCTTCAACCGGGCCGACGAACGCTCCCTGGTCCTGGGGGACGAGATCAGCCAGGGGACCGAAACCCTCTCGGCCCTTGCCATCGTCAGCAGCGCCATTTTGCGCCTCGAGGAGCTGGGGGCCCGCTTCATCTTCGCCAGCCACCTACACCAATTGGCCGAGATCGAAGCGGTGCGCAAGCTCCAACGCCTGATCTTCCTACATCTGGGAGTCCGTTACGACGCCGCCACCGACCGTCTTATCTACGACCGACGGCTGAAGGTTGGCCTGGGGGACTCCCTCTACGGCCTGGAGTTCGCCCGCAGCCTCCACATGGATGAGACTTTCCTCCGTCAGGCCGACGAAATCCGCAGGGAACTGGTCGACGGTGGCAGTGAGCTCAAAAACCTCAAAAAGAAAAAACGAAGCAAATACCACAAAGAGCTCTTCGTGGCCCGTTGCGCCCTCTGCGACGCTCCCGTCGACGAGGTCCATCACATCGCTCCCCAACACCTGGCCGACGAGGCGGGAAATATCGGTCACTTCCACAAAAACCATCGCTACAACCTCATCCCCCTGTGCAAAAAGCACCACGAGATGGTCCACAGAGGGGAGATCCTCATTAGCGGCTTTGTCATGACCAACGAGGGGCTGCAACTACACTATGACGAAGTAAATGGCAAGAAGTAAGATTTGTCACACATGATTGAGCTCAGGAACTTTCTCTTTCAAGTCCCTAACTTTCTCATTGATTATCGGAACATTTTTTTCATCTGTTCAAAAAGTAGTGCAGCGATCCCTTTGGGTTGGGCCAGTTCATCAATGTATTCGTTGTAGGTCATCTCCCGCTCTGCTAGGTAGCTGTTTAGATACTCTACAGATGCCTTCATCCCATGAACCTTCTCGATCTCCAACATCTTGGCGTACAGTGGCTCGATCGTTTCCAAAATCTGGCGGGGAACCGCTCGTCGATAGGCCGTATATTGATAGATATTTCCCATACTGTCCTGTTGGATCTCGAAATCGGTAATCACCCAGTAGTGGTCGCCGCTCTTCGCCAAGTTCTTGACCACCGCCGTGATGTTCTTCCCCCGTTGAATCGTCTGCCAAAGGAGGTAGAAGACCGCCTTGGGCATGTCGGGATGCCGCACGATGTTGTGGGGCTGTCCGATCAACTCCACTTCGGAATATCCACAGACTTCGGAAAAATAGTCGTTGGCGTAGAGAATGATCCCTTTCATATCGGTCTTGCTGACGATGATCCGTTTTTTACTCAGTTTGATCTCTTTTCCTGTCGGCTCAGGACGCCGTACCCTTCTACTGCCGTTCGCCTCTTCTCTACCCATCGAAATAGTTCCTTCCCTCTTCTCTTCACCACTTTGCTTCAACCAGCGAAGCGGATTAGAGATTATACATAAAGCTGACAGAGAAATGTACCACACCGAGCATCTCCGACGATTCTTCCGGTAACGGCCCGGCTTCCTGGATTCAAGAATTCTTTGTGATAGGCAAGCGCGAATTGAATGTCATACGACTCTCAGCCCCCTTTGGATAGACTATCTCCTAAATTTTCCGACTATGTGCCGGGACCATATTTTGGAGTGAACGAATGAAAGAAGCGAAATATATATGGATGGATGGTGAACTGGTTCCCTGGCAGGAAGCCAAGGTTCATGTCCTGACCCACACCCTCCACTACGGCAACGCCGTTTTCGAGGGAACCCGGGCCTATCAGACCACCGATGGATTAGCGATCTTCCGCCTGGAGGAGCACTGCCGCCGTCTCTACAACAGTGCCAAGATCGTCGCCATCGAGCCCAACCTCGACTACGAGACCGTCAAGCAGGCCCACATCGAGTTACTGCGGGTCAACGAGTTCAGCGAAAACGTCTACATCCGCCCTCTGATCTACCTGGGCTACGGCGTCATGGGGCTCTACCACAAGCACGCGCCGGTACAGACCATGATCGCCGCCTGGGAGTGGGGAGCCTATCTGGGAGAGGAAGGCTTGGAGAACGGCATCAAATGCTGCACCTCCTCCATCACCCGCAATCCCAACCGTTCCACCTTCGGCAAGGCCAAAGCCGCCGCCAACTACCTCAACAGCCAGATGGCCAAATACGAGGCGATCGAGAACGGTTTCGAAGAGGCCCTGATGCTGGACGAGAACGGCTTCATCGCCGAAGGGACCGGAGAGTGCGTCTTCGTCGTCCGCGACGGTGTACTGATCTCTCCCCCCAACGACAACTCCCTGGAATCCATCACCCAGTCGACGATCTTGGAGATCGCCCGGGACATGGGGATCCCCATCGAACGACGCAACATCACCCGGGACGAAATCTACATCGCCGACGAAGTTTTCCTTACGGGAACGGCAGCGGAGGTCACCCCCGTCAACTCCCTGGATCACCGGGTCATCGGCAACGGCCGCCGCGGCCCCGTCACCGAGAACTTGCAAAGCGCCTATTTCGACGCCGTCCACGGACGGGACGAGAAGTACAGACACTATTTGACATTCATCTGATGAAATTATGAGTTGGGAGTTGGAAATTAGAAACTGATCTATATTTCAATGGAAGGTGTTGCTATGCAATACCTTCCATAACTCCTCACTCCTAACTACCAATTCCTAACTAAAATCCAAAGGATTTTCACATGCCCGCTGACATGAACGACTATTTCAAAAAACGCAAACCCTCCCAGAACGAGCCGGAACGCAACGACTCCGGGGACGGAGGCAACAACGGCGGAGGGGGGATCAATTTCGAAAGCCCCTTCTCCGGCGGAGGCGCCAACAACAAGATGGTGGCAATCTTCGTGCTTGTCATCGCCCTGGTTCTCGGATTCTTCGTACTCAAGCCCTACACCATCATCAACTCCGGAGAGGTCGGGATCAAGGTCCGCACCGGTAAATTCTACGAAAAGCCACTGCCACCAGGGCTTCATTTCTACATCCCCTTCTTCGAGCAGATCATCCCGGTCAATACCCGGGTGCGGATGATCACCTACAGCAACACCGAAAAGAACGAGATCGGGGACAACGGCTATCGGGGCTTCGAAGGGGGCCTGCGACACAACCCGGCGATCCAGGTTCTGGACAAGCGGGGATTGACCGTCTACATCGACCTGGCGGTCCAATACCGCCTCCGGCCCGAATCCGCCCCCCAGACTATCGAGAAGTGGGGCACCAGCTGGGAAGAAAAAATCATAAACTCCAAGGTCCGCGAAGTGGTACGTGACGTCATCGGCCGCTATCCCGCCGAGCAGCTCCCCGAAATGAGAAACGAAATCGCCAAGGCGATCCAGACCAAGATCAAAGAAGCTATCGACTCCCTCCCCGAAAAGCCGGTGATCCTCAGCTCCGTGGAGTTGCGGACCATCGACCTGCCCAAGAAGATCAAAGAGCAGATCGAACGGGTCCAGATCGCCAAGCAGGAGGTCACTATCGCCGAACAGATGAAGGAAAAAGCCAAGCAGGACGCCCAGCGCAAGGCCGAAATCGCCCGGGGAGAAGCCCAGAAGAAGCGGATCGAAGCCCAGGGAGAGGCCGATCGCATCAGCATCGAGGCCGGCGCCCAGGCCAAGGCCAACAAGTTGATCTCCGAATCCCTGACCCCCTCCTTGCTTCAGCTTGAACAGATCAAGACCCAGAAGGGCTTCAACCAGGCCCTCAAGGTCAACAAAGACGCCAAGATCTTCCTGACCCCCGGCGGCGCCGTCCCCAACATCTGGGTCGACACCAAGGGGCGGGAGCAGAAAGCGGTCTCGACACAGAATCAGTGAGGAGTGAGGTGTGAGGAGTGAGGAGTTGATGAAAAGGTTTTTATTAAAAAATCTTTTTTCTTCTCAACGCTCAACGCTCAACGCTCAACGCTGATGATTTCGGAGAAATCATCATGATGCAAATCGACTGGAAGAAAAATCCCCTCGTCCCTGTCATCGCCCAATCGGCGGAGAGCGGCGACGTCCTGATGCTGGCCTACATGAACGAAGAGGCTTACCAGCTGACCCTGGAGACGGGATACGCCCACTACTTCAGCCGCTCGAAACAGCGGATCTGGAAAAAGGGCGAAAGCTCCGGCCATACCCAGAGGGTGCTGGACCTACTCGTCGACTGCGACGCCGACACGATCCTGCTGAAGGTGGAGCAGAAAGGGGTCGCCTGCCACACCGGCCGCCCCAGCTGCTTCTTCACTTCGGTCACCCGGGGCGAAGTGGTCGCGGACAAAACGGTGGATACCGACGCCATCTACGGCGTCGTCGATACCCTCTACCATACGATCCTGGAGCGCAAGAACTCCGGTGGAGAGAAGTCCTGGACCCGTAAGCTCCTGAACAACAAAGCGCTGCTGCTCAGCAAAATCCGGGAAGAGGCCGACGAGCTGGCCGGAGCCATCGACGAAGAGAACGACGAGCAGGTGATCTACGAAGCCGCCGACCTGCTCTATCACTCCCTGGTCGGTCTGGGTTATCGGGAGATCTCTCCCGACCGGGTCAAACAGGAGTTGGCCCGACGCTTCGGAATGAGCGGGATCGAGGAGAAGGAGAGTCGCAAAAAATAATTTGCGGCTCTCCTTCGTTATTAGTTATTGGTGTATTGGTGTTATTGGGAGCGCCGTCAGCGCAGATCCAGATTGACTATTGAGCCCTCTGAAAAACCTCATGAAAGCGCCCCCGTCATTCTGAACTCGATTCAGGATCCACGATATCCTGGGTATGCGTGGCCCTGGATTCCGGATCAAGCCCGGAATGACGAGGGTTTTTCAGAGGACTCCATTGCCCAATCTATACAAGATAATGGTACGAGAGCGCAGAATACTTCGCCACGCATGGCACAATCGGAAAAACGACAGAAATCGCGTTTTCTTTTTCTTTGCTTCGTTCCCTTCTCTTTGTCGCGAGAACAAAGAAAAAGAAATGAAGAAGAGAATCAAACTCACAGAAAGAACAGACATTCATGCAACAACATCGGATCATATTCCTCTTGCTCCTCAGCCTTACCTTTATAAACGCCGAAGAGCTCTTCCACCCCTCCCAACTCAAAGAAATCCGGGAAGAAGCTTCGAAACCGAATGTCTCCGCATCCGAATTGCGTTCAGAGGTCCGAGCCCTCTATCTCAACCGTCACACCGCCGATCCCGATACCCCCCAATTCAAACACGCCCTGCAGATCATCGAGGAGACCCCGATGAATGCTCTGGTCATCGATATGAAGAATGTCAAAGGGGATCTGAGCTATCCCAGTGAACTCCCTGACACGAAGCGGACTCACGCTTCCAAATTCGCCACCATCCGGGAGATCCAAAGGTACGTGCGGGACCTGAAGTCCCGGGGGATCTACCTCATCGCCCGCATCGCCGTCTTCAAGGACAAGCGCCAGGCCCGCACCTTCCCCTCCCGTGCGGTTCATCGCCCCGGAGGAGGGGTGTGGCACGATCGGCATGGAGAGACGTGGGTGGATCCTTTCGATCGTGAAGCGAGGAGATACACCCTCGACATCGCCGAAGAGGTGGCGAAATTCGGCTTCGACGAGATCAACTTCGACTACATCCGTTTCCCGGCCCATCGTGGCCTGCGCTACGACGGCGTCGATACCCAGTCCAACCGGGTCGCTGCCATCGATCGTTTTCTCCAGGAGGCCGAAGATCGGCTCCATCCACTGGGAGTCAAAGTCTCCGTGGATGTTTTCGGTTACGTGCTTTGGAACCGCACCGATACCGGCATCGGCCAAGTTCTGGAACAGATGGCTCCCCATGTGGACTATCTCTGTCCCATGCTCTACCCCTCGGGCTTTACCCGGGGAAGCGTGTCACTTTCCAATCCGGCGGCCCACCCCTACGAGATCGTCCGCATCAGCCTGGAAAAGGGGATCGCCCGAGGGATCGCCCCGGAAAAGTTCCGCCCCTGGCTCCAATCCTTCCGGGATTACGCCTACAGTCGCCACCGGTACCGGGAACACGAGATCGCCGCCCAGATCCGAGCCGCCGAGAAACTGGGGGCTTCGGGCTGGCTGCTCTGGAACCCCTCCAGCCGTTACGACTACGTCACCGTCGCCATGTTCGACCGGATCGATGAGGAGTCGGCGGAACGGCCCAGCTCCGTTGGATACTGGAATCCCCCCAGAGTACGGAAACACCACCATCGGCATACGCGAAGAGCGAAGAAAAAGCACACGACCCGGAAGCCCCCAAGTTCCCCCAAACCCCTTGACATCCTCCGGAGCCGATAGATGGGAACATACCGGATCAACAACATCAAAAACGCTCTGCATGGATTTTTTCTCTCCGTCGCCACTACCGTCGCCGAACCCAGCACCATTTTGCCTTTGATCGTCCACCACTTCAGCTCCAACCTTGCTCTGGTGGGTCTTTTCGCCTCTTTGCTTCGCGGCGGGGCCATCGCCGTGCAGCTCGTCGCCGCCTTCTACGCCCAGAGCTACGCCCGGGTCATGCCGCTCATGCGCCTGGTCTTTCTCTTTCGCTTTCTCTTCTGGTTCCTCATCGGTGCGGCGATCCACTTCGTCGGCGACCGCAACCCGACGCTGACCCTCTGGCTCATCGGGATCGGCCTATTCGGCTTCAGTTTCGTCGCCGGCTTCGGGGGGATCTACTTCAAAGAGATCATCGCCAAGGTCTTCGACCGGGAGCAGAGGGGACGTACCATGGCCGACCGTCAGCTCTGGTCTTCGGTAGGTGCCATCATCAGCGGAGGGATCGCCGGCTGGGTCCTCCAGCGTTTCGAGGCCCCCGAGAGTTACGCCATGCTCTTTATGCTCAGCGCCTTTCTCATGGCCATCGGCCTGGCCGCCTTCGCCACCATCGAGGAGCCCCCCAAGGAGAAGGTCAGCCAGCGGGAAGAGAGTTTTGTCCACTTCCTGCGCAACGCCTGGGGGATCCTGAGGGAAGACCAGCGCCTCCAGATCCAGATCGGCGCATCGCTCCTGGGCTACTCCTTCCTCCTGGCCATGCCCTTCGTCATTCTCCAGGCCAAAGAGACGATCCAGCTCAGCGGTTGGCTGGTAGGAAGCTTCATCACCGTGCAGATGATCGGAAGCGTCCTGGGGAACTTCTTCCTCTGGAAACGTTTCGGAGGCCGCTACGCCCGAATGCTTCAGACCGCCTACGGCCTCATGGCCGCCGCCTTTCTCATCGCCTTTTTCGCCGACAACGCCTGGCTCTACGGTGCGATCTTCCTACTCTTCGGGATCGGGATCGACGGCTTCCGAAACGCCGACATGAACCTGGTCCTGGAGATCGCCAGCGAAGAGAAGCGCCCCGTCTATGTCGCCATCCAATCTACCATCGTCTCGGTGGGCCTTTTCTTCTCCATTCCCGGTGGTTTCCTTCTGGAGTGGTTCGGATACAACGTCCTCTACGGGATCACCCTGGCGATGTTGGGCCTGGGGCTCTACTTCGTCCATCGTCTGAAAGAGCATCTGCCGGAGGAGCGGTGAGGTTCGTGAAACGTGATTCGTGATTCGTCAGGCGTGGGGTGTGAGGCGTGGGGTGTCATGCATGATGCGTGATTCGTGATTGGCGCTCCTCCATGAATGGGGGGTCCTGGGTGACGTCAGTGACTCGCGTTTTCTTTTTCTTTGCTTCGTTTCCTTTTTCTTTGTCGCGAGAACAAAGAAAAAGAAATGAAGAAGAAGGCACGAAAAACAGCAACCTTTTGAATTGAGCCCTGCAATCCAACACTACAAAACATGAACATCAGCCAAGGCTATCTTCATATCAATCAAATATAATTTTCTAAAATAATCATAAGGAAACGTTCATGCAGCAGAAGTTCCCTCCACTCTTCCGTCTCTGGCACTGGTGGACCGCGTTCTCGGTCTTGGGTCTTGCCGGTACCGTCTTTCTGCGAATGACCTTTCTCGACAAACGAACCAATGCCGAGATCATCCAGGCCAAACTTGCCGGCTTTCACATCGCGATCGATCCCGACCAGGCCATCACCGTGGCCAAGGCAATCCGAGCCCCCATGTGGGAGTGGCACTACACTCTGGCCATTGTTCTCGGCATCGCCATCGTCCTGCGTATCGTCGCCATGATCCGTGGCGACGCACAGGTGCCGATCCTCAAGGTCCTGCACAGCGAAAACAACGCCGAGCGTTTCAAAAACACCATCCATCTGCTGATCTGTGTCGCGATCCTCGTCATCGCTCTTACCGGTACCTTCTACTACTTCCACGACACCCTGGGAATCAGTAAGGATTCCGCCCACTGGGCCAAGGAGCTTCATGAAGCCCTGTTCTGGCCTCTGATGGGGCTCATCACTCTTCACCTCGGCGGGGTGTTCATGCATGAGCTCAAGACCAAAGAGTGCATCGTCTCCAAAATGATCCATGGGGACGAATAGGGTAAAATGGGAGAAAAAAGGATCCGGGATGTCCCGAAGCTGTGATCTCTCCATCTTTCACCCCGAAAATCCCTGGACCCTGGGGGTCGAGCTGGAGGTGCGCCTCATCGACGCCGAGACGATGAAGCCCGCCAACCGCTCCCCCTACCTATTCGATCATCTCCCCGATTCCCTGCGCCCCAACGTCCATCAGGAGCTGCTCCAGTCGATGGTGGAGATCGTCACCCCCGTCTGCAACAGCGCCGACGAAGCAGCCGATTTCGTCATGAACACCCTCCACGAATTGACGCGCATCGGCGAAAAGGAAGGGATCCGTCTGGCGGCGCTGGCCACCCACCCCTTCGAGCACAAAGAGGACAACCAACGCTTCCAGGACCCCCGCTACGACGCCTTTGCCAAAGAGTTGCAGGTGGTTCTGAAGAACTTCCTCATCAGCGGCCTGCACATCCACGTGGCCATGCCCAACGAAGAGGCGGCCCTGCGGGCCTACGACGCCAGCATCACCTATCTGCCGATCTTCCTGGCCCTCTCGGCCAATTCCCCCTTCCATTTGGGGGAGGATACCGGCCTGCAATCTTATCGCAGCAAAATCTTCGAACGCCTCCCCCGGGCCGGAATCCCCGAATACTTCTCCAGCTACCGGGAGTATTGCAGCCTGATGGAGCAGCTCTACGCCACGGGCACGATCCAGAGCGCCAAGGATGTCTGGTGGGACGTGCGCATCCATCAGGGCTTCGGAACGGTGGAGCTACGGGTCTGCGACGCCTTCTACGACCGGGAACGACTGCGGCTCATCACCCTCTTCTATCAGGCGCTGCTCCATCGGTTGACCCAGTATCCCGTAGGCCGGGTCCACCACCAGATCAGCAAGCAGAACAAATGGAACGCGGCCCGACACGGTATGAAGGGAATGTTCATCGAAGGGGACGATGTCATCCCCCTCCGACAAAAGGCCCACGAGTTGCTGGAGATGCTGGATCGCACCGGCAGTTTCCAGGCACTGGAGACACCCAAGTCGGATATCCAGGCGCTCCACGACCTGATCGAACAGGAAACCATCGCCCGAAAACTCCGGCGGATCTATGAAGAGACGGGAGATTTCAAAGAGGTGATCCGGGAAGAGTTGATCGAGTGATCGATGTGAAACGTGATTCGTAATTCGTGAGGCGTGATTGGATAGGGCTCAGGGAAACGGGAAATCATTCGGCAATCTCTCTGATTGTGCTTGCAGTGTGCGAGAATGAATTCTCGCCTCCCTACCCGACATCCAGAGCTTGATAGAGTGTTCCCATGGTTCACGATATCATTCCGGAATCGGAGACTTCAGCCCCGAACAAAAAAAATCGTAACACTTAGTTCAAGAAAAGGAGTTCCATGCCCAAAGGAGTCATCGCTGCCGGAGATCGCCTCACCGCTCAGGCCGGTGCCCAAATCCTCGAAGAAGGGGGCAACGCCTTCGATGCCGCCTGCGCCGCCATGCTGGCAGCCCCCCTGGCCGAACCGATGCTCACCAGCCTGGGAGGAGGAGGCTTCCTCCTGGCCCACTCCCCGGACCGGGAACCCGTTCTCTACGATTTCTTCGTCGATGTCCCGCCTCTGCGGGCCGAACCCGGGGATTTCTTCCCCATCGACGTCGATTTTGGAACCACCGTCCAGGAGTTCCACATCGGGGCGGCCTCCAGCGCCGTTCCCGGGATGGTAGCCGGGATCGACCGGATCCACTGGGAACGGGGACGGCTCTCCAGAGAGCGGATCATCGAGCCGGCGCTGGAATATGCCCGGGAGGGGATCCACCTGACCGCACTGCAGGCCAGCTTCGCCGGGCTTCTGGAGCCGATCCTGCGCTCGACCCCCGAAGCGATGGAACTCTATCTGCCCAATGGGGAGTTGATCGACGAGACGCATCGGTTGCGCAATCCTGACTACGCCGATTTCCTGCAGCTCTTCGCCAACGAAGGTTCGGCACCCTTCTATCGGGGAGAGATCGCGGAGATCATCGACCGAACGTATCGGGAGCATGACGGTCATCTGCGTCGGGAAGACCTGGAAAACTATCGGGTCGAAGTACGAAAACCCATCGATTTCGACTATCGGGGATACCGGGTCTATACCAACCCACCCCCCTCCGCCGGCGGGATCCTCATCGCCTTCACCCTGGAGCTGCTGGAAGCGTCGCAGGCTATGAGCAGCTACTCCCTGGAGTACGTCCGTGACCTGGTCGAAGCGATGGCGGTTACCGCCGAATTCCGCCAAAGCCATATCGACCCACGGCTCCATGATCCCCACCTGATCGAAATACTGGATGATCACGAACTGCTCCGACACTACCGGCTGAGCCACCAAAGCCGCGTCAACCTCTGGGGCAACACCACCCACATCTCCGTCATCGACGCGGAGGGAAACTGCGCCTCGGTCACCAGCACCAACGGCGAGGGGAGCGGCCTGGTGGTTCCCGGCACCGGGATCATGATGAACAATATGCTGGGGGAGGAGGACCTCAACCCCCACGGCTTCTTCCAATGGCCCGCGGGTGTGCGACTGCCTTCCATGATGGCGCCCTCGTTGATCCTCGATAATGGACGCCCTCACCTGATCCTGGGAAGCGCCGGCTCCAATCGGATCCGCAGCGCCATCGTCGAGGTCAGCGACCGTTATCTTAGTTTCGGCAAATCGATCCGGGACGCGGTCGACGCCCCTCGGATTCATTACGAAAAGGGGGAACTCTTCTTCGAGCCGGGCTACGCCCCGGAGATCCTCGAAGCGGCGAAAGCTCACTATCCCGTGACTCTTTTCGAAGAGAGCAGCATCTTTTTCGGCGGGGTCAACGCCGTCACCGGGGATTTCCGGGGAGCAGGGGACAGCCGCCGGGGTGGAGCGGTGATCGTTGTTTCGTGATTCGTGATTGGTGTGGGATGTAAAGGAAATTCGACATGAATTCATCGCATAAACAACCGAAGTTTTCCATCGGGATCGATCTGGGATCCAATACCCTCCGGGCGACGAAGCGGGATTGCACAGGGAAAGAGTTCGTTGCCGAGTACGAACGGATCGTCCGCACCGCCGACGGATTGGTGGAGACGGGTCGGATCAGTGACGATGCGGTGGATCGCATTCTGACGGCTTTGGAGGAAGCGAAAAGTACTTTGGGCTTCGAGAACGTCTCGATCCGTGCGGTTAGCACCGAGGCGATGCGGCGGGCCAAAAATCGGGACGATGTGCTCCGTCGGATCGAAGAGCGAAGCGGAATTCGTTTCGAAGTGGTCGATGGGGAGGAAGAGGCGCGATTGACCCTGCTGGCGGTGGAACATCGCTTACATGTCCTGGGAGAATCGGCGGACTCCTTCGTTCTGGCCGATATCGGCGGCGGCTCGACGGAACTGATCTTTCTAAGTCCCCACGGAACCTACAGCCAAAGCTTCCCCCTGGGGATCGTCACCCTGAGTCAGGAAGCGGGAAGCTGGCAGGAAGTCGAAAGAGTTCTGAGTCGAAAACTCCCGCCGCTTCGGGAGTACGTCGCCGAAGAGTACCGAAAACACGGAAAGCCCCGGCATTTCGTCGCCACGGCCGGAACCCCCACCACGGTGGCGGCCATGAAGTTGGGAATGAATTACGAGACCTACGATCCCGAACGGATCAACGGAACGACACTGAAAAAAGAGGAGCTTCGATTCTACCTGGAACGACTGCTGACCATGAGCAAAGAGCAGAGGGAAGAGGCCGTCGGCGTGGGCCGGGACGACCTGATCGTAGCGGGGATTTTGATCTTCGAATCCCTCTTCGACCTACTGAGCTTCGAGGAGTGCGTCGTCATCGACGACGGTCTCAGGGAAGGAGTCGCCATCGAACTGTGCCGAAAGGTCGGTGGTCGACAGTGATCTCGCCCAGGCTGAAAGCATTGCAAGGCAATGCGAACCGACACCCCTAACTACTAACTCCTCCCTCCTCACTAGTGTCGCAAAGCGACACGTCAGTGTTCCTCCCGAAAGGGGAAACCGTGCTCCCGCAGCGCCTGGCGAATCTGCTCCTGATGCTCGGCCCCCTTGGTCTCCAGGGCCACGCTGACATGGGCGTCCCCGAACTCCAGATCCGTGGAGGTCCGGTCGTAGCCGATCTGAACGATATTGGCCTGGACCTGGCGCATGAGACCGGCGAAGTTCTCCAGGGCCCCGGGCTTGTCGATCAGGGTCACCACCAGTTTCATCTTCCGGTAGGATTTGACCAGACCCTTTTCGATGATCAGGGAAAGCATCGTCACATCGATGTTCCCCCCGCTGAGCACCAGGCCCACCCGGCTCCCTTTCGGAAGGTCCAGATGCCCGTGGAGTGTCGCGGCGACCCCAACGGCCCCCGCACCCTCCACGGTGAGCTTTTGGCGCTCCAACAGAAAGAGGATGGCACTGGCGATCTCATCCTCCCCCACCAGCTTCATCTTGTCCACATACTTGAGAATGTATTCCAGGGTCACGGGAGAGGTGTCCCGCACGGCGATCCCATCGGCGATGGTCCGCACCGAAGTGGTGTCGATGGGACGATGCTCGTCAAAAGATTGCTTCATGGCCGGTGCTCCGGCGGCGGCGATCCCGATCACATGCATTTCGGGAGAGAGGGACTTGGCCGCCACGGCGCAACCCGAGATCAGGCCCCCACCGCCCACGGGGATCACCACCGCGTCCAGGTCGGGCTGTTCTTCGAGCATCTCCAGCATGATGGTCCCCTGCCCCGCCATCACCTCCTCGTCGGCGAAGGGGTGGACGAAGTCCTTGCCCTGCTCCTGGGCGTACTCCACGGCGTAGGCGTAGGCTTCGTCGTAGTTGGCCCCCTTCAGTACCACCTCGGCTCCCAGCTCCCGAACCCCCATGACCTTGGTCAGGGGCGTCGATTCGGGCATGACGATGGTTCCGTCGATCCCGAAGTGCCGGGCGGCAAAGGCGACTCCCTGGGCATGGTTCCCGGCGCTGGCCGCCACCACCCCGTTGCGACGACTCTCCTCGATCAGCACGGCGATCTTGTTGAAGGCGCCCCGAAGCTTGAAGGAGCCGGTACGCTGCAGATTCTCTTTCTTCAGATAGATCTCGTATCCGCTCAATTCGCTGAGAATCGGCGCATAGGCGAAAGGGGTCCGCAATACCACGTCCGAAATCCGTTTTCTCGCCCGACCGATCCTCTTTAAATCCAGCATTAACACTTCCTTAGTAAAATTGGGCAAATTATACAAAAGGATACTTTATGGAGTGTGAATTCCCCCGGATCAACAGCAACGAGGAAGAGGTCAAACGCTATCTGCAGGAGTGCAAAAATATCGCCGTGGTCGGCGCCTCCCCCAACCCGGAAAAAGACAGCCATATCGTCACCAAATATATGATGGAACATGGCTACAACGTCTTTCCCATTTATCCCAAGGGCGAAGATTTCCTGGGGAAAAAGTATTACCGGAGCCTCAAGGAGATCCCCGAGCCGGTGGATATGGTGGTGGTCTTCCGCAAACCCGACGCGGTGGGGCCCATCGCCGACGCCTGCATCGAGCGCGGCGACGTCAAAGTCCTCTGGACCCAGAAAGGAATCGTCAACAACGAAGCCGCCGAAAAGGCCAAAGAGCACGGGATCGACGTGGTCCAGAACATGTGCGCCATGGTGGAGCACCGGGAACTCCTGGGCACATAGGATCCGAAGTCTTTGGCATCACTGTCGTTTGTGTCCATGCATGCTCCTTGAAATGGAGTCGTTCCCAACGACTGCAGGTAGAGTGTGCAAACGATCCACGGCCGACCGAACGAAGATCGAAATGAGGTTTGGCATTTGCTTTCAATTTACCTCCAAGGGATAGAATCGACCTATGCAGACACAATCCGATGAGAACCGACCCGTAAAGATCCTGATGATCGAGGACGATCCCGAATTCGCGGAGCTCGTCACAGAATTCCTGGCCCAGCACGGGATGGAGGTGACCAACTACGAGGATCCCTTCCTGGGGGTCAGCGCCGGGGTGGGGAACTACGACCTGCTGCTTTTGGATCTGACCCTACCGGGGATGGACGGCCTGGAGGTCTGCGAAGAGGTGGTACGCAAATACGACATACCGGTCATCATCTCTTCCGCACGCAGCGACGTGGAGGACAAGGTCAAGAGCCTCCAGCTCGGCGCCGACGATTACCTTCCCAAGCCCTACGACCCCAAGGAGCTTCACGCCCGGATCCTCTCTCTCCTTCGCCGCTACAACAAAAGCGGAGGACGCCAGGCGCCCCCCAGCGAGTACGAGATCCGGGGAGACACCATCTATCACCGGGGCGAAGCGATGCATCTGACCCCGGCGGAGTTCGACATCCTCTCTCAGCTCATCCGCAAACAGGGGATCACCCTCTCCCGGGAACAGCTCATCAACGAATCCAAGGTGATGAGCGACAGCTCCCAAAAGAGCCTGGACGTCATCATCAGCAAAATCCGCTCCAAGCTGGGCAATCCCAAGGCGATCCAGGCGGTCCGAGGCGTGGGCTACAAGCTCCTCTGAGCCGATTTTCCGATGAAACTTTCCCGTTTCCAACTCCGGATCGACTCCCTCAAGGCCAAGATCCGGCTGATCTTCTCCATCGCCATCCTTCTGCTGGTCCTTCTCTTCAGCGCCCTCTTACAGAGTTCACTGAGCAATTCCATGACCGAACTGGAGATGCAGGAGAGGGCCAACATCCACTACCTCTACCTCTACTACCTCAAACACGGCACCATCGATACCGCCTATCTCGCCTCCCAGAACATCCGTATCGTCGACGCCGGGGCCAAAAAACTCCAGATGCAGAAGATCCTGAAAAAAGACGGAGAAGAGGAGAAGAGTTTCGACGTGGTCAATGTCAATCTTCACCGCTACATCCTCATTAACAACGACCGGTTCAAACTGATCCTGGAGAACCTCAATCGCCCCCGCTTCCCCATCGAACTCTTCGTCGCCTTCGCCGGGGCCTTCGCCCTGCTGGTGATCCTCTACTTCTGGATCATCCGCTCCATCCGGCCCCTCAGCGAGCTCAAACGGCAGATCATCCGCTTTTCCGAGGGGGATCTGGATATTCACTGCCACAGCGACCGCCACGACGAGATCGCCGAGGTGGCCAACGCCTTCGACAAGGCGGTGGAGACCATCCGGGACCTGCTCCGATCCCGCCAACTCCTGCTTCGGGCCATCATGCACGAGCTCAAGACCCCCATCGCCAAAGGACGTTTCCTCTCGGAGATGATCGACGATCCCAAGAAGCGGGAACGCTTCCACGCCATCTTCGCCCGGCTCAATCTCCTCATCGATGAGTTCGCCAAGGTCGAGCAGATCACCTCCAAGAATTTCCAACCCGATTTCCGCCCCTACAAGCTCAGCGACCTGGTGGAGGCCAGCGTCGATCTGTTGATGCTCGACGAACCCAAAAAGCATTTGCATTTGGTGACCAAGGACGACCACACCGTTCGGGTCGATTTCGAGCTC
>JALWPZ010000009.1 GCA_026994745.1 Campylobacteraceae bacterium | reverse complement strand
CTCCTGGAGCGCGGATACACACTCTCCGGCAGCTTCGTCATCGAGGACGATCCGGCGCTGATCGTCCAGACCCTCAAATTCCTCGCCTCCCAGCCCAACGCCGTGGTCTTCACCTTCGGCGGCATCGGCTCCACCCCCGACGACCACACCCGCAAAGCGGCGGCCATCGCCCTGCGTGACGGCACCCTTCCGATCCACTCCGAAGCCAAGGCTCTGATCGAAGAGCGCCTCAAAACCATGGAGGTCCCCAACCGCCGCTATCCACTGCGGATGGCCGAACTCCCCAAGGGGGCGAAACTCCTCCGCAACAACCCGATCAATGGGATGCCGGGCTTCTATCTGGACGACCGATACTTCTTCACTCCCGGTTTTCCCGAAATGGCCCACCCCATGGTACAGGAGGCGCTGGATCGTTTCTTTCCTCCCCACCAGGATAAAAGCGTCCGAAAAACCCTCACCGCCCTTACCCGCGAAAGCACCCTCATCGACCTGATGGAGGATCTACCCGAGGGGGTGGAGCTCTCCAGCCTCCCCAAGCTCTACAGCGACGGTCCTCGGGTCGTCATCTCCCTCAGTGGCGAAGATCCTCGACGGGTCGAAGAAGCCTTCGGCCGTTTCCTTCATGCCCTGAAAGAGCGTCATATCCCCTACAGCCTGGGCGACGAAGGAAACGAGGAGAGATGAGCTCCGAAGCCGCCCCAGAGTATCTTCATACCCTCGATGACGGCGGCACGATTCCCTATACTCTGAAACGCAGAAGAGGAATGAAACACCTCTACCTCTACGTTCGGGACAATGAGGTGGAAGTCCGCTGCAACCCCCGGGTCTCTCAGCAAAACATCGAACGGTTCCTCCGGCAGAAAGAGGCCTGGATCCTCCGGAAACTGCAAGAGGAGCCCAAACGGCACTCCCCCTCCGAAGCCTTCCCCTGGAGTGGCCGCCAAGTCCCCATTCATTTCGAAGAGGAAAAAGGATCCGACGTTTTCCGTTTTCGTTATGAGAAAGAAGAGGATCGTGCCCTGCTCCGGGGGCCCTATTTCCCCTCGGACGAAGAACTTCAGGAGCTCTACGAAGACTACTACCGACTCCACGCACCCCGAATCCTGACCCCCAGGGTCGAAGAGTGGAGCCGCCTCACCGGCCTTCGACCCTCCAAGGTCGGCTACCGGAAGACCAAAAGCCGCTGGGGAAGCTGCAGCTCCCGCAACTCCCTCAGCCTCAACACCCGTCTGCTGCTCTGCCCCATGGAGCTACAGGACTACGTCATCGTCCACGAACTCTGCCATATCCGGCACAAGAACCACTCCAAAGATTTCTGGGATTTGGTCGGCACATATCTTCCCAACTGGAACGAGCGAAGAAAAGAGCTTAGGAAGCACGAAAGATATCTACACTGACCCTATGCCCGAAATGAGAAGTGACACCATCCCGATCAATCCGAAAGAGTGAAAACCTTCGCATCCTCCCGCCCCTCGAACCATTCAAACAGTTTGTCAAAGGGTGCATTGGGCTCCAAAGTCCTCCGATCTCCCATCAGGATCAATTTACTTCGCGCCCTCGTCATCGCCACATTCAGACGCCGGGCGTCGGAGACGAAACCCACAGCGCGGGTCAGGTTGCTGCGCACCAGGGAGATCAGAATCAGCTCTTTCTCCCTCCCCTGAAAGCCGTCGACACTTTTGACCTCGATCTCCGGAGTTCCCTCCAACAGGCGGCGGATCAGCTTGACCTGGGCCAGATAGGGGGTGATGACGCCGATGGAGCGGGGAGGCACTCCACATGCGATCAGCTCCGCAACCCACTGGGCGATCATCTGCGCCTCGAAAGGGTTTTCGTAAGAGGTGGAGCGGGGAGCCAGGCGCTCGGGAGCCTCCCCCTGCGACGTATCGGCGAAGGCCACCGGCCACCGAGGTGACAGGATTGCCGAATCGGGGGCTTTTTTCATTTCCAGTCGCCGCGGGGCCACCGAAGGGGCCGCCTCCAGCTCCCCCCGATACATCAGGCGATTGGGAAAATCCATGATGGTCTCGTTCATCCGGTACTGGATACGCAGCATCGTCGAAGGGACGCTCTTCTCTTCGATCAGGCGCTCGAAGAGGGAGTGCCTGAGGATCTCCAGGTCGCTGAGTACGGTCGGGGGGAGCTGGCGGTGGTCTCCGGCCAAAACTCCACGGGGGGCCCGCAGCAGGGGTATCAGGGTCGAGGGTTCGATCTGTTGGCTCCCCTCGTCCACCACCGCCAGGTCGAAGCAAGCACTCTCCAGCGCTTCGGAGCCGACCATGGAGTTGGTCGCCAGCACCACGTCGGCCTGGTCCACCAGGCGGCGGATCGTCGCCTCCTCCAGGGCCCGCAGCCGGTCGAAGAGCTCCTGGAC
>JALWPZ010000008.1 GCA_026994745.1 Campylobacteraceae bacterium | reverse complement strand
CGTTTTTATGCCGACACCCGGCGGAATTTGAGAAGAAAGGAGATCTGATGAGTCAACGAAGGATCCTGGCACTATGCACCGAGTTGGATCAATTCGACGGTGTCGTCCAGAGTGCCGAAACGCTCTCAAAACGTTACGGAGCGGGCGTAACATTGCTCTATGTTCAGGAGGAGGGGCTTTTCGAACTCCCCCTCTTTTCCGAGGGCGACGGCTCCATTGAGAGCGTTCGGGAACATTTGCAGGAGAGCGTGCGGCAAATGGGTCATGAGGATTGGGCCGTTCTGGTTTACGAGAACGATATAGTGGATCATGCCGTAATAGAGTCGAAACGGGAGAAGAGTTTCCTGGTTGTCAGCGACGATCATGAGGAGATCGACGAATTGGTACGCAAGATCGAAACGACCCTTTTTGTACTGAAAAAAGGAGCGGTCCATGAGTATGGACGGGTGCTCTTGGCCCTGGACAGTGCCTACACCACGGAAAAGGGGATCGATTTCGTTCTCGAGTTTGCGAAAGGGGCGAAGGTCTTCTGCTATCTGGATTACCAACTCATTGTCAGTATGGCCGATCCGGGTCTGGACCCAGTGGTCGGTGCGATGACCCCCGACGTCCTCATGGCGGAAGAGACCGAGGTGATCGATGCCCGGAGGGAATCCTTCCAGCAGCTTTGCAAAGAGAAGGGGCTGAAAGGGGAGTTCGAGCTGGGAGAGCACGGATTGGTCCGGGACATCCTGCAGAAGCGGGAAGCTGCCGAAGCCGAGCTTCTCGCCATCGCCGCCGAGGATCGGGACACCCTCCTGGCGGAAGCGGCCCGCCAGATCGCGCAGGAGTCTCCTGTCGATGTTCTGATCCACTACAATCAGCTCTGATTTCCGATCCGTTACATGAAGGAGCGCCTCAGACGGGCGGCCGATCGTGCCGCGAGAAACCCGGTACTGCGTCAAAGCGCCCGATCCCTAAAACCGGGAACCGGGATCTGGGGGATCCTGGGAGTTCTACTTTTTTTCATCGCGCCGGAGATCGCCGCCTTTCTCTGGGGTCCTGAGATCAGCTTCTGGGCCCACACCCACTACCTTACCTCTCCCGAACGGATCGCGCGGCTCAACTATTGGCTGATCGAGAAACTCTTTGAGGATGGAGGCAGCTGGATCAACCTGGGGATCGGAGTCGCTCTCCTGGGATGGATCGTCTGGGAGAGGCGACGAACCCACTAGCAGAGCTGCGACCCATTTGCGACCTTCCTGGAGATTCGGGCCGCTGAGATACTCCATGAGTCGAGTCATTTGGCCGACAGTGCGCTTTTCTAAGCGTACATCGTCTTCAACGCATCATAGACCTTGGAATAGAAGGGGGTGGGGATCCCGAGACGCTTTCCCTCCCGCACCGGATGTCCCACGAGATTTTCGATCTCCGCGGGCTTTCCTTTCTCCAGATCCAATTGCATGGAGGTTTTGGCTCCGGGGAGGGTCTTCGCCATACGTTCCAAGGTTCGTTCCAGGTCGTCCCGGTCCAGGGGGATTTCCCGTTTTCGTGCGAGGCCCAGGAGTTCCCCCATCATTCCCTCCAGTTCCTGCCGATGTTCCAGTACCACCCGGTCCATGGGGATCCGATAGAGGGAGGTGAGGGCGGCCATGGGAGAGATGAAGAGGAATTTTTTCCATACCTTGTGATCGATCCGTTCCGTGGCTTTGTGATGAAGTTTCGCACGGTTGAAGAGTTCCGACAGATCCCGGAAATCTTCCGGATCGAAATCCCGCCTTCCCCAACAAATCTGAAAGATCGATCCCCTCTTTCGGATCACCCCAGGCTCCACGATATTTGAGAGGATGTAGATGCAACCGTTGAGGATCCGGGCGTCCGGAAATACACTTCGTAACTTCCGATCGTGGTCCACCCCATTGAGCAGGGGGAGAAGGACGGTTCTTACCTTCACATTGTTCCGAATCCTCTCCAGACTCACATCCAAATCGGTGGCTTTGACTGTCACTAGGATCAGGTCGAAGGTGCCGAGGTCGGACGGGTCCGCGACGGCATGGGCGGGACGGACCGTGTAGTTTTCCTCATCTTCCCGGATCTCCAGGTCCTGTTCCCGAATCGCCTGCAGATGGGATCCTCGCGCCACCATGCTCACTTCGGCGTCGGTATGGCGGATCAATTGGGCTCCGATGTATCCGCCCACTCCTCCGGCTCCCAGGATCAATACTCTCATTTCCTTCCTTTCGGGTCGAATCGTATGGACAATGATAGCACTCCATCTCTTTTTGGGAAGCAAAAGGCTATGATACGGGGAACAAATCGAAGGGAGCTTCCCGTTGGAATTCGATCTTTTGACCCTCTTTTTCCTTTTTCTGGCCGGGGTGATGGCCGGTTTCGTCGACTCCATCGCCGGTGGGGGAGGGATCATCACCCTCCCGGCGCTCCTGGCAGCGGGGATCCCGCCCCACCAGGCCCTGGCGACCAACAAACTCCAGAGCAGTTTCGGCAGCTTCACCGCGGCGCTCAACTACTCCCGTCTGGGATTGATGAAGCCCAAAGAGCTTCTGCTGGGGGTATTCTTCACCTTCGTAGGTGCCGCGAGTGGGGCGACGGTGGTGCAGTGGTTCCCCGCCGATTCCCTGGAGTCCTTGATCGTCTTCATGCTGATTATCATCTTCGTCTATACCGCCTTGACTCCGAAGCTGGGGATGGAGCCCAAACCCCACCGAATCCCCCACGCGCTCTTCTATACCGCCTTCGGGCTGCTCATCGGGTTCTACGACGGCTTCTTCGGACCGGGGACGGGAAGTTTCTGGACCATGGCTCTGGTGCTGTTGTTGGGGCTTGATCTCAAAGCGGCGACAGCCCAGACCAAGCTTTTCAACTTCACCAGCAATATCGTCTCCCTGGGAGTCTTCGTCTACGCGGGCCTGGTGCTTTGGCTGGTGGGAGTTATCATGGGTGTGGGACAGATCCTGGGTGCTTTTTTGGGTTCGACCCTGGTGCACAAACGGGAGGTGAAGTTCATCCGGGTCTTTTTCCTGATCGTAGTGGCGGCGACGATCCTCAAGCTGGTCCTTTTCTAGGCCGGAAACTTCCTCCGTTCAAAGACCTTTCAAGTTTATTTAACGAAAGCTTTGTTACATTATTGTCACAACATGCCAAACCCATCGCGAGGTGGGGACGGAAAGCCATGGGTCTCACGCAGATCGCCAGGTTGCCTCTTCATTGAGTCGGGAAGAGTAAAAGATTCGACTCGTTGAACTGCAATTGTCCCGCTTTCTATCCCCCTTGTTGTCGTACCGTTCCGTGTTTTTTACAACGATCGGATCGTAACGAATCACAAGGAGAACTCCATGAAATATCTTGCAATCCTCTTCGACGCCGTATTGGTCTTTTTGATCGCCAAGGTTTCGTTCGACTACTTTTCCGGCAAAGAGAGCCTCTTCGTCCTCAATGCCGCTCCGGCCGGGGTCGTACTGATCTACTCCATCGGCTACTTCATGATCATGGAGACCGGGGCCCATGCGGCACAGATGTACCGGGTTCTGGTGGGAAGCTTCGTCGTTCTGGCCATGGTGATCCATGGGACCACGATCAACTTCTTCCTCGACGGTGAAGCGGTCTGGAAGACCATCGCCCTGATCATCGCCGCTGTCACGCTCTTCAGCACCCAGTATCTTACCTACAAACTGGCCAAGCTGGACCTCTGACCCTCAGCTCCACTCCAGGATCGTGATCTCCGCCTGTGCCCCGATGCGCATGGGCGGACCCCAGAAACCCACCCCCCGATTGACGTAGATCGCTTGCCGATCCCCCAGAGGATGCAGCCCTTTGAGATAGGGTTGGACCAGCCGTACCGCTTCGCCGAAGGGCCAGAGCTGTCCGCCGTGGGTGTGGCCACTGAGGATCAGGTTGGGGCGATGTCGTCCCAGGTCGTAGATCCCCCGGGGCTGATGCATCAGTAAGAGGGTGGGGGTTTCGGCCGGGATCCCGGCGAAGGCCCGGTCCGGATCGGGAGCGAAGGCGCCGAAACGCTTTCCGAACAGGTCATAGAGCCCCACGATCCTGAAATCTTGCACCGCCAGGGATCCATTCTCCAGCACATGGATCGGCGTGGTACGCAGATAGGCCAGGATCTCCTCGATCCCGTGGAAATATTCGTGGTTCCCGACCACGTAAAAGGTGCCGTATCGACTCCGTAGCTTCAGTAGTTCCTCCACGGCATCCCGGTTCCTCTCGATCCTCGTATCGATCAGATCCCCGGTGATCGCCACCAGATCCACCTCTTCGGCATTGATCTTTTCGACGATGTCTCGGACGAAATCCCGATCGATGAGCCCTCCGATGTGCAGATCGCTGATCTGGGCGATACGAACGGGTTTGCGGAGGAGTCCCTGGTCCACCCGGACCCGAAAGATCCTGGGCCGGGTCTCCCCGTCGAAGAGCCCGACTCCCAGATATCCTGCTCCCAACCCCATGAAAGCCCGATCGACGCTGCGTTTGAGAAACTCCCGCTTCTCCCTGCGAAAGGGGGTCATTCGGTGCAGCAGATGGAGGATCTCGTAGAGCAGGATCCCCAGGAAGATGAGGAAACTCACCCCGATGCTCAAAGAGCAGAGGAAATAGATCCAGGAGGGCAGATCGATCAGATAGCGTCCCGCCACGTATCCCAGGACCCCCAGAAAGTTGAGGATCAGGAGCCACCCCATCACGCGTTTCGCAGCGGAAGCAACATGCAGCCGCAACACGATGCGCCGATAGGCCAGATAGTGGATCGCTCCGAAGAGCAGCAGAAGCAGGGAAGGAAAGAGGATTCGGATCATGGTCGCTCGTTTTTCCGGGATTATATCGAGTAGCTTCGTTATACTCTGTAGCCAATGTGAGTGAAAGGGGGATGTCAATGGGAAAAAAGATGATGCTGCTCCTCCTGATTCCCTGGGTACTTTTCCCCCGCCCGAGCCCGATCGATCGACAAGAGATCGCTAGGCTCGCAGGCTCCATGCTCATGGTCGGTTTCTTCGGTACCGA
This sequence comes from Campylobacteraceae bacterium, assembly GCA_026994745.1. Taxonomy (GTDB): domain Bacteria; phylum Campylobacterota; class Campylobacteria; order Campylobacterales; family Sulfurovaceae; genus Nitratifractor. The sequence continues at coordinate 4,514 of JALWPZ010000008.1, read as the reverse complement.
GGCGGGGCCCAAGAGCGAGATCTGCCGGAAGATCCGACGGTACCGTCTGGGTGGGGTGATCCTCTTCGACCGGGACCCTACCGATGCGAAACGAGCCAAGAATATCCGCAGCAAAGCGCAGCTGCGACGCCTGACCCGTCAGTTGCAGAAGTGCAGCGTGGATGGGAAACTCCTCATCGCCGTAGATCAGGAGGGCGGGGTGGTGCAGCGGCTCAAGAGGAAATACGGTTTCGCAGGGGACTTTCCCCGTCCGGCCAATGTCGCCAAAAAGGGAGAGGCCTATGCCCGCAAAACGTATGGACGGATGGCGAAGGAGTTGGCGGCAGTCGGGATCAACTACGACCTGGCGCCAGTGGTGGATCTGGCGATCAACCCCAAAAACAGAGTGATCGTTGGATGGGGCCGCTCCTTCGGGAGATCCCCCCGAACCGTCACGAAGTACGCCTCGATCTTTATCGAAGAGATGCACAATCGTGGGGTGATCACCTCCCTGAAGCACTTTCCCGGGCACGGCTCCTCCATCGGGGATACCCACAAAGGCTTCGTGGATGTGAGCCGGCAGTGGAAGGAGGTGGAGCTGAAACCCTACGAAGCGTTGATCCAACGGGGTCTGACCGATACGGTCATGGTGGCCCATGTCTACAACCGGAATCTCGACCCCCGCTATCCGGCTTCTCTTTCGAAGAGAATCGTAACCGGTTTATTGCGCGCGAAATTGGGGTATGACGGGGTAGTGATCACCGACGACCTGCAGATGGGGGCCATCACGAAGCGTTATTCCCTGGACGAGACCTTGCGTCTGACGATCCTGGCTGGGAATGACCTGCTACTTTTTGGAAACCAGCTCGATCCGAAACGAATTTACAGTCCCAGGAAGCTTATTAACACCATTGTGACTTTGGTGCAACAGGGAAAGATCGATATACAACGGTTACGTGAGTCATCACAGAGAATCCATAATCTGAAGATGAAGATAAAATTGTGAATGGCACCATCAAAATAACACTTTTCATGCAGCATAGTGGGACGAGATTGTTAAAAAAGAACGGAGAAAAGTGAACTTCCCGAAGAAAAAAAATGTGTATTTTGTTTTGGTGGTTATTGTGGGTGTGACCCTTTCACTGTCAGCTAAGAAGAATTGTACCTTGCCAAAGAGCCTTTTGCCCGTTGCCCAGGAACTTCCCTTGTCCAAGTGGAAGAAGTATCCCGATCTGCGAAAGAACGTGCAAGCGATCAAGAATCTCTGTGTCTATCGGGTTAGCTTTAGAGAAGGGAGGCTTCCCTGGGAAATGCTGCTTCTTTTCAATCCCAGGCAACCGAAAGGGCCGTTTTGGTTCGTTCCTCATGATGACGAGAACAGCGCCTTCGCTTCTGGAGTCTACGCGGTCAGGAGATATGGAGGTGGAATGCTTTCCGTCGTGGCGGGTGGAAGACGTTACTTCCGGGGGCAGGATCCCAATCGAAACTTTGGAACTACGCAGGCCGATGCGAGACAATGCCGCGGGCAGAAGAGTCCGGCTCCGATCTATACTCGTACGATCTTTTCCATTATCGACGCTTTTCGATCCGGTACCCCCTATCTGGCGCTCCATAACAACAGCGACGGATACAGCGGAAACGGGGGGAGTGGTACGATCTCGGTCCTGCGATCCACGAAGAGAAGCCAGGCCTATCCGGCGTTCCCGAAGATCGTTCGCGGCAACGGTGGACTGAAGGATGAGGATACGATGATCTACATAGCGGGACGTGCCGCCCGTGCTTCCCGGAGCAAAGTGAACCGTCTGAATCGTCAAGGAATCAATGTGAAGTACGAATGGGTGGATTCCGCACACAATGACTGCTCGATGTCCAATTATGTCATACTACGAAAAGGGACGGATCGATACTACAACATCGAGACCCAAAAGGGAGATCGGAGAACTCAAAGAGAGTTGATCGACAGGTTGGTGAGGATCTGGTGAAGTTCCAAATCAGAAGAAGGGGGAGGAGATGAAAAGATTCCTGGCAATAGGGGCACTGGCAGTATGGTTGTTTTCCGGCATTTTGTCGGCGGAATATGTGGAGGTCAAGACGGGAGAGGGGAAGTACGGATATACACGGAGTAGTGATTTTTTCCCCTATGTATGTTACGAGCGTAGAGTCCGGATCTTCAAGAATGGATATCAGTACCTTCGTTACGAGGGGTGTTTCCGTTCCCGTGTGAGTTGTCGGAGCATGGGTGTGGCGCATTTCGGGCGCTATCCCAACAATCGTGCCTCTTACAACGCGTTGCAGCGCTGTCTCCATGCCACACCCCGCTTCGTAGACTGATTGTCGCAAAAGAATCATAAAGGAGAGGGATGAAGTGAGTGAGATTTACTATTTTGTGGATGTGGAGTCCACCGGGCCGGACCTGAAGAACGATCGGCTGATCCAACTGGCGTTCCTGAAGGTGCAGGGGGATCGGATCGAAACCTACGACGACCTCTGCTATACCGAGATCGAAATGAACGACGCGGTGGTGGCGGTGCACGGGATTACCAACGCCATGCTGGAAGAGGCCTACTGGCCCGACGAGACCGACGCCTTTCGGGAACTGGAGCGGGGCAACGTACCGGAGAACTACTTCGTCTCCCACGGCAACGGCCTGGATATCGCCATGCTGGAGCACGAAGGGTTGATCCTTCGGATGAAGCGGATCGACACGGACAAGTGCGCCCGGCAACTCCTGCCGGACGCCCCCAGCTACAAACTGCAGGACCTGGTGCGCTTCTACGACCTGGAGAAGCGGGCCGAAACGGTGGCGAAAAAGATCGGGATCGAGAGCCTGGACGCCCACGATGCGCTGACCGACTCGCTCTGGCACTATATGATCTTTCAGCTTCTACTGGAGCGGGTGGATGGGGACGCGGACGCCCTGGTGGAGATGACCGAAAAGCCGATGCTACTGGAGAAGGTGACTTTCGGGAAGCACAAGGGAAAGAGCTTTCAGGAGCTCTTCGAAAAGCATCCCGACGATCTGGTATGGATCTATGCGAATATGACCTCGGACTGGCCCGATCTGGAGTACACCGCCGCCCATTGGCTGCAGCAGAAAGAGTATTTCTGGAAAAAGGCCCAAAAAGAGAAGGAGCTCAACGAAAAGACCCTTTTTTGACGGGGGTGGCGAGATTTCCAGGAGATTCCGAAAGAGGAGTGCGCTTGGGATGAGAACCGGCTCCGTTCCTCACGGACCCTGGAGGGGGAAGTGAGGCGGAGTTGGATCAGTCGTTGATGATCTCTTTGTTGTGCTTCTCTTCGTCGAACCTCTTTCCGAGGAAGTCGCAGATCTGCCGGGCGTCCTTTTCCGCGATGGCGAGGGAGGTGCTGGCACCGGGAGAGGGGGTCATGTTGAAGATGGCGCCTCCGACGGTGAGTTTGGCCTCTCCCATCTGGAGTTGATGGGTGGTCTTGTCGATGATCTGGGGACGCATTCCGCCGTAGCCGTCGGCGAAGACCAGGTCGTCGGCGGTCATGGAGGGGATGATCTTCTGGGCATCCTTGACGAAGACGTTCTTGCCCACGTAGGGGAGTTCATCCAGGAAGTTCCGGAAGATGTAGTTGCGGATGGTGGTGTCCTTGAGGAGGTTGTAGTAGACCTCCAGGGTGTCCTTGCCGATGTCCATCGCTTCCAGAAGGTCCATGATGTGGGCCTGGCGGTAGCGCTCCAGCTTGGGCAGGGCGAAGGCGGTGGGCCCGAAGCGTGTGTTCCAGTCGGCGGTGATGTCCGGATCGGCGTGGACGGCGGCGAAGGGAAGCTTGGGGTGCTGCATAGTGTAGACTTTGCTGTCGAGGAGCTTGCGGGTGGTGAAGAAGAAGCTGCCCCCGATGGGAAGGATCGCCAGGTTCTTTCCATGGCCCAGATGCTGGGCGAAGAGGAGGGAGTAGGCCCCGGCGTTGGCCACGACGGTACGCGCCTTGTAGGTGCTGTTGGGGGTGACGATCTCGAAGAGTCCATCGGCCTCCCGGATCTCGGTGACCTCTTCGTTGTAGTGCATCTGGATGTTCTTGTCGCTCTCGATGGCGTTCTGGATGAAGCTTTCGCTGAGCTTCTTGAAATCGACCGTGGTGATCTCACCCTCGACCCCCAGGGCCAGGACCTTCTCCTCCCGTCCTTCCATGATCTTCGGCTCTTTCTCCCGGAGCTCCTCCCCCTCCATTCGGCGATAGTAGGGGAAGAGCTCGGAGAACTCCTTGTAGCGCTCCTCCAGCCGGGCCGTCTCCTCCTCTCCCACGGCGAGGATCATCTTGTCCCGTCGGAAGCCGATGCTCTCCTCGTAGCCGAAATGGGTGATGTAGTGGGCGATCATCGCGGCGTTGTGCTTGACGGTTCGGGCCTTTTCGAGGGTGTAGTTGGTCTCGATGTCACCGATGTGCAGGGTCTGGGAGTTGGCTTTGGGGCTGGAGTTGAGGAGGGCGGGCTCCTCGTATTTTTCGAAGAGGATCACATCCCGGATGTCGGTGTACCGGGCCAGGGTGAAGAGCAGAGCGCTACC
>JALWPZ010000007.1 GCA_026994745.1 Campylobacteraceae bacterium | reverse complement strand
GACAGTCCCCTCCTCGCCAAAGCGAAGAACCCCGTCAGCGAGTACGACCTTTTTCTCAGTGAAAAGCTCCGAAAACAAAGCGAAGATTGGGGGAAAGAGCACCCCCTCTACCCGTTGCGCACCACCACTACACACTCCCTGCCCCCCGCACGATTTGGATCTCCGGCACCAACGGAAAAACCACCACCACCCAGATGATCGCCCACCTCCTGAAAGCTCACGGAGCCGTCGCCGGCGGCAACATCGGCACCCCTCTGGCCCGACTCGATCCCAAAGCCCCCCTCTGGGTCCTGGAGACCAGCTCCTTCACCCTCCACCATACCCGGGACGCCCACCCCGATCTCTACGTGCTCCTCCCCGTCACCCCCGACCATATCGACTGGCACGGCAGCGAGGAGCGCTACGCCCGGGACAAACTCTCCCCCCTTTCCCGCATGCGGGAGGGAGAATTGGCTCTGATCCCGGAGGGAATGGGTCCGCCCTCCTGCCCCGCCTGGTGCGTGGAATATGACCGCAACGACTCTTTGGAAGAGTTTTTCGATCTCGACGCCAAGCGGCTTCGCTACCGATCCGCCTTTTTGCAAGACGCCCTGCTGGCCCTGGCGGTCAGCCGAACCCTCTTCGACGAAGCGGATTACGAGCTTCTCAACGCCTTTTCCCGGGATCCCCATCGACAGGAGGAGCTGTACGACGCCAAAGGGCGCCTCTGGGTCAACGACTCCAAGGCCACGAACCTGGACGCGGCCCTCCAGGCCCTGGACGCCTACGGCGATCGGCGCATCCACCTCATCGCCGGCGGCGACGACAAAGGGGTGGATATGGAACCCCTGATCCAACGGCTCGCCCAACTCGACGCAGAGCTCTACACCATCGGGAGCAATAGCCGCAGACTGGAATCATTGGCGCGCAAACACGGCGTGACGGTCCACCCCTTCGAAACCCTGGACCAAGCCCTCCCCGAACTGGAAAGGCGCCTGAAAACGGAGGAGGTCGCCCTCCTCTCCCCCGCAGCCGCCAGTCTGGACCAGTTCCCCTCCTACGCCAAACGGGGAGAACTTTTCCTCGATTTCGTCCGAAAGATCGAAGTGGATTAAGATTTTTTTAATACAGATGAGCTATAATTCTACTCCACTTCCAAAGGCTCGGTAGCTCAGTCGGTAGAGCAAAGGACTGAAAATCCTTGTGTCGGCGGTTCGATTCCGCCCCGCGCCACCATCCGAAACTTCTCATTCGATCGATTTCCAATAGTCATTTACGCAACTCTTCAAGTTTGAAAAACATTTCTGTCGGCTAACCTATAGTCAACACCGTTCTTTTATCGCAGAAGTAATGAATCTCGCAACGTCGCATCTTTTACCTTCGAAAGAGTATAATCTTTTCCTATAGTTTCCAATCCAACAAATCACAAGGACCGTATTCCATGAGTGAAAAGAAAAACTCCCAGGACGAACAACCCGTCGTACTTCCCCCCCAATACTACCCTTACTGCCCTCCCCAGGAGGACGAGATCGACCTGAGGGAACTCTGGGAAACCCTGATGCGTCGCAAGCGCACCGTCATCTGGACCACCCTGCTGATCTTTTTCGCCGCTATGATCTACCTATGGACGGCCAAGCCGATCTACAAAGGAGGCGCTACCCTCGAGATCGGCTCCGCATTGATTCAGACGGGTCAAGGGGATGTGAATATTGTGGAAATCGACGATGGATATGCCCTGCAGGAGATCGTCAAAACCAAGTTCGGTGTCGCTGCCAACACCCCCAAACGCACAAGAAATATCCTGAACCTGAGTATGCAGGGTCCCGATACCGAAGCGATCCGAAAACAGCTCGATACAGCGGTGCAGTATATCTTCCAGCGCGAGAATGAACGCTTGAAAACACTCGGTCTCAAAAACGACGCGAAGGTCTTCCCTACACACCTGGTCAAGGAGATCAACGTCGATACCAAACCCATCAAACCCAAGAAAAAACTGATCCTCGTCGTCTCCATCGTTACCGGCCTGATCCTCGGGATCTTCCTAGCCTTCTTCCTGGAATTCATAGGAAAAGACCCTGAAAACACGAAATAAAGCGGGAGTTCGCTTTGGCCCAGAATAAGAATCCTCAAGAAGAACAACCCGTAGTCCTTCCTCCACAATACTACCCCTACTGCACTCCCCAGGAGGACGAGATCGACCTGTGGGAACTCTGGGAAACCATCAAGAAACGAAAACGTACAATCCTATGGAGTGTTCTCATCGCTCTGATACTCGCATCGATCTATCTATGGCGGAGCACTCCCATCTATGAAGCCAAAGCGACCGTAGCCGTAGGGAAACAACTCGTCAAGACTTCCGATGGCCTCATGATAGAAAAATTTTTCGACGATCCGGCGCAACTGAAAGAGATGCTCGATGTAATGTTCGGTGAGAGTAAAAAAAGCCATGAGGACAATGTCACTAGCTATATCAAATCAATCGAGATCCCAAAAAACATCGACGGATTCATCTCGATCCATGCAATGGGGCCGAGCAACGAAGATGCACGTAGGGAGCTTTCCAAACCGCTGGAGTTCATATTTCAACGAGGCGAGCGCTACAAACAGGGAGTCATCGATCAAAAGACCAACAGACTCAAAGCGCTTGAAAGTCGGCTTCGCTACCTTCAGACCATAGAGCTCGATAAGTTGAAGAAGGCTCTCGAGTTGACCTTGACGATGCAGATTCCGACACTGGAGAACAAAATTCGCCTTGTCAGAGAGATCGATACGAAGAAAATAGAGGAGAGGATCCACACATTACAAAATATCAAAATTCCTTCGATCGAGAAAAAGATCGCCCAAGCACGATCCGAAATTTCCAAAAAAGAGAACTCTTTGAAAAACCTGCAATCACGGATGAAAGAGAGCATGCAGAAGGATCCGGCTTTGGCGGCACTCACCGCTATGCAGATCGCGAACCTTCAAAATGATATAACACACTTGCGAACGGAAATCATCAACTTGCAAGTCAAAATCAAAGAGATCGAAGAGTTGACGATTCCCGATCTATTGAAAAAGAAAAAGAGAATCCTGGAGGAGACGATTCCCAATCTGGAAAAACAGAAAGCCTCCATCATAGAAAAAACGATCCCCGCCCAAAAAGCGGCGATTCACAAACTGACATCGATCACCATCCCAAGCCTCCAGGCACAGATTATGGAATTGAAAACCTCTATGAAACCCCCGTATATCGAAGAGACCAAAATCGTCGGGAAAATTTACACCTCCGAGCATCCCGTCAAACCCAAAAAGAAGCTGATCCTCATCGTCTCCATCCTTACCGGCCTGATCCTCGGGATCTTCCTCGCCTTCTTCCTGGAATTCATTGGAAAGGAGCGGGAAGAGAGCTGAAACGCTCTGTTCCCCAGTGAAGCTTTGTCCAAAAGAACTTCGTATTTACTCGACCGGGAACAAAAGGATCGTTTCGAGAGAAATGGAGTTCTCGATCTGCCAAGACTGGTGGATCCCGATCGATGCGATGCGATCCGGCGACACGCGATACGACAACTGGAGGAGCGAATCCCACCCTGGGAGTTGGAAGCGGAATACCTGGGGAAAGAGCGGGCAGGAGACCGAACGATCCGCCGGCTCCGGCAGGTCTACGACCGGGAGGAGATCTTTCGCAACTGGATGCGGGACCCTCTGCTTCGAGAAGCGCTGGCAGACTTGCTCGGCGACGATCCGGTCTTGGTCCTGGCCCATCACAACTCCATCATGACCAAGATGCCGGAACACAGCAGCGAAACCCGCTGGCATCGGGATCTGCGATACTGGAACTACCGCGACGATCGACTGATCAGCGTCTGGCTGGCCCTGGGAGAGGAGAATTCGGAGAACGGTGCCCTGGAGTTTATCCCAGGATCCCATCGGATGGAGCTCGCCCCGGAGCGATTCGACGAAAAGCTCTATTTTCGGGAAGACATGGAAGAGAATCAAAACTTGATCGATCGAAAGATCGGCTTCGAACTGCAAAAAGGCGATGTGGTGCTCTTTCATGCCCAGACTCTCCATCGGGCCAACGCCAATCGCAGTGAGGAACCGAAGATCTCTTTCGTCTATACCGTTCGCGCGAAAGGGAATCTACCGATTCCGGGAACCCCTTCGGCCCAATTCCCGGAGATCGTTCTGTAGTTACTGAGCGGCAGGGTGCTCCGCAGGAGCCTCGGGAGCGTTGGGTGCCTCGGGAGCCTCGGAAGGCTGAGCGGCTTCTTCGGAGGGGGCCTTGGCGTGCTCCTCGGCCGTCGAAGCCGCGGGAGTTTCACCTTTCGCTTCATCGCTCTGTGCTGCCGGAGTCTCGGCCGCTGCAGGAGCCTTCTCCTCCGTAGCGGGAGTCTCGGTCTTCTCTTCTGCAGGAGCGTTCGCTTCGCTTTTGGCTGCAGGGGCGACCGCCTCACTTTCCTTCTTCTCGGCAGGAGCCGCCTGCTCGACTGCAGGTGCGGAAGCGGTGGTACTTACCTTCTTTTCACCGACATTGACCCCGTAGTGATAGACCAACTCTCCGCCACGCTTGCCCGTCGCCAGGGTCGCCGCGGCGTAGAGGAAGAGCACGATCAGAAAAAAGACCCGCAGAGGGGTCTTTCGCACCATCACACTGAGGAGTTTGATCAGCATCAACACCACCGAGGCGTAAAAGAGGTAAACCGCCCACTGCTTGTGTTCGCCGAGCAGTGCTTTGGCCTCGGCACTCAGGGAAGCCTTGGCCGCCTGGGCATCGGCGCTTCCCGTCAGAAGCGCCGCATAGAGGATCAGGGTCAGGAGCACCATGTAGACGAAGCTGAGCACCCCCAGGGTCCGCTTCTTGGCGAAGAGGTTGACCAACTCGAAGAGAATGATCAAAAAGGGAAGCGCGATGGCGAAATGGACCACGAAGGGGTGGACCAGATCGGGAATCTGGAGAGGCAGCTCCGCAGGAGGCATAGGTATGGCAAGTTCAGGCAGATTCATGATCGTTCCTTTTGAGAAATTTCAGTGCACACATTATAGCCTAAGCGGCCCCAGAGCCTAAAACGGTTTGACCACCACGAAGATCACGATCCCGATCATCAGAAGGGTGGGAACTTCGTTGTAGAAGCGGTAGAATTTCCCCGGTTTGAAATGGGGATTTTCCAGCAGCTTCTTGCGATGATACTCCAAAGTGAAGTGGTAGGCGATGAGGATCGCCACAAAGAGGAGCTTGGCGTGCATCCAGGGCATCTTGAGCAACGCGGGATTGAGCCAGAGCATGGCGCCTCCCGAAAGGATCGTCGCCCACATCGCCGGGACGCCGATGTATTTGAAGAGCTTGTACTCCTGGATCTTCACCACCTCCACGAAGCCGGGATTGTCGGCATGTTCGCTGTGGTAGACATAGAGCCGGGGCTGATAGAAGAGCATCGCCATCCAGCTGACGAAGCTCATCACATGAAAAGCCAGTATCCAAGTGTAATATTCCATTTTGTTCCGTTCAGTGGAGAATTTCGAAGTCTTTGCGGTCCCAGACCACCAACTCCTTATGATTCTTATAATATCCAATCTGGGCTCTCTTTATCATTAGCCGACTCCCCTCCGGGGGAATCCATTTTCGGTTCTTGCAATAGATCCGGAACGTTCCTTTTCCGGTGTGTAAGCGGTGCTTGCGATAGATCCCCTCCAAATCCCGTACGATCTTCGAAAGAGTTCCCTTCTCTTCCCATCTTCTTTGGTCGAGATCCAGCAGATAGGGCTCGACACGCTCCCGTTTCCCTCCTCTCAGGATCTCCAGGTCCGTCAGCTCCGGCAATCCTTTGTAGCGTTGGAACCCATGGATCTCCAGATCGTATCGCCTTCCCTCCTTCAGAGGCGTGGCGGCTCCGTAGATCAGGATCGCCTCTCCGCCGGGACGCTCCTGGATCACGGCGTTTCGGCCCCGTTTGAAGAGCACCAGGACATTCTCCAGTCGCCTTGGTCTCTTCAGAGGATCCTTTCGCCGATTGAGCTGTTCGATCGTCGTTCTCTCGATCGTTCCGGCGTCCAAACTCCCTTTCTCTGCGCCGGTCGCTTTTCTCTTCTCTCCACCGACTCTTTCCTCTCTCTTTCCCAGGAAACGATCCAGCCAGCCTCGGCTCTCTCCTCCCCGGTACTCGAACTCCGCGAAAATCGGCAAATGATCGGAAAAACCCCGTCCGGTATGCCTGCCGTTGCGATACTCCCAGCGACGGATCTCCCCATGCCGACCGAAGAGATAATCGGGCCGGAAGACCCGGAAACTCCCCGGACGGTACTCCCAGGCTCTTCCATCCATCAAAGTCGGCGGAATCAGGATCGCATCGATCGCCTCTTTGTCCCCGTAGAAGTTGTGGCTCCAGCGCCGGGAAGCGGGAAGCTCCATCCAGAGGTTGTAGTGAATAAGTTCTCCCGGATGGGCATGGTGCAGGTCCCTGCGACGGACCATGCGACCGTTGCGGGTCGTCCGAAGGACCTGGTTGATCCCGGTCCAGCCTCCCGTATCGTTGTGCTTGGCGTCGATGACCTGATACTCCCGGTAGTCGCTGTTGAAATCCCCCAGGATCAGATATTCGCTCCCCTCGGGAAGCCGCTCCAAGCGCTTGCGCAGGGCTTTGGCGTAGCGGACCCGCTCGCTCTCGGGCCCCGATTTGGAGCGCCAATGGACTACGAAAAGATGCAGGGGGGAGGGATTGGGCAATATCGCTTCCAGCATGGAACGGTAGCGACTGCCGGGAACGACCTGAAGATCCCGCCGCTGCTTCAACTCCCTACGGGACAGGATCGCCACGTGCACCGGAGTCTCCCTTCCCCGGGTGATGTAGCGGTAGGGGTAGGGGCAGCCCACCCGTTTCAGGCGTTTCTGCAAACGTTGCAGTGCCTGGTCGCTCTCCACCTCCTGCAGGGCCAGGATCTCGGCGTCCAGGTCGCAGATCACCTCCGCGAGGTGATCGAGCTTCTTCCCGAGCGTTCGTTCGTTCCAACCATGGCGCCCCGGGATGTACTCCTCGTACTCCGTACCCTGCCGCTGCAGATCGAAGAGGTTCTCCACGTTCCAGCTGGCGATCCGAAGGGGAGAAGCGAAGAGTTCTTGAAAACAAAGGATCAGAAGAAGGAGTGGGAGGATTCTCATCTCAGACCGCACCGTCGCGTAGCGCCACTCTGCCCAGCAGTCGTCGCCAATGCGCGGGCTCGACTCCGACACCGACCGGGAGTCCCTCTGCGAGGCAGAAACGCTTCAGAGCCCGTTCGGTCCGGGGACCGTAGATCCCGTCGACCCGGACAAAAAGCAGCTCCTGCAGGTGTTCCACCGCCGGCCCCCGGCTCCCCAGTGAGAGTCGGGGTTCCTCCTCCACCGATGGGTATTGCTTCCCGCTTTGAACACCGGAGAGTCCTAGCGTTCCAAAGCGATCCAGGGCCAAGACCTCCCGATAATCGAAGACGGGACAAGCCTTGGGGGAGACTTCGCAATGTCCGTGGAAACTGATCTCTCCATCGTAGGCGTCATGGATCCCTAGAGCCACATCGCGAAGGGCATCGAACTGCTCCTCGGTGAAACGCTCTTTGTGCAATCCGTGAAGACAGATCGCGATGGTGTTGCGATTGTGCCCTTTCTGGGCGGCGGGGATCCTCTCCAGGGATCTTCCGGGCTCCAAAAGACCGTTTTTTCGGATGAAATAGTGGTACCCCACCTCGGAGAAGCCCCGCTCCAGGTGCCATCGGCGGATCACCTCGATGGCATCGTCTTCGGGGCGATCCGAGGCGGAACAGTGCAAAAAGACCCGCTGGACCGTTCGTCGTGGTTTTTGGAAAGGTCTCTCTTGCCGGATATCCATCAGATCCCGTAGAGCCTTCGGAAGAGCGCCATGCCAAGGAGGGTCCCCCCCAGGCAAAGAAACGCGTTCAACGAGACGTTGGCCAGCGCCTTGCCCCAGAATCCTCCCTGCAACATCAAAACGGTCTCCAGGGAAAAGGTGGAGAAGGTGGTCAGGGCTCCCAGCATTCCCGTCACCAAGAACGCCTTCTGATGGGGAGCCACCACCTGTTCGAAGTAGAGAAAGAGAAATCCGATCAGAAAGCTGCCCAGGACGTTGACCGCCAGGGTTCCGTAGGGGAAGAGCGGGCCCAGGAGCTTCTGGACCCAGGTACTGATGAGAAAGCGCCCCGTGGCCCCCAGGGCTCCCCCCGTGGCCACCGCTAGGATCATCGAAAAACCCATCGAAAATCCCTCTAATAGTTCGAAACGCTCTTGTAGCGCAGTACTTCCACCTCCGCGAGGGTCACCATCCCCTCTCCGATCATCCCGTCGTACTTCCGGAGGAACTCCAGGATCTTCTCCTCGTCGTCGATGATCTCCAATACGATGGGCATTTTTTGCGAGAGGCTCCAGATCTCGAAGGTATGCAACTCGGTCTGGGCCCCGATCCCGGCGGCGGCCTTGTAGAGAGTGGCACCGGCGAGTCCCTCCTCCTGGACCTTCCGCATCAGACTCTGCCAAAGAGGCAGCCCCTGATAGGTATCGGAATTGTCCAGATAGATCCTCATCACTTTTTTTCGACCCAGATAACGTTTCATCTTGTGCATCCTTTCATCGGCAGCTTCCATTCCGCCGCCTTGCTTGGGTCAGGGACCCGCTCTGCCTCCTACTCCCCTTCGAAGATCACCAGGTCGTAGTGGCTCTTTTTCACCACCGCCTTTCCGCTGGGAACGACTCCGTGTCGATTGACCTTACTCAACTCCTCCTTGAGGTATTCGATCTCCTGCTCCATCTTCTCCATCTGCTCCTTGAGACGCAGAATCACATCGACCCCCGCCAGGTTGACCCCCATGTCCCGGGTCAGACGGAGGATCATCTTCATCCGATCGATGTCCCGCTGGCTGTAGAGGCGCATGCGCCCCTGGGTCCGGGCCGGCTCGATCAACCCGTCCCGCTCGTATTGGCGCAGGGTCTGGGGATGGATCTTGAGCATATTGGCCACCACACTGATCAGGTAGACCGGTTCGTCGTAACTGTGCATCAAACACCTCCTTGCATGGGCTTAGGCTTCCGGCAGCTTCTCTTCGCAGAGTTTACGCAGATCCTCGGGGAGGGAATCGACGTCGGGCAGCACGATGTTGGCGACCAGATAGAGATCCCCCTTGGTTCCGGTCTTTCGATCGGGGAACCCCTTGCCCTTGAGGCGGAACTTCTGTCCGTTCCTGGTGTTCTTGGGGATCTTCAGGGTCACCTCTTTCTCCGGGGTCTGCACCTTGATCTTCCCGCCAAAGAGCGCATACTTCAGGGGCACGTCGATGGTCTTGTAGAGATCGTTCCCTTTTCGCTCGTACTCCGTCGAAGGGGCCACATCCACGGTGATCAGCAGGTCACCCCGCTGCCCCTGGTAACTGCGGCCCTTGCCGCGGACCCGCAGGGTCTCTCCGCTCTTGATCCCCGCCGGGATCTTGATGTCGAAGCTCTCCCCTTCGCTGGTGGTGATATGGTGTTTTCCCCCCAGTACGGAAACATTGAAGGGAACCGTGATCCGGGCCCGGGTATCCAGGTCGGGGGCCTGGTGTCCGAAGCCGCCGAATCCTCCGGCACTGCGACCGCCGAAGCCCCCGCCGCCGCTGAAGCCGCCGAAGCCGCCGAAACCTCCGCCGCCACCGAACATGGCCCGCAGGATCTCTTCCAGATCCACGTCGG
>JALWPZ010000006.1 GCA_026994745.1 Campylobacteraceae bacterium | reverse complement strand
GCTCGCGGGTGGCGGTGAGGATGCGGTTGGCCCAGGGCCAGTCGAGAGGGCGGCCGACGACGGAGAGAGGGATCTGGAATTTCGCGGCGATGGCCAGGGTTCCCAGCTCCCAGTTGCCGTAGTGGGCGGTGACGAAGATGATCGGTTTGCCACTTTGGATGGCCTGTTGCAGGACCTCTTCGTTCTCGAAGCTGACCTTGGAGAGGATCCGTTCCTTGCCCGCCCCCTGGTTCAGGATCGTATCGAGGGCGACCACCATGAGGTTTTCGTAGCTGCGGAGGATGATGCGCTCTTTCTCTTCCCGGCTCATAGTGTCGCCGAAGGCCAGATCCAGGTTGACTCGGGCGACGTGGGTGCGTCGACGGTCGAGGGCTTTGGCGGCACGGGCGCTCAGGCGGATCATCGTCAGGTGCACCGACCAGGGGATGGCGCGCAGGACGCCCTGGAGGAGGCGGAAGCCTATCGGTGGTTTCTGCGTTATGTTGTCTGGGGTCTTCGTGGGCATGGAGAGATTAGGATACCGGCAGTATGATTGGGTTCTGTATTGGGCAGATAATCCAAACTGCTCTGTTTTGGGAATCAATTCCGAGCTCTCTCATTTTTCCGTTTCCTTTTTGGTTGGGCTGAAAGCCCAACCTACAATCCATTCTTTAGGAAAAGCTCTTTAAGGTGCTATAAATGCTATATACCAAAGCACCGACAAAGGCAACTAATGCAGCGACATAAAGTAGTGCCATTCCAAATCCTCCAATTCTCGAATCTTCTTTAAACCAATGCGATTAAGCAATATGATAAGAGCTGCCAAAATGAAAACTGCGAAGATGTCTAGGATTAAAAGTAGGGTATTGGCTTGTTCATAGTGATTGACGAACCAGCTTATCAATCCCATTACTGATGCTACACTTACACCAATCCAAAACTTTATCCAACCAATTTCCTCTTTCTCCCGATCGATTTTACCCATTTATATCCTCTCTGTTCTCACCATTATATCATTTAGCCGAGATGCAGTATATCTTGGGCTTTTTCAATGATGTGTTCCGGCTGGATGGTCGCGATGCTTCGGTCGCTTTTGTCGAAGCGGCAAGGGTGGACGGGAGCGCCGGAGGTGAGGGCGATGTTGCGTTCGGTCTCGAACATCATACTGCGGGGGGTGGAGCCGAAGAGGAGGATGGAGGGGCGGTTCATGGCCCAGGCGATGTGGCTGGGGCCGGTGTCGCCGCCGAGGAGGAGATCGGATCGGGAGACGGCGTATTTGAGTCCGTCCAGGTCCATGGGAGGGAGCAATCGGGCATGGGTGGCGTCGGCGATCTTTTGGGCTGTCTGTCGTTCGGCTTCGCTGCCGGCGACCAGCAGAATGTTGGCATCCCCTAATTCCTGAACCACTTCGATCCATCGCTCCGGCGGATAGGTCTTGGAGGGGTTGCTGGCGGCGGTGACGATGAGGAGATTGGGGCGTTCAGGGGGGAAATAGGCATCGAGCTCCTTCCGGTTGCGCTTGGGATCGTAGAAGAGGCAGGGGGCTTTGTGTGCCATCATTTCATGGGAAATCTCGATCCCCAGGGCTTGGCCGATCAGGGAGGCGAAGCGCATGGGGGCGATGCCGGCGCAGTCGACGGGATAGCGGTGTCGGTAGAGAAGCGAGGCGATCCCCTCCTTGGCGGAGTTTCGATCCAGGCCCGCGACATTGTTTCCGGCCATGCGGGCGACGAGGGCCGATTTGATCAAACCCTGGACGTCTATGACCAGATCGAAGGGACCGGCCGCCTGGATCCGATGGTGGATTGAGGAGAGTTTCGAGAGGGAGCGCTCTTTCTTCAGACCATGAAGGTCGAGGGGAACGAACTCGTCGATATCGGGGTTATGCTCCAAAATCCCGGTGAACTTCTCTTCGACGAACCAGGTGATCCGGGTGTCGGGGAGAGCGGTTTTAACGAACTGGAGGGTGGCGGCGGTGTGGATGATGTCACCGAGGGCGGTCAGACGAACGAGGGCGAGGCGCATCTACGGCGACCTCGTGCCGGAGATATTGGTGAATGGTGAATGGTGAATGGTGAATGGTTGAGGTTTGCGTTGCATGGCAACGCTTTTTTTCAAACAAGAAAAAAGAGTGAGTACATTTCCCAGTAACGGCGCCGCAGGTGCCTTTGGTTTCTCATTTCTCATTTCTATTTTCTCATTCGCCACCCTGCGGGCGGCGCTACGCTTTTTTGAGAAATTCGGTCTTCAGGAAAATCGTCGTGCCGTTGACCTTGCCCTGGATGTGGGTGGGGTCGTCGGGGACGAGGCGGATGTTGTTGACCTTGGTCCCTTGTTTGGCGGTGAAGCCGGCCCCTTTGACGGGGAGGTCCTTGATGATGGTGACACTGTCGCCCTCGGCCAGGGGGTTGCCGTTGCAGTCGCGGACCACGGGGGCCTCCTCGCCGGCTTCCTGCAGGCCCTCTTCGGCCCAGGCCTGGACCTCGGGTTCCAGGTAGAGCATATCCAGCAGATCCTGGGGCCACCCCTCGGCGGCGATTCGTTTGAGGATGCGCCAGGCGGTGACCTGGACGGCAGGAACGGGGCTCCACATGCTCTCATTCAGGCAGTGCCAGTGGTTGGGGTTTTCTTCGGGATTGTCGATCAGGCCGTCGCAGGTTTCGCAGACCAGGATGGAAGTCTCGACGGTACCGTCGGAAGGGGAAACCTCCCGGACGTTCAGATTCTCGGTGGCGCCGCAGAGTTCGCATTGGTTCTCGGCGCGTTCGCGGAGTCGGGCTTCGATGCTCATGGGGATCCTTTGGAAAAAAATTGTGACATTATAGCCTGTGGCGCCTGTGGCGCCACGGCTCGTGAGGCGTGAGGCGTGATTCGTGATTCGTGATTCGTGATTGGTGATTAGGGGATGCCTTTGGCATGGTCGCAAGTCGCAAGCACGGGCCCTTGGCCCTCACGTCGCAGGTTTTGGCTCACGAATCACGAACAGAGTTTCGCTACAATCGAATCATGTATATTCTGGAGGAGAAAAGCCGCCGGTATGGCCGGACGCCGGAGGTGTCGATCGGGAAGTTGCGGGAGTGCCTGGCGGATCCGGAACTCTCGAGGGTGCGATACGCGGTCCTGTTCGGGTCCCGTGCCGCGGGAAGCGCCGGTCCGCAGAGCGATTACGATCTTGCGGTCTATGGGGATGAAAAGTTTCCATGGGGGATTCAGAGCGCGGTCTGGGACGTTTTGACTCGACAGTGTGGGCTGAGCGACTGCGATCTGGATGTGGTGGATCTGCGCCATGCCGATTCGGCACTGCTGGGGAGTGTCGCCCAAGCCTATGTGGTGCTCAAAGGAGAAAAAGATGGATTTTCACGATTCCTTGCAGGCCTGCGAAGCGACCGCCGAGCGGGAAGGGGCGCTGCTGACGGAGTTGTCGAAAAGGAGTGAACTTTCGTTGTTGGAGCGACGGGCGGCCCGAAGCTCTTTGCAGATCGTCATCGAAAATTGCATCGGCAAGTCCCGCCGGATTTTGAAACACCATAATTGTCCTATCGTTCCCAAGAGCGGACGGGATGCCGTTTCGTTCCTGTACGAGTGTGGGGTCCTGGAGGATGCGCTCTATCAAGAATTGAGTGCCGCCGTAGGGTTCCGTAACGCCATGATCCATAATTATATGAACTTTTCCGAAGAGATCCTGGAGCGGATGCTTTTCGAGCGGCGCTGGGAAGTCCTGATCGAATATCTGCGACGGCGGCCGGAGCTGACACCGACCCAGGTGCATCGGATCGAGAATTTTTTCTTGTGATGAGGGGAGGAGGTCGCTCACAGGCATGATCGTATCCGAGGTTTCGAAGGTGCTTATGAAACGTGATTCGTGATCGAATCTTGTTCGGAAGCGGGAATTCATTCCCGCCATAGGGTGGCCCTGCCTATTGGAAGCTTCCAGTGGACGAGAATGAATTCTCGTTCCCTGAATTTGCAGCTTTCACTCCAATCACTTCTCACCAATCACGAATCACGCCTCACGCCTCACGAAAAAAGAACTTTCGCTACAATCGCCGATATCTGAAAAACCATCCGGAGTGACTCGTTCTCATGAAAACCATCACCGTCGTCGATACCTTCGCCTTCTTTTTCCGTTCCTACTTCGCCCTGCCGCCTCTGAAGAACTCCGAGGGTTTTCCCACGGGGCTTTTGACCGGGTTCATCAATTTCATCCATCAGCTTCAGAAAGAGCACGCCACCGACTACATCGTCTTCGCCATGGACAGCGAGGGGCCGACTTTCCGCAAGGAGCTCTACCCCGAATACAAGGCCAACCGTCCCGCGCCGCCGGAGGATCTGATCCA
Organism: Campylobacteraceae bacterium; assembly: GCA_026994745.1. Lineage (GTDB taxonomy): Bacteria > Campylobacterota > Campylobacteria > Campylobacterales > Sulfurovaceae > Nitratifractor. Next base: position 5,372 of record JALWPZ010000006.1, on the reverse strand, counting down.
ACAGTTGCCCGTGGCGATCCGCTGGGTGGAGAAGATGGGTTTCGCCAACCTGAGCAAGGAGCGCTTCGAGGCCGACGACGTCATCGCCACCCTGACCCGCTGCGGGAAGGAGCAGGGGATCGTGGCCAAGATCGTCAGCTCCGACAAGGATCTCTATCAGCTCCTGGACGACGACCGGGTCTATCTGTATGACTGGGTGAAAAAGAAGGCGGTGGACGAGAAAGGGTGCCTGGAGAAGTTCGGGGTGCATCCCCGGGATTTCGTCGATTTCCAGGCGCTCATCGGCGACAGCAGCGACAACGTCCCCGGAGTGCCGGGGATCGGCCCCAAGACCGCCTCGAAACTGATCAACGAGTTCCATACCCTGGAGAACCTCTACGCCCATATCGAGGAGGCCGGGACCCCCCGGATCCGCAAGTTGTTGATCGAACACGAGGAGCAGGCCTTTCTCTCCCGTGAGCTGGTGCGGCTGGTGGACGATGTCTTCGACTCCTGCGCCCTGGACGAGTATGCCTTCGAGGATCGGAACTATCTGGCGGAGTTGGTAGAGGAGTTCGAGAAGTACGAGATGCGCCAGGCCTTGCGCTGGGCGAAGGAGGGCATGGGCGGCGCGAGCGCCCAGGCGATGGAGAAACCGGAGGGAGAGGAGCGTGTCGAAAAGGCCCCCTTCGAGGCGGTGCTGCTGGATACCCCGGAGAAGCTGGATGCGGTGCTGGAGAAGATCCCGGAGGATGCGGTGCTTGCCTTCGATACGGAGACCACGGGTCTGGATACCCGCAGCGCCAAATTGGTGGGATTTTCTTTCGCTTTCGAGGAGGATCGGGCCTACTACGTGCCGGTGGGGCACAGTTACCTGGGGGTCGGGCCCCAGATCGGGGGGGAGAGAGCGAAAGAGGCCATCGAAACGTTGCTGAAGAGAAAGGTGGTGGGGCAGAACCTGAAGTTCGACCTCTCCCTGCTCTACCACGCGTTCGGGACGGAGCGCGTCGAGCCCGAAGCCGATACGATGATCCTGGCCTGGCTGCTGGATCCGGGGAGCCGGGTGGGTCTGGACGCTTTGATGCAGAAGCTACTGGGCTATCGGATGAAGTCCTTCAAAGAGACAGTGAAGAAGGGGGAGGATTTCTCCAGCGTGTCGCTGGAGGAGGCGGCCTTCTACGCCGCCGAGGACGCCTGGGCGACCCGAAAGCTCTATTTTCGGCTGAAGAGACTCTTCGAAGAGGCGGGGTTGGAGCATCTCCTCCAAGAGGCCAAAGAGGTGGAATTCCCCTTCATCAATGTTCTGATCGCCATGGAGAGCCTGGGGATCCGGGTGGACATCGAGCATCTGCGACGGCTCAAAGAGGAGCTCAGCGGTGAACTGGCCCGACTGACGACGGAGATCCACGAGCTGGCGGGGACCGAGTTCAACATCAAATCGACCCAGCAGCTGGGCAACGTGCTCTTCGGGACCTTGGGGCTCAAGGGGGCCAAGAGGACCAAGACCGGCTACAGCACCAACGAAGCGGTCCTGCGCAAGCTCATCGACGAGCATCCCATCGTGGAGAAGATCCTGGAGTATCGGGAGGATCAGAAGATGCTGGGGACCTATGTCGAACCCCTGATGAAGCTGGCCCGGAAGGATCCGGAGGGGCGGATCCATACCACCTTCATCCAGACGGGGACCGCCACGGGACGCCTGGCCTCCAAGGATCCCAATCTGCAGAACATTCCGGTGCGCAGCGAACTGGGGCGGCGGGTCCGGGGCGCCTTCGTGGCGGCGGCGGGGTATCGGCTGGTCTCCATCGACTACTCCCAGATCGAACTGCGCCTGTTGGCCCACTTCAGCGGGGATGCGGCCCTGCGGGAGGCCTTCGCCGAGGATCAGGACATCCACATGGCCACGGCCATCAAACTCTTCGGCCCCGACGAGGCGGCGGCCAAGCGGAATTTCGCCAAATCGATCAACTTCGGCCTGCTCTACGGGATGGGGTCGAGGAAACTGGCCGAGGAGCTGGGGATCGGGACCAAAGAGGCCAAGGAGATCATCGACGCCTACTTCGCCGCCTTTCCCACGGTGCGCAGCTATCTGGAGGGGATTCAGGAGCAGGCCAGGGAGAAGGGCTATGTGGAGACCCTGCTGGGGAGACGGAGGGTCTTCGACTACGAGGGGGCGTCGGGGATGATGAAGGCGGCGATCCTGCGCGAAGCGGTCAACACTGTCTTTCAGGGCAGCGCGGCGGACCTGATCAAGCTGGCGATGCTGGAGATCGATCTGCGGATCCGGGAGGAGGAGATGCCCGCCCGGATGCTGCTGCAGATCCACGACGAATTGATCTTCGAGATCGAGGAGGATCGGGCGGAAGAGGTGGCCGGAGCTTTCCGCAGCATGATGGAGCGGATCTATCCCCTGAAGGTACCCCTGAAATGTTCGGTGAGTGTCGGGTGGAGCTGGAGCGAATTGAAATAGAGTGGGGAGTTCGTGATTGGTGATTGGTAATCATGCAAGCTGTGTATCGGATTCCACATCCCGTTAAGGCTCACTCGCTACAATCGGGCAAATTTTTCAAATCGAGGGATAGAAACCATGTTGAACAAACTCTTCTCCATGAAGGTGGCGGTGGCGCTGATGCTGATCTTCGCGGTCGCCATCGGAACGGCCACCTTCATCGAAAACGACTACGGGACCCAGACGGCCCGGGCCCTGGTCTACAACGCCAAGTGGTTCGAATTCCTGCTGCTCTACTTCAGCCTGACAGTTCTCTACAATATCATCCGTTTCAAGATGTACCGGCGGGAGAAGTGGGGGCAGCTGGTGCTGCACGTCTCCTTTCTGCTGGTGGCCGTCGGCGCTTTCACCACCCGTTACGCCGGTTATGAGGGGATCCAGCACATCCGGGAGGGGCAGAGCTCCCGCAGCATGGTCAGCGACGTGATGATGCTGAATGTCGCCCTGAAGGACCACGACAAGATCGCCGAGTTCGAGCGACCTCTCTACCTCTCCTCCATGACGAAGAACCGGATCCACGATACCCTGGAGCTCAACGGCAAGAAGGTGGAGATCGACCTCCTGAAGTATCTGCCCGCCGCCAAAGAGACGGTGGTGCCGGATCCCGAGGGCCGGACGATCCTGGAACTCAAGGTCGCCTCGGGTGCGCAGGGAGAGGATCTCTATCTGAAACGCGGCGAAGCGCGGGATATGGGTCCCTTCGTCCTTTCCTTCGAAGGAACGCGCACCCAGCAGAAGCCGACGATTTTTATCACGGAAAAAGATGGAAAACTGATGATCGAAAGCCCGGTGGCGATGCAGACCCTCAAGATGTCCGACCGTTCCACCGCGAAACTGGAGCCCGGGAGCCACCCGTTCGAAGCCCGAAAACTCTACGCGTTCGAGGGGAACTCCATCGTGCTGCGCAAGGCGGTGCCCAAAGGAAAGGTGGAGTGGAAAAGCGTCGCCCTCAAACCGGGGGGAGAGTACCCTCAGATGCTTGAGGTCCAGGTTTCCCACAATGGCAAGAGTGAAACGATACGCCTGACGGGACGGCGGGCCCAACCGGGTACCCCTGCCATCGTCAACTTCAAGGATATCGGAGTGAAGCTGAGCTACGGGGCCAAGATCATTCCTCTGCCCTTCGCCATCCAACTGGACAACTTCGAGCTGGAGCGTTACCCCGGCTCCATGAGCCCCGCCGCCTACTCCAGTTACGTCACGGTCATCGACAAGGAGCGCAACGTCACCATGCCCTATCACATCTATATGAACCATGTTCTGGATTATCGGGGATACCGATTCTTCCAATCCTCCTACGATATGGACGAGAAGGGGACGGTCCTGTCGGTCAACCATGACCCGGGGACCTGGATCACCTATCTGGGCTACCTGCTGATGGCCATCGGCTTCCTCTGGAGTTATCTGACTCCCAAGGGGCGCTTCCAGGCCCTGCGGCGGAAGCTCAGAAAGCTGGAGCAGCCGGCGGCGGCCCTGATCCTGGCGGGACTGCTCTGGAGCGGAGGGGCCCCCTTGCAGGCGGCGGCCATCGACGCGGGCAAGCTATCGCCCCGGGAGCTCAAGAGCATCCAGTCCGTGGACGCCAAACACGCCCTGAGCTTTGGGACCCTGGTGGTGCAATCCAACGGAGGGCGGATGGAGCCGGTGGATACCCTGGCTCATCAGATCCTCTCCAAGGTGGCCCGCAAGAATACGATGCTGGGGATGAACGCCGATCAGGTATTGCTGGGGATGCTGGTACAGCCCCAGGTCTATCAGAAGCTCAAGATGATCAAAATTTCCCACCCGGCTCTGGCGAAAACATTGGGATTGCCCAAGGATACGAAGTACGCCTCCTACGACGATTTCTTCGATAAAAAAACCGGAGAATATCTGCTCAAAAACGATGTGATCACCGCCAACAGGAAGCGGGCGGCGGACCGGAATCAATACGATAAAGAGCTCTTGAAAGCAGATGAGCGTCTCAACATCGCCTACATGGTCTTCCAGGGGGCGCTTTTGAAGATCTTCCCCCTGCCCAAGGACAAGGATCAGCGCTGGTTCTCCCCCCTGGAGGCGATGAAGAAATTCCCAAAAAAAGAGGGGCAGCTGGTGCAGTATCTGACCGCCAACTACTTCAAGAGCGTCGACGAGGGGATCCAAAGCGGTCAGTGGGAAAAGGCCGACAAAGCCCTGACACTGATCAAAAAGTATCAGTACCTCTACGGCGCCAAGATCATTCCCTCCCAGAAGCGGATCGAGATGGAGATCGCCTACAACAAATTCAATATCTTCGATCGTCTGGTGCCGGTCTATATCCTGGCGGGGCTGTTGTTATTGATCCTCTCCTTCGTTCACATCGTCAAGCCGAACTTCTCTCTCAAATGGCCGGTACGGATCACCCTGGCGGTGCTCATCGCCGCCTTCTTCGCCCATACCGCGGGATTGGGGCTGCGCTGGTACATCGCCGGGCACGCCCCCTGGTCCAACGCCTACGAGTCGATCCTCTACATCGCCTGGGCCACGGTGCTGGCGGGCTTCGTCTTCGCCAAGCGCTCGCCTTTGACCCTGGCGGCCACCTCGATTCTGGCGGGGATCTTTCTCTTCGTGGCGCACCTGAACTGGCTGGACCCCCAGATCACCAATCTGGTGCCGGTGCTCAAATCTTACTGGCTGATGATCCACGTGGCGGTGATCACCGCCAGTTACGGCTTCCTGGGGCTGGGGGCGCTGCTGGGGATGCTGGTGCTGCTGCTCTTCATCCTCCGGGGTAAGCAGGGGCATCCCAACATGGACCGGGCGATCAAAGAGCTGACCATCATCAACGAAATGACCCTGCTTATCGGCCTGGGGCTCATCACCGTGGGGAACTTCCTGGGCGGGGTCTGGGCCAACGAATCCTGGG
>JALWPZ010000005.1 GCA_026994745.1 Campylobacteraceae bacterium | reverse complement strand
CATCTTGACAACGAGATGGTGTTGCTTCCCAAATACTCTGCACGAAAAGCAGCGTTTTTTCCCACAATCTGTTACAGGAGGTCTGTGAGAATTCAGATTATTTAACCGTCACCTCTGGTGGCTGAAAAAGAAGTGGAGTAACAGGGCCCTAATCCGACCCCATTACTCCCTCCCGACAGGAGTAGCAGCTCCTGCAAGGAGTTACTGAACTGGTACTTTCTGTTTCCGTCAACGTCAAGGATATTGCACCCCTTGGTCGATTATTTCCCTGGAACAAGCCTGGCCCGTGTCCCCATTGTCAGCGTGAGATGTGGTGGCATGGTTTTGTTCTTGCCTATTTTTCCTGCTGCTGCGAACCTGTGTACCTTCGTCGTCTCCGTTGTCCCGGTTGCGGAGCTGTTCACCGGTTGAAACCGGCCGGTTATTTCCCTCGATTCCGATCTTCCATTGAAGAGATAAGAGAAAATATTGCTCACCGCTGCCGGACAGGCCGGTGGCCACCTGGTTTATCTCACAGCCGTCAACGTCTATGGCTCTCCCGCCTTGGACGTATGATTGTTCTTGTCCTGGGGATCAGCTTTTCCGGGTCCTCTCTCCGCGGTTTTGACCTGCTTATGAAAAACAACATAATACCGGTAACCGCTGCAACATTACCAGAGAACAGAACCATGTAAATCCAACCCTACCGCATTGTGCTCTGCACGTAATTCTCCGGAAATGATAGGGGTGTGAAGGCGTATATCTCTTTCAGATCCATTCAACCACGGAGGATTTCATGGACGAAAAGCAACGAGAAGAAGTGGCGCTGTTTCGTTTCGGCGTGATCAGCGATCTGGTTTGCTCCCGCCTCGATCCCGGCGAGCTGACCGAGTTAATCAACCGGAAAAGCAGGCAGCACTGGCAGATTCCCCACTCGGGGAGAACCAGAATTTCCGAATCCACAATCAGGCGCTGGGTCAGGATGTACGGGCAGAGCGGTCGTCAGCTCAGCTCTCTGTATCCGGCTTGCCGCAGTGACCGGGGCCGGAGCAGGAGGGTTGACGAAGAGACCATCCTGTCGCTGGTCCGGCTGCGCAAGGAGATGCCCGACCTGCCGGTCAACAGGCTGCTGGTCGAGATGGAGAAGAGAAATCTCTGTCCGCCGGGCCGGTGCATCTCGCTGTCCACTGCCTACCGCATCCTGAAGCGGGAAGGAGTATCCGGGCAGAAGGTCGGTATAAAGGTGGATCGCCGCCGGTTCGAGGCCGAGTATCCCAACGACATCTGGCAGTCCGATGTCATGCACGGTCCTCAGGTCGAGGTGCAGGGCAGAAAACGCAAGGCCTACCTGATCGGCTTTCTTGATGACCATTCCCGCCTGCTGCCCCATGCCGAGTTCTATCTCTCGGAACGTTTGACATCGTGGCTTGATGCCTTCCGCCAGGCCCTGCTGTTCAGGGGGATGCCGAGAAAACTCTATGTGGATAACGGCGCCGCGTTCCGCTCCCGACATCTGGAAAGAATCTGCGCTTCCCTGGGCATTGCCCTGGTTCACACCCCGCCCTACACACCACAGGGCAGGGGCAAGATCGAGCGGTTCTTCCGCACGGTCCGCTCCCAGTTCCTTCCCTGTTTCCAGGGCAATACCCTGGAAGAACTTAACATCTCCCTGGATCTCTGGATCCGGGAGGACTACCACAAGCGTATCCATTCCAGTACCGGTCAGTCACCCCTGCAGCGCTTCGGACGTCATGTGGAGATGATCAGAAAGCCGCCCCGTGACCTGGAAGACCACTTCCGCAAGGAGGTCAGGCGCAGGGTGACCAAAGACCGCACCGTCTCCATTGACGGTCGCCTCTACGAGGCTCCCACCAAACTGATCGGCGAGCAGCTCAGCCTGCTCTTTCACGAGCATAAACCCGATCTGGTGGAAATCATACACAAGGGTTCGTCTCAGGGCATGCTGGTTCCCCTGGACAAGCAGGTGAACTCCAAGGCAAAACGGGAGCGGCCCGTTCAGGGTGAGCTGTTCCAGGAGGTCCTGTCATGAGTTACCGACCCTTCTTCGGTCTTGCCAGGGAGCCCTTTTCCGCTGATCTGAGCCTGGACGAGATCATGGAGACCGAGGACATCACGGGCGTCTGTCGGCGACTGGAGTATGTCATCCGGATCGGCGCCATTGGCCTTGTCACCGGTGAAGTCGGGGCCGGCAAGTCCACGGCCCTGCGCTGGGCAACCGGCCAACTCCATCCATCCCGCCACAGGGTACTCTGGATCACCGCCACCTCGGGCTCCATCCTCGAGGTCTACCGCCAGTTGCTGGCAGAGCTGGACATCAACACCGCGGCCTCGTCCAGAGCGGTGCTGACCAGGATGATCAGGCAGCAGATCATAAACCTGGCCGTCAACAAGAAGCAGCAGCCCCTGCTTATCATTGACGAAGCTTCCCT
>JALWPZ010000004.1 GCA_026994745.1 Campylobacteraceae bacterium | reverse complement strand
CCAGACTCCGGGTGATCTCCGATGCTTTCATATCTATTTCCTTGACTTTACGATATTCATTTCACGTACGGCACTGCCGAAACTACGAACCTTTATTCCCAATAGAGTGCCCTGAAAAAACCTCGTCATTCCGGACTTGATCCGGAATCTAGGCCCACAAATGCCTATGAAACCGTAGATCCTGAATCAAGTTCAGAATAACGGAGTCACATACATCCTGTTTTTCAAAGGATTCAATACACCAATAACCAATATACCAATGACGGCGCCAAAGACGCCCTATCGCATCCCCATCTCGAAATTGGCCCTCTCGACGAAGGCCGGGTTGTGGGAAACGATGGGATAGTAGCGGAAATCGAGCTTGAGCTGATGGAGGATCTCCATTGGGGTGCCGGGGTTGGCGGCCAACGCCTCCATCAACTCTTCCCGCCCGCTTGCGTAGAGCTCCTCCAGGATCTCCACGGGAGTGGAGGGATTGCCCGCCAAAGCCGATTCGATCCGTTCTCTGAGCTCTTCCGGCTCTTCCCGGGCCCACTCGCGGACCTGCCGCAACGCCTCTCCTTCCATTGCCTCGTTTCCCGCCAGGGCCAGCATCTCTTCCGGCATCCTGCTTTCCAGGATTTCCCCCAACGCTTCCCGTGGGATCGAAGGATTCTCCAGTAGGCGTTGCCGAAAGGCTCCCTCCGACCGGGAAAGGAGTTCTCCGAAGACCTCGGGGGCCACCCTTTCGTTTTCCGCCAGACTCTGCGGGATCCCGTCCCATCCCAACGCTTCCACGATGGCTCCCAGACGACCCTGATCGATCCGCTGACGCTGCAACAGGGTCTCGACCACCGCTTCTCCCCGGGAGAGAAGCTCCCGAAAATGCGCATCCCCGATGGATGGGTTGGCCGCGAGTCTGCGATCAAGAACCGAATCCCTCCGGGCGAGAAACTCTTCGATCCGATCCTGGCTCAGAGCGGGATTTCCCGCCAAGGCGAGATCCACCGCTCTTTCCCTCCGTCGCCTCAGCGTTTCGATCCCCTTCTCTCCCAGGGCCGGGCTGGAGGCCAAAGCCTCGTGTAGCCCCACGCTCCGCCCCCGCTGCTGCCGAAAGGTAAATTCGGGCCAGAAGCAGAGGGCATCGAGAAGATCGGAGCGATCGCTCTCCCGGATCAACCGAAGCAGAGAGACCGGGGAATAGTAGATGTCGCTCTCGTAATTCCCCGCGTTCAGAAAGCGCTTCAAGAGCGCCGTCAGAATCCGCGCGTCGGACTCCCCCTCCATCAACTCCTTCGATTCCCATCGCCAGAGGGAGAGGAGTTTGAGGAAAAGTTCGTCGGAGAGGTATTCGTTCTCCAGAAGCCGAAGGATCCGATCCCGGTCGTATCCCAGTTTCAGGCTCATCAGCACTTCCCGCTCTCCGAGCTTTTCGCTCATCAGGCGTTCCAGCTCCGCGATACGGAAATGGGGCACCCCCTCGCCGTAGAGCCGCTCCGAGACCATTTCGTCCGCCGGTCCCATGCGCCGCCCCTCGATCACAGCGACCGGGACTCCCCCATCCTCTTCGCTCAGTTCCGACCCCAGTCGTTGGAGGAAACGGGCGATCTCCTCTTTGGTGAAGTACTCGGGATTTCCCAGCAAAAGGAGCGATCCCCCCTTCGATCTCCCAAGGAAATCCTCCAATCCGATCCGCCCTCTGTAATTTTCTGTCATACTCATGGTGTGCAATATACCACGGGAGTCGTTAATCGGAGATAAACACTCCTATTTATTGGAGCCACCATGAAAACCGCCGCTTTTCTGCTTGGGCTGCTACTCTGTGTTTGCCCGGCATCCCCATCCCCACAGCAACCTTCCCCGGCTTTGGAGAGGAACGGAAGTGCGCGTAGCGACCTGGAGAGGGAATTGGTCAGAAAACTCTTACGGATCCAGGAGTTGGGAGATCCAGGCGCCCCTCGGATGAGCGATGCGCAGGAGCGGGAATTCGAGATCCTCGTACGCTCGCTCTCCGAGAGCCCCCTCAAACGCTTTCTCTGGGCCTGGCTGGAGTTCCGGCTTCGCAACGAACGGGCTTTGCGTCTCGAAGGGAACCCCAAGGCCCCGGCGATCCGGCAGCGGATCGAACTCTTCCAACGCTTGCTGCGCAGATATTTTCTCTACGAGTGAGACCCCCCGTCCCTCTCCTCTTCCACCAGCGCTCTGAGATCCTCCGCCACCTTCGGGTCTCTGGCGACGATGACGAAATCCTCTTCCACGATCACCTCCAGCCCCTTGCAGAGCGCCAGACCCGCAGCGAAGTCATAGATCCGGAACGGACCGACGAAGAGCATGTAGTTGACATAACGGGCATAGGCCAGCGAGAGCGCAACGGCCCCCGGGTTGCGGAACTTGAGCCCCCGCTGATCCAGGGCGGCGACGATCCGGGGATGGGCGTATGCCTTTTCAAAGAGCCCGATCTCCGGATTCGGCGGAGCGACAGGGGGCTTGAAACGGTCATGATCGAGACTCCCCTTGAGAGGGTTTCCCGCTTCGTCGATCAAAAAAAGATCCCCGTTGGCCAGATTGCAGACCAGCGCCTCTTTCAGAACCCCATCGGCGCCGATGCGGGCGATGGAGATCCCGTAATAGGGAAAGCGGCTCAGGGCGTTTGAGCTCCCGTCCAAAGGGTCCAGGACGATCGTCGACTCCCCCTCGCCGATCCGGCCCGACTCTTCCGAATCGATGCTCCCAAAAGGCGACAGGGCGTCGATGAGCAGTCTCTCCACCGCCAGATCCATTCCGCTGCTCAGATCCCCGCCGGCACCGATAAAGCCGTTTTTGTCGAAAAGAGTGGCGGAGAGTTCACCGGAGAGCAGCACCCGCACTTTACGGCAGGCATCGATGGCAGAACGATAGAAAGGAGTTATTTCGAAATTCATGATTTCCTTTTCGACGGATTTTCGGAGATAAAGGGGTGGAGACTGTTGGCCGTACACAAAACTGAAAAATTAAGCATCTGTCGGAGAATCAGGAAACGCGAATTCATTCGCCTCCAGGGAACGTCTGAAAAAAAAATATCATCTGTTTGGGACGGGAATATATTCCCACTTCCCACGGATCACGCTTTACGAATTACCTATCACGAAACGATCATTTTCCCGCGATCAGTCTCTTCGCCATGGCCCGGGCCGCTTCCCGACCATCCCGCACGGCGGTGACCACCAGGTCGGCGCCCCGGTGGCAGTCCCCTCCGGCGTAGACACCCGCCTTGGTGGTCTCATAGTTCTCGTCCACGAGGATCCCGCCCCACTTGTCGGTCTCGATGCCGTTCTCCGCCAGGAACGGATAGGGAACGGGATCGAAGCCCAGGGCGAAGATCACCACGTCGGCGGGAACGGTGAATTCACTACCGGGGATCTCCTCGACCCGCTGACGGCCGGAGGCGTCGGGATCTCCCAGACGGGTTTTGACCATCTCCACGGCCACCACCTCTCCGTGTTCGTTCTTCAGGATCTCCTTGGGAGCGGTGTAGAATTCGAACTCCACCCCCTCCTCCTTGGCGTTGATGTACTCTTTTCGGGAGCCGGGCATATTGTGGGCGTCCCGCCGGTAGAGGCATTTGACGCTGGCCGCTTTTTCCCGCAGGGAGGTCCGAACGCAGTCCATGGCGGTATCCCCTCCTCCGATGACGACGACGTTCTTCCCTTTGACGTCGATCACCTCCTCCACCGGTTCGTCGAAGAGACGCTTCTGGACGTTGACCAGATACTCCATGGCCAGGTAGCACCCCTTGGCGTCCTCTCCGTTGATCCCGGGGCGTCGCCCCTTGGTGGCTCCGGTCCCGATGAAGACCGCGTCGTAGTTCTCCACCAGCTTTTCGAAGGGGATATCCTTCCCGATCTCGGTATCGAGGTGGAAGACGGCCCCCGCTTCCTCCAGGAGCGCGACCCGGCGTTGGACCACGTTCTTGTTGAGCTTGAAGCCCGGAATCCCGTAGGTCAGGAGCCCTCCGGGTCGGCTCTGCTTGTCGAAGATCTCCACATCGATCCCCTCCCGCAGCAGGAAGGTGGCCACCGAAAGCCCCGCCGGGCCGGCGCCGACGACGGCGACCTTTTTGCCCACCTTCTCCGTGGCGAAGCGGGGGCGCAATCCCTTCTTGAAGCCCTCTTCGCTGATGAAGGTCTCGATGGAGCCGATGGTGATCGCCCCGTAGCCGTCGTTGAGGGTACAGGAGCCTTCACAGAGGCGGTCGTGGGGACAGATCCGTCCCATCACCTCCGGGAAGGGAGAGGATTCGTTGGAGAGGCGGAAGGCGAACTCCAGGTCCTGCTCCGCGGTGCGCTTGAGCCAGTGGGGAATGAAGTTGTGCAGAGGACATCCGTTGTGGCAGTAGGGGTCCCCGCACTGGATGCAGCGGTCGGCCTGTTCGCTGGCTTTGTCGCTGCGGAAGATTTCGTAGATCTCGTCGAAATCCTTGGTGCGCACGACCACGTCGCGCTTGGCGGCATCGATCCGTTCCAGGTCAAAAAATCGTAGCATCTTACTCTCCCTCCTCGATCATCTTGAGCGGTACCTTCATATCTTTGGGCCGTGCCAGCCAGAAGTTCCGGATCTCCACCCGGAAGTTGTCCAGGATCGCCTTGGCCTTCTCGCTCTTGGTCTCGTTGTAGTAATCCTTGAGCAGCTTCTTCAGATAGTAGCGCTCGATGTCGGTATCCTCCGTATCGATGCGGAGCACTTCGATCAACTCCCGGTTGATGTTTTCGACGAACTCGTGCTGTTCGTCGTAGACGAATGCGACCCCGCCGGTCATTCCCGCTCCGAAGTTCACCCCGGTGCGCCCCAGGATCACCACGACCCCGCCGGTCATGTATTCGCAGGGGTGATCGCCGGTCCCCTCGACGATGGCGATGGCCCCCGAGTTCCGGACGGCGAAGCGCTCGCCCACCCGGCCGGCGATGTAGAGCTTCCCGCCGGTGGCGCCGTAGAGGCAGGTGTTCCCGCCCAGGGAGAACTCCTCTCCACTCAGATCGCCGGTGATGACGATGCGGCCACCATGCATCCCTTTTCCGATATAGTCGTTTCCGGCCCCATGGACCCGGATACTCACCCCGTTGATCAAAAAGGCCCCCAGGGATTGCCCCGTGGTGCCCTTGAGATTGATGCAGATAGTGTTGTCGGGCAAGCCCTTGTCGCCGTAATATTTGGCGATCTCCCCGGAGATCAGGGTTCCGAAGCTCCGGTTGAGGTTGCTGATGTTCCGCTCTACGACGATGTTGTCCTTGGGATGCTTGATCGCCGGCATCACCGCCTGGAGGACCTCTTTTTCATATTCATTGCTATCAAAGGGCTCGTTGCTCGCCACCTGACAGGTGTCGGGCCCTTCGATGCGCTCCAGAAGCATCTCCAGATCGAACTTCTTGGCGAACTCGTCGTCGATCACTTTGAGCAGATCGGTCCGTCCGATGATCTCCTCCAAAGAGCGGTATCCCAGGGAGGCCAGGATCTCCCGGACATCCTCGGCGATGAGGGTGAAGTAGTTGATGACCCGCTCGACGCTTCCCTCGTAGTGCTCCCGCAGCTTCTCCTCCTGGGTGGCGATCCCCACGGAGCAGCGGTTGAGGTGGCAGATCCGCAGGATCTTGCAGCCGATGACCGTCAGGGCCCCGGTACCGAAGGCGTAGCTCTCGGCGCCGAAGATGGCCGCTTTGACGATGTCCATCCCGGTCTTGAGCCCCCCGTCGGTCTCCAGCTCCACGAAGCCCCGCAGGTTGTTGGCCTTGAGGGCGTTGTGGGCCTCGACCAGCCCCAGCTCCCAGGGGTTCCCCGCGAACTTGATGGAGCCGATGGGCGCCGCGCCGGTCCCGCCGTCGGCGCCGGAGATGATGATCTTGTCGGCGTAGGCCTTGGCGACCCCCGCGGCGATGGTGCCGACCCCCAGGGTCGAGACCAGTTTGACGGCGATCTTGGCCTCAGGGTTTGCCTGCTTCAGGTCGAAGATCAGCTGGGCCAGATCCTCGATGGAGTAGATGTCGTGATGGGGCGGCGGCGAGATCAGGGTGATCCCGGGCACCGTATGGCGCAAGCGCGCGATCAGGGGCGAGACCTTGTGGCCGGGGAGCTGTCCCCCCTCGCCGGGCTTGGCCCCCTGGGCGACTTTGATCTGGATCTCTTCGGCACTGCGCAGGTAGGCGGGGGTCACCCCGAAGCGCCCCGAAGCGATCTGCTTGATCTTGGAGTTCTTGACGGTACCGAAACGGGCTTCGTCCTCTCCTCCCTCACCCGAGTTGCTCCGTCCGCCGATACGATTCATCGCCTCGGCCAGACACTCGTGGGCCTCGGGAGAGATGGAGCCCAGGCTCATGGCCGCCGTGCAGAAACGCTTGAAGATCGCCTCCACCGGCTCCACCTCTTCGACGGGAATTGGGCCGCGATCGCTCCGGAACTCGAAGAAGTCCCGGATGAACTTCTTGTTCCGGGTCTCGATGCGGTTCTTCAGGACCTCGTAATCCTCTTTCTTGCCGCTGATGGAGGCCTTGTGGATGGCATGGACCGTAGCGGGGGCGAAGTCGTGATACTCGGCCCCGTCCAGATACTTGTAGAATCCCCCCACGTTGATGGGGAAGATCCGGTTGGTGGTCTCCAGGTCGAAGGCCTCGGCGTGGAAACGGCGGATCCGCTCTTCGATGTCGACGTATCCCAGCCCTCCGAGAACGGAATTGGCGCGGGGGAAGCACTCCCGGACGATCTCGTCCCCCAGCCCGATGATGTCGAAGAGCATGGAGTTGCGGTAGCAGGAGATCGTGGCGATCCCCATCTTGGACATAATCTTGAGCAATCCCGCGTTGATCGCCTTGCGTACCTTCTTGAGCACCGGCGCCAGGTCCACGTCTGGGTTCTTGCGCCGCTCGATCTGGGCCACGGTCTGGAAGAGCATATAAGGATGGATCGCCGAAGCACCGAAGGCGATCATCGCCGCGGCGGAGTGGGAGTCGTAGACCTCTCCTGTGACGGCGACGATGCTCACCAGGTGACGGATCCCCGCGTCCAGGAGCGCATGGTTCAGGCGGCTGATCACCATCAGCATGGGCATGGTCAGGTTGTCCTCGGCCAGGGTGTGGTCGTCCAGGAGAATGGTGCGGATCCCCTGACTTCGGACCTCTTCGACGATCTGGTCCACCAGCTCGTGGAGGCTCGCGCGAAGATCCTTCTTGAATCCGGTGTAGTAGCGCTTGGCCTTGTAGGTGGGGTCGTACTTGGGATCGCTCTCCCGGCCGAACTCCTCCAGGATGATCAGTTTCTCGTAGCTGAGGATCGGCGAAACGGTCTTGAGGCGTTTGGCGTGCTCGGCATCGTCGCTCAGGATGTTACGGATCTCCCCGAAGCCGGTGTTGAGGCTCATGACCACCCGCTCGCGGATCGGGTCGATGGGAGGGTTGGTCACCTGGGCGAACTTCTGGCGGAAGAAATCGGTGAAGTTGCGCTGCTTGTCGCTGAAGGCAGCCAGCGGCGTATCGTCCCCCATGGAGGCGGTGGCCTCCTTGCCCTCTTTGACCATGGGCTCGATCACCTGTTCGATCACCTCCAGCGTGATGTTGAAATAGCGCTGCCGCGCCTCCATCACTTCGGCGGGGGGAACCTCCACCGTGGAGAAGGGATCGTCCATATGCTCCTGCAGGTAGACCATGTTCTCGTTGAGCCACTTGCTGTAGGGGAGCTTGGTCTTCAGATAATCGTCGATGTCGGTGCTCTTGAGGACCGTGCCGTATTTCAGGTCCAAGCCCATCATCTCTCCGGACTGGAGCCGGCCCCGTTCGACGATCTCCTCGTCGGGGATCTGCAGCACGCCGTACTCGGAAGCGATGAGCAGACGTTTGTCCTTGGTGATGATGTATTTGGAGGGGCGCAGGCCGTTGCGGTCCAGGACGCAGCCGATGTAGCGCCCGTCGGTCATGCTCACCGCCGCGGGGCCGTCCCAGGGTTCGAAGCAGGTGCTGGTGTACTCGTAGAAGGCCCGCAGCTCGGCATCCATATGGGGGGCGTTCTGCCATGGAGCCGGGAGCATGGCCCGGGCCGCCTTGAAGAAGTCGACCCCGTTGACCCGGAGGAACTCGAAGAAGTTGTCCAGGCTGGCCGAATCGCTCATCCCCTCCTGGATGATAGGCAGGAGTCGGTCCAGCTCCTCCTGGGTGAATACGTCGCTCTCCAGGTGCTCGCTCTTGGCCATGACGTTGAAGCGGTTGGCGGTGACCGAGTTGATCTCCCCGTTGTGGGCGATCATGCGGAAAGGCTGGGCCAGCTTCCACTGGGGCAGCGTGTTGGTGGAGAAGCGCTGATGGAAGAGGCAGAAGGCGATCTCGAAATCCTCGTCCTGCAGGTCCTTGTAGAACTCCTTGATGTGGGTCGGCATCACCAGGCCCTTGTAGGAGACGACGGTGGAGGAGAAGGAGGGAATGTAAAAATCGGAATTCTCCTTGAGCTTATGCTCGATCTCTTTGCGGGAGAGATAGATCAGGGCGTCGAAGCGGCGGCTTCCCATGAGGGAATTGGGCGCGACGAAAACCTGGGTGATCCGGGGCAGGGTCGAAATCGCCTGCTCTCCCAGGGCGTTGGTATCGACGGGGACTTCCCGGCTATGGTAGACCATCAGGTCGTTGCTCTCGCAGATCTCGCGGATGACCCCCAGCTCCTCCTCTCCCTTGTGGAAAACCATGGCCACGGCGTAGTGCTCGGGCAGGACGACCCCCTCCTTCTCCGCCACTTTGGCGAAAAACTTCCGGGGGATCGAGAGGAGAAGTCCACTACCGTCTCCGGTCTTTCCGTCGGCGGCGATGGCGCCCCGGTGCATCATTCTCGAAAGGGCCGTCACGGCGTCGTCGAGGTTTTTGTGAGAGGGTTTGTTGTCGATGGAAGCCAGCAGCCCGAAACCGCAATTGTCCTTGAAAGAGGTATAGAGATCTCTCATAAGCCAACCTTAATCTGTTTTTTAGTAGGGTCCGCGATGTCCCTAAAAGCCCTAGATTTTACCCGAAAACGGATTAGAGCAGGCTTGACGTCCAGTGAGGAGTGAGGAGTGAGGAGTGAGGAGTTAGTTTTCAGTCGGCAGTCGGCAGTCGACAGTTTTCATCGTGTTACGTGTTACGTGTTACGTGTTACGAATTTTCTATATCTTTTAAATAAAAGCGTTGCAAAGCAACGCAAACCAAAATCATTCATCATTCATCATTCATCATTCATCATCCGAAAGCGAAGCTTTCACTTCGGTTCCTCACTCCTCACTCCTCACTTGAACCCTTCCATCCGGAGCCCCGGATGAAAGGGTTCATCCTCCAGCTTCGTCGAGCCAAGAACGAGGATCTGATCGTCACGATCCTCACTGAGCGGTCCATGCGGGCCTACTACCGTTTCTACGGTGCGCGCCACTCCATCCTCCAGTTGGGCTACCTCATCGACTTCGAGGAGGAAGAGGAGAGCCGTTTCATGCCCCGTCTGCGACGGGTCAGCCACCTGGGATTCCCCTGGCTCTACCGCCGCAACCGTCTCATGACCTGGCACCAGTTCATCCGCCTCTTCGAGCCCCACCTCCGGGATGCCGAGAATCTGGAGAGCTTCTATTTCGACCTGCTCCTGGATTGCGTCCACCGCTGGGAGAAACAGAACCCCAAACGCATCGTCTGCGAAGCCCACCACCGGATCCTCCGGCACGAGGGACGGCTCCACAGCCTGCAGCACTGCTACATCTGCGAACAGCCATTGGAAGATTCCATCGCCCTGATGACGGCCATGATCCCCGCCCATCCCCGATGCATCTACGCC
>JALWPZ010000003.1 GCA_026994745.1 Campylobacteraceae bacterium | reverse complement strand
TCCATCTTCCCAAAATCATATTTTCACCATAAGCTGAACCTATATACATCTTTCCATTGTTGGTATCTGTAATTAAATATACTCCTTTTTGGTTCTGCAAAGCCGTTTTCCAGCTCTCCTTTGTAATTACTCTTGAGAGTTCGCTCCAGGTAACATTGACTCTGTCATATCCAGGGAAAATGTCATTGTCGTAAGTATCAGGAAGAATTTGGACAACTTCACATTTGTCAATTACTGATTTGGCTAACCGAATCATTGTTTGAGATTTATTCTTAAATTTGACTATTAAACGGCCAAAATACTTTTCATACTCTAGTAATGTTTCGTATTCATAGCCCATATCGTTGAATCTATTTAAATCTTTAGTAACTTTTCCTATATGGAACAATAGCCAAAGGTCTTTTTCATTAAGCCTAATAAATCCAATGGTTGTTTGCCCCACCCTATAGGACTTGTTTCTGCTATAATTCCAGTATTGTCCTTTTAGTAATGTTTCTATATCTGTATTTTTAAAAAATTCAATGGGATTCCAGTTGCCATTCACCATCAAATTAAATCGAATTTTTACGTCCTCAATATTGTCTAGCCTTAGTATTTCATTGAGTAGTATTATATTTGATTTTCCCATTATTAATCCATATATTGAGACATAATTATTTAGTACAATACTACTATAATTGTCCTTCAAAATACCCTTATATATAGTTTCGTATTAAAACCCATAATGTATATATCTAGGCACTTTGTTCGGATGGCACCTAATATTTTAATAACATGACAAAATGTTCCGCCACCGTAGGGAATAAAGTGAGTTTGAAGAAGGATATACAAGGTGGAAATACATTTCAAATAGTGCTGAAAATCTTTATCTTTTCATAGAAAGATAAAAGATATATTGCATTGATGAAAAGATTAAAAGAGGTGTAGCATGGAATCGTCCACCCTGCCATCAAGGTGGTCGAGCGACATTAGCCCCGGACGATCTCCCCGGGGTAGCTGATGATACCATAGGTGAGGTTGTCCACGTGGGCGAAGCCCTGGGCCTTCATGACGTGCTGGACCTGGTAGCTGCGGCTGCCGGTGTGGCAATAAAGGATGAAGCGCTCCTCTTTGCGGCTCTGGATCTTTTCGAACCAGTCGTAGAACTGGCTGGTGGGCCAGAGCTCGTCGGTGCCTTTGATGTGGCCCATCTGATACTCCATGTGCTCCCGGACATCGACGAGGGTAAAGCGCACCATTCCCAGCTCTCTGGCTTCGATGAGCGACTCCAGCTCGTCGCCGTCGAGCTGCTCTTTGTCCAGGAGGAGCTGGGCTTCTTCTTTGGTCAAACCTCTCGAGTGTTGGTGGGCCGCCTCTTCGGCGGAGGCTTCCAGACGCTTCTTCTCGGCGTATTCGGGGGTGCAGAAGATCCCGCAGTGGCAGACGCCGTCCTCGGGGATCTCTTTTTCCAGGGCCGGTTTGCAGGGGCAGATGCGGTTGTCGGCGGCTTTGCGCTCTTCGGGGGTTTCGCCGATCACCATGAAGCAGGGGCAGTAGCGCTTGCCGTAGATGAGCTTGTTGCGGGCCAGCCCCATGGCGACCCCTTCGTTGATCTCGCTGTCGGGGTTCTGAACGAAGCCGAACTGCTTGTCCACCTTTTCGACGAATCGCCAGGTCTTTTCCAACTCCGCCTGAAACTCGGGAGAATTCATATCGATCTGCTGCATAAAGTTTCCTTATTCAATTGATATGTTGAAATTTTTGGTGGTATTGTAGCGAGCTGTGTGTTAACTTTTCTACTGTAAAAAGTGGGTAGAGAGTAGTGGGTAGTGGGTAGAAATGAAAGAGTACAGAACTAGGAACACTGAGCTCGAAGTTTTTTGAGAATATTAGAAGAGAAGGAGATGCCAGTGAAGGTATTGAAAGCAGTTCTATGTTGTTTTCTGATTTTTTCTGCCGTGACGGCTGCCGAAAAGAAGCCGGTCAACGCTCTGATTCACGAGGAGTCGCCCTATCTACAGCAACATGCCCACAATCCGGTGCACTGGATGCCCTGGGGAGAGGCGGCTTTCGAAAAGGCCCGAAAAGAGAACAAACCGATCTTTCTCTCTATAGGATACAGTACCTGCCACTGGTGCCATGTGATGGAGGAGGAGTCCTTCGAGAATCCGGAGGTGGCGAAGATCCTCAATCGCTACTTCGTGGCCATCAAGGTGGATCGGGAAGAACGGCCTGAGATCGACCGTTACTATCAGACGGTCCATCGCCTCATTACTCGACGTGCCGGAGGATGGCCCCTGACGATCCTGCTCACTCCCGATCGCAAACCCTTTTTCGCCGCTACCTATATTCCCAGGGAAGAGAAATACGGCCAGACCGGACTGTTGAAACTCCTAAAATCCGTCGCCGCGACCTGGAGCGCCAGGTCCGCAGAGATCCGGAAGTACGCCGAAAAGGTGGAACGGGCCGTGGAAGGAATCCAGAAAGGCGGCGATCAAGGGAAGGTGGCACCGGAAAAATTGCAAGCCGCCGAAAGGTTCGTACACGAAGCGCGTGATGGGTTCGATCCCCTCCACGGGGGATGGGGTGGTGCACCCAAATTCCCCAGGGCGGCGACGATCGTGACTCTCTTGCAGCTTGGCCGCTTGCCGGGGACGGATCGTTCAGCGATGAAGATGGCCCTTGAGAGCCTGGATGCCATGGCCAAGGGCGGCATCTACGACCAGGTGGAGGGGGGATTCTTCCGCTACAGTACCGACGCCCGATGGCGCATTCCCCATTTCGAAAAGATGCTCTACACCAACGCCGAACTGATCGAAGCCTACGCTCTGGCGGCCCGCCTGACCGAAAAGCCGGAATATCGCCGGATCGTTCGGGAGACGGTAGAGGATCTCTTGGCCCACTATCGGGACCGAAGCGGGCTCTTTTACGGAGCCAGCGACGCGGACAGTCTGGATCCGGACAAGGGGGAAAAGGAGGAGGGATATTACTTCAGCTACGACTATGGCGATACTCTGGAAGCCTTGCAAAAGGCTGGCTTCAAGCGGGTGGAAGAGCGTATGAAAGCTTACGGGATGAGCCCAGGGGGCAACCTACCGGATTTTCGAAATCATCTCTACCGGACTGGGAAGGTGGACCTGGAGCTACGCAAGGCCTTGGACCGGCTTCGTAAGGATCGTCCCTATCCCTTCATCGATACAAAGATACTGTGCTCGTGGAACGCGCTGTTGGCTCATTCGCTCTTCGTCGCCACTCCTCTGGACGATCGCTATCGAAGGCTGGGGTTGGAGGTCGTGGATTCGATCTTGGTAAATCTCGTTCGCGACGGACGGCTCTATCATCAGATGCTTCCCGGGAAGACGCCCAGGGTTCCGGCACTATTGGAGGATTACAGTTTTCTGGTCTCCGCTTTGATCGATGCCTACGAAGCGAGCCTCAACGAGAACTACCTGCAAAAGGCACAGGTATTTTTGAACAAGGCACGTGAGCTCTTTTACCGCAAAGGTCAGTGGATGGACGCAGTCGGGAATTTTTCCAATCCCTTGAACCTGGAGGGGGGAAGCTACCGCAGCGCCTTGGCCGTTCTCGCCGATGACTACCTCCGATTGGCCACACTGGCCGAAGAGCCTAGTTATCAGGAGGCGGCACGAGAGATCCTTGAGCGTAACGGGGCGATCCTCACCGAATATCCCACGGCGGCACCCACGGCAGTATTGGATAGTATCGCGATGCAAAAAGGTTATATCGTCGTCAAAGGACCGAAAGAGCAATTGCCTGTCGTAAAGTCGGAATTGGAACAGAAACTGGACTATCCCTTCCTACTCTTTAAGGCGGTCACAGATCCGCTCTACCAAGCCTGCCGGGTGGATCGCTGTTTCGTTTATGACAAGGACCTGGGAACATTCGAGAAAAAGCTTGAGGAGATACTGAAATAGGTAAGCATGGATGGTAGACGCATCTTTATCACTCAAGTAACGTGAAATATCAGATAAGCCTTCTGCTTCACAAAGACTGATAACTTTCTCTGTACCGTGTCGTTTTTTATCGTTTCTCCTATCGTTTCTTCTACAATCAACAAAAACAAAGGATCGATCGTGAACAAAAGATATACGATTGCACTGCTGGCATCCGCAGCGATGCTGAGTTCCCTGCATGCGGGGAAGGCATCCTTCGACTGTACGAAAGCCGACAAGGCTTCCGAAAAGGCGGTTTGTTCCAACGCGGAGCTGGGCCGTCTCGACACTCAACTGGCCGCGCTCTATGCCAAAGCCCAGAAGAGTTACGACCCGGGGGAACTTCCGGATCTGAAAAAGGATCAACGAGCCTGGATGCAGGAGCGGGACCGTTGCGGTGGAGATTCGGCCTGTCTGAAGGATCGATACGAGCGTCGCATCGCCCGGCTGCAGATCGGCACGGGGGCGATCGAAGTCCCCAAGCCGGTCGATTACCGATGCGACAAGGGGTATACCCTGACGGTCTATTTCTACAACGACTCCATCGTTCCCGTCACCATCATCAACCTGGTCCGTGACAAAGCGCATCTGCAAAAGCTTCTCTATCTCGATCCCTCGGGGAGTGGAGCGAAGTACGGTACGAAGGATCTGAGCGTCTGGGAGCATCATGGGGAAGCGACGGTGGAGAAAAAGGGCGAGACGATCCGCTGCGAGGAACTCAAGCGCTGAAGGAATCCGCCACACTTATCATCCGTCGATGGAAATGACAGAGCGATGATATTTACTTATCTTTTTTCATAAGGATAAAATCTCTTACCGTCCGATCGCAACGACCGTTCCGGATCCGTGAATCCCCGATGGAGAGGAACGGTTGTGATGCTCGGCGAGACGAAACTATATCGAAGGACGAAGAATGACCAGAAGAACAATGATGATCGGTGGCGCCGCGGTACTGGCGGCCATGCTCTTTGCCGGATGCGCCAGCACCCAGGAGACGATGATGGCCAAGGGCTATCCCCCCGCGTACGCCGCCGGTTACGGTGATGGATGCAGTAGCGGTAAGCAGGCGGGCGGTTCGATGTTCGACGAGTTCAAGAAGAACGTCAAGCGCTACAGCAGCGACAAACAGTACAAGCAGGGCTGGGACGACGGATTCAAGCAATGCGAGGACCAGGAGAAAGCGATCGAGAAGAGTGTGCAGAGCGCCCAGCGCACCGCCACAGAGCAGCGCATCGCCCAGGACCTGGAGAAGAAAAAGTAATCTTCGCTTCTTCCGCCCGCTTCGCAGTGGGGCAGGTGGGATTCGAGTCGCCGAAGAGGGGCGCCTGGGATCTCTCCTGATGAAAAGAGCAATCATGAAATACAATCCGACCCTTTCGGCCATCCTCTCCACCATGATCCTGTTGATAGGGCCCGTAATCCGGGCCGATGTGCATCCAACGAGCTTCGACCCGCTTCTGAGCATGGGGGATGAAATCTTCCCCGGCGAAGGGAGCGCGGCCATCGATGTGCAGAATTACTATCTGCAGATCGACTGGGATGCCAGGAGCGGGGCGATCGACGCCAAGGCGATCCTCTCGATCCTTCCGACCATGAGCATTCCGAACGTCGTGCTGGATTTTCACGGTCTGCAGATCTCTTCGGTTCTTGTGAACGGGAAAAAGTCCGGATTCGAACGGATGGGGGACAAGCTCTTCATCAAGCTTCCCCGTGCGGCAGAGCGGGGGCAAAGCCTGAAAGTGGAGATCGATTATCATGGAGTACCCCAGCCGATGGCGGACGAGATGGTCCAGGGTTGGGGGCCGTTGCCCTCTGGAGAGGGAATCTATGCCGTGGGGGAACCCAATTCGGCCAAGAACTGGTTTCCCTGCAACAACCATCCCCTGGACAAAGCCCGCTACGATTTCACCGTCACCGTTCCCAGAGGCTTCGTCGCCGTCTCCAACGGTACGCCCACGGAGGAAACGGAGCTCGGTAGGAGCGTCCGCTATCGCTATTCGGTGAAGCATCCCATGGCGAGTTATCTGGCGATGATGCATATCGGCCACTATCATCGCAAAGATTCCAAACTGGTCAACGGCATTCCGGTCTACGACTATTTCTTCGATGGGTACGAAGGGAAGGCCGACGATGCGATCAAAGCCGGTTACGCCAACGAAAAAGAGATCACCGCCTATTTCGAAACGATCTTCGGCCCCTATCCCTTCGCCAGTTCCGGGCTTCTGGTCATGGCCGCAGATAGCGCGCTCGCCTACGAGACCCAGACCCGGTCCACCTTTGGCCTGCACTCTGGGGAGAGAAAGATCGCCCACGAGATCGCCCACCAGTGGTTCGGCGACTTCGTCTCCCTCAAACATTGGAAGGATACCTGGCTCAAAGAGGGATTCGCCACCTACTCGGCCGCCCTCTGGGCAGAGCACAAAGACCCCACCGCCATGAAGCGCTGGGTCAAGGGATCGTTCGAATCCCTCATGGGCATCCAGCACCTTCCCAAGGACAAGCAGCTGGCGGAGGTGCTCCGATTCTTTTCGATCCCCGAGCGGAAACTCTCCCGGGAGGAGCTCCGGGAGCTGATTCAGCTGGGCAGCCATGGGAAGGCCCCGAAGGAGAAGCTGGAGGCGGTGATCTCCACGGTTCCGGAGAAGGGGATATCCAACTATCGGCTCGAAGGGGTGCTGGCGCAGATGCCGTTCAAGGAGTTCGTTTTGAATTTCGACGCTTTCTCCAGGTTCAGCGCCCTCATGAAAGGGGAGAAGCTCGACCCGAACCGCATGCGCTTCGAACAATTTCTCCCGATCCTCGCCAAGGCGCCCAGAACGATCCACAAGATGGAGGAGATGTACGGTGGGGGGTCCTACACCCGGGGTGCCCTGGCGCTGCATATGCTTCGCCTGAAGGTCGGTGACGAAGTGTTTTTCAAAATTCTGTGGAGTTATCTGAAACAGTACGCCTATGGCAACGCCGACTCCGATGACTTCATCGCCGTCGCCCGGAAGGTCAGCGGGCAGGACCTTGCCGCGCTTTTCAAGGCCTGGCTCGAGGATCCGATGATCCCCGACATCCCCGAATACGGGCTCTATGTTCGGAGTTATCGGGAGTAGATTCGCTTCGGCTGTGTCTATGAAATTTTGATCGAATCAGGAAAAAGGATCGTGATATGGAACAATTGTGGGGAATACTCGGCATCGTGCTCTTTGTGGCCATTCTCGTATTGTGGATCTGGGCGCTGATCGATATTTTGAAAAGCAGTTTTCGGAACCAGACCGACAAGGTGATCTGGCTGCTGGTGGTACTGGCACTCAACGGACTCGGGGCACTGCTCTACTACTGGATCGGCAGGCATCAGAAATGAGCCCCTCCGGCGTGGGCCGGTCGATTCCCGGCAGGCAGCTATGGTACTACTTCCGGCTCTGGATTCTCCTGCTGATGGCGGCGATCACCCTCTCCGCCGAACCTCTGCCTACCGACAAGCGTCTTGTCGAGGGGATGCTGCCAACCGGATTCAGCTACAAGATCATGCACAACGAAAAGCCCAAAGATCGCGTGGTGATCCGGCTGCTTGTCAAAGCGGGTTCTCTTGAAGAAGACGAAGAGCAGCGCGGCCTTGCGCACTTCATCGAGCATATGGCATTCAACGGTACCGAACACTTCAAAAAGGACGAACTGGTACGCTATCTCGAATCGATAGGCATGCGTTTTGGCGGTGACCTTAATGCCGAGACCACTTTCGGGCACACACTCTACAAACTGAGCGTTCCCGTGACTGGCGACAATGTGGACAAAGCGATGCTGATCGTGCACGACTGGGCAGCGGGTTTGACTTTCGATAAAAAAGAGTTTGAAAATGAACGGGGGGTAGTGCTCGAAGAGAAACGCCTGCGCAACAAACCGGGGTACCGTCTCTACAAACAGTTCTCACCGCTCTTCTTCAACGGAAGCCGTTATGAAAAAAGAGAGACCATCGGCAAAGCGTCGGTACTCAAACACGCTCCCGTTTCAAAAGCGGTGGACTTTTACAAAAAGTGGTACCGCCCCGAACTGATGATGCTGGTGATCGTCGGTGACATCGATCCCAAAGTGATGGAAGAAAAGATAAGAAAAGCGTTTGCAGACCTAAGCAACAGCAACCACACTCCACCCTATACGCGGCTTATTCCAGATGCCAACAGCACGCGTACCCTCGCAATGAGCGACAAGGATATCGGTGACAACTCCCTGCAGATCAACTACCTCTCTCGCGAACTGGGTTCTGTCACCCCCGATGAGTTCCGAAGCGAACTGGTCGATATTATGGTGCAACTGATGTTCAGGCAGGAGGTGCCAAAACACCTGCTCGCACCAGAGACGAAACTGCTCGGGCTTTCGATGGGCACGCAGTGGATCACACCGCTTAGACGCAGTATCACGATCACGGCAGACTACGCCAAAGGCAATGCCAAAGCAGCACTGGGAGAAGTGGGGCGCATTATTGCCGGCTATAGCGCATACGGGTTTGACAAGGCAACCTTTGACGCGGTCAAAAAACAGCTCTATGCCGCCAACGAAAACAACCACAAACAGCGGAGCAATACCCCCTCTGAAACATATGCAAGCCGTATTGTCGAAAGGGTCGAGAACGGCGGCGTTTTCATCGATGAGGATTACAACTACCGTTTCTCCAAGCAGTTCCTCGACTCTGTAACGCTTGACGAGGTCAACAAACGCTTCAAGGCGATCGTATCAAACCCCAACAGGGTCATTCTCTTCTCCGGTCCGAAGCGGGTGAAGATTGACAGCAAAGAGGCGGTCTTCATTCTTGAAAAGGCTGCCAAAGAGGCCAATGCTACGCGCAAAAACACCCAAAGCAATGTCTCTTTTCCTCCTCGACCGAAGCAGTGCGGAAGCATCGTCTCCAAGTACTTCGACAAAACGCACGGCATCTACCGCTATGTGCTGGAGAACAATGTCACTGTCGATTTCAAGCCCACAGACTTTGCAAAGAAGCGGGTGCTTTTCTCAGCCGTTGCTACAGGAGGGGATTCCGTCGTTGCACCGGAGGCGCTTGACAACCTGCACAAAGCCGCCCGCTGGGTTGTTGCCTCGGCTCCGGGGGAGGTAAAGGCGTGGCAGATGCCCGCGCTGCTTTCGGGCAAACAGCTCCAATACGAATTTGCCATCAACCGTTTTGATCAGAGCATCAGCGCAAGCAGTGCAACAGAAGATTTAGAGACACTGCTCAACCTGATCCGCTGGCAGATCACCGCACCCAAAATGGATCCGGCTGTCGCCAAACAGCAGCGTGACAGCCTAATGGCGGCTCTGAGCGCCAAAGAGCGCGACCCGGGGTACCGCTTCAACAAAGCCTTTGAAGAGTATTTTTACGACCACAACCCGCGCATACAGTTTGACACGGTCCACAGCATCGCCAAACTCGACCCGGGCGTGATGCTGGAGGACTTCAAGAAAGCATTTTCGGGTTTCAACCGATTCCATGTCGCCATTGTCGGCGACATAGACCCCAAAACCGTTGAGAAGCTGCTGCCGTGCTATCTGGGTACACTGCCCGGCGGTGCGAAGCCAACACCCTACGACGGCACGCCTTACCCTTACAAAAGGGGGCATCTGCGTTTCACCCGCGCCTACAACAGCACCAACATCACCAATATCACCATGCAGTATCGTACAAAGCTGCCGAAGTTTTCGGTACATACTGCTGCGACGGTCAATCTGCTCCAGAGTGTGCTGAACATCCGTCTTAGAAACGAAATACGCGAAAAACAGTCGGGCACCTACGGTATCGGTACGGAGTGCACACTGACGCGGGAGACCAACAACACACTCGTCTGCAGCATCGCTTTCGCTGCCGATCCCAAAC
>JALWPZ010000002.1 GCA_026994745.1 Campylobacteraceae bacterium | reverse complement strand
GTAGAGCTTCCGAGATCTCCGATGTCTCGAAATCGGGCTGATTGACTTTTTGTAGAACGACCGCTTCTTTGTGTGTGCTTTTGATCGGTACTCGTATCCGCTGCCCATTCTGCAAAGCCTCATGGCTTGAATAGGTAAGCGTCGGCGCGCTGGAGTGCAGCAACGCTACTTCGTAACAGGAGAGGGGATTCACGTTGTTCGGATTGATGACTAGAGGTTACTCAGGTTTGGTATATCGCATTTATTTTTTACTACATTCAAATGCCCTTTATTATCCAACTGAAAGCGGCATTTGTTTCCATCGGGTCCATGGAAGATGACCCATCCCTTATTTGAGTTAACCTGCCAACAACTACGGTCTGCGTTGTTTTTGCATTTTTTAATAGGATATTCCAGCAGCTTGGTATAGCTTGTGTCTGAGCCGAATTTTACAGCCAAATCGGTACTTCTAATCGCTGCAATGGTCGTATTTGTCTCACCTCGAAGAATCTTTTTCTGCCGTTCCGCGGCCAGGGCGCTTCGTACCGCTCCCACGGTGGCCCGTGCTTTGGTGATGATGGCATCGTCCCTCGTCGCGGCGAATTTGGGAATGGCGATTCCCGCCAGGATCCCCACCACCACGATCACGAAAACCAGTTCGATCATTGTAAATCCGCGTCTCATCGTTCCTCCTTCTCTTTGGGAAGAGGATAGCTTTTTTGAAACTTCCCTCTTTCGCATAGCTGTTATATTTTATCGTAGTTTTTGTATAGTCGGGCTCGAAATCGCAGAGAAAGGGACAGAGCTTGGAAGAGAAAGCGACGGCAAGGCGGGAATCGGCGTGGCAGAGGGAGTTTTTCACCGCGATCCTGGCGGCGATGGTCTTCGTCGTGGGATTGGCGGTGGGGCCGATGAACAACGATCTGCGCCACTGGTACGCCCTGAGCCGGTACACCTTCTGGATGGAGATGGGCTTCGTTCTGCTCTATTTTCTCTTCGGGCGTTCCCCGTGGGCCATGCTTTCCGAGTATTGGCGGAAATCCCGCCGGGTTGTCGTGGTTTCCCTCCTGTGGGTGGCGACGGTGCTGCTCTCCTATCTCAGTTCCGACTACTATTCGCCGGGGAATATTCTGGCGGTGATGCGGGTGGAGGAGACCCTGGGGCACTTTCTCTTCTTCGTCGTGCTGCTGGATGCCGTCTCCCGCTACCGGATCGATACGCGCTGGCTGATCGGCGCTCTGATCCTCTCCGCCTTTCTGGTGTGGGTCTATTTCTTCGTGGGGTTGGTCAAGGTGAATTTCTCCAGCTCCGGATGGCTGCCGGAGCTGCCCATCGTCGACGGATGGGCCATCAACGGAAACATCCGGCGCGTCGGATACGAGATGGAGGCCGCCGTCCTGGCCACCATCCCTTTTTTGCTCTTTGGCCGAGGTCGTACGAGGATCGTCCTGGGGCTCGTGACCCTGGCGATGCTCTGGCTGATGTTCTGGTTGGGGGGACGGGCGTCGATGCTGGGAGTGCTGGTCGGGATCCTTTCGATGGGATTCTTCGTCGGCTGGAAGCGAACCCTGGTCGTCGCCGGGATCTACCTGCTGCTCTTCGCCTCGATCGGTTTCGTCAATCAAAAGATCTCCCGCAAGGCCACGGGCCACCTGCCGGCAAAGATCCAGCAGAGCCTCAAACCCCACTCGGTGCATCGATTCACCTCGGGGCGGGACGATGTATGGCGTCTGGTCTTTCGGGAACTCAAAAAGAGCCCGCTGATCGGAAACGGTCCCCAGAGCTATTACTTTTACCCGAAACGGAGGAAGGAGGCGATCCATGCTCACAATTTTCTCATTCAATTTCTGGGGGAGTGGGGGATCGTTGGGGCAGGGTTGTTTCTCTATCTGATCTATTTGGCGTTGAAACGATGGTTTGAAAACTTGAAAAAAGAAGTGGGAGAAAGTGTTTTACTGGATCATTTGGCTGGATGGATGATTGTGGTCGGGTTAACGGTGTCAGGGTTTTTTGGAGGGATCTATTTTTTTACTCAGACAGTCTTTTTAGTATTGATAAGTCTCTCAATTTTTCAATTAAGAAAAATGACTAAAACTCGCTAACTTTAAAATTCACACGATCTACACAATAACTGCGTAGATCGTGATACCCATATTTTTTCTTACAAACTAACTCTTGAGCCTTTATAGGGGCCTGCTTTCCAATAGGTGCTACCATCAGACAAAACGCCACTGACATTTACATCAGTATCATTTGCATCCACAGTTAAAGTAGATCCATTCGAGTCTGTTGCAACACAGGCAGGTATATCACCTTCATCAACTTCCCCTCGCGCCGTGTAAGTAGCAATATAGTCCTGGAAACAGGTTGCAACATTTGATCTAGTTTTTGCATCTTTTGCATCATCTCTAGTAGCTGCTAACTTGGGTATAGCCACTGCTGCCAAAATACCGATAATCACGATCACGAAGATCAACTCAATCATAGTAAAACCGCGTCTCATAACAAACTCCTTGAAAATATTTTGAGAGTATATCTCTCATCCCAATACTAACCTTTTTGTGCTTAAGAAATATTTAGATGGTACATTACATGTTATTTTCAGATTTATTTAATATACTCTATTCTATGTGCACCAAGGAGGAGAATATGTTTTGGAGGAGTGAGTTTCGAAAAGGATTTACGATGATCGAATTGATTTTTATCATCGTTATCATAGGGATATTGGCGGCAGTGGCTATACCCAAGTTGGCAGCTACGAGAGACGACGCTGAAATGACAACAATAGCACATAATCTCATGGTAGGCGCCACGGAGATCGCTGCCTATGCGGTAGCCAGGGGAGAGACAGAGACGGAGTTGAGTCAAATGTCCAGAGGCGTGAAAAAGTTGATCGAGAACGGTTGGGCTCAACAAGTTTCAGGGCAGCCGGAAATTGACGTGAAGTGGGGCAATATCAACAATTGTATAATTATGAAAATCATTCATCAGGGCGGAAATACCGAAATTCTTTCCATTGAAACGAATGGGACGGTCAGCAATAGCGAATGTGATCGCCTTCGGAGTCTGATCGACACGTCTCAGTTCCCCATGCCTTTGCGTGGTAATCTGATTTCTATTTCAAATTGAAAGAAAGGTAATTGTATATGAAAAACAATAGCTATAGAATCACGATACTGCTTTACCTGGGGATTTTGATTCTCCCATTGGCTTTTTACTACAGCTTCCATCAACTCAAATTGCTGGAAGAGGGGAGCCTCGTGGTCCGTGAATTGGGGCGCAATGGTGGGGAGGTCCTGTTGGTCCCACAGATCAACAATCCGGCTGAGCGGAAAAAAGAGCTGGAAAAGGTAGAACAGGGCTTGAAAGGGATCGAAAGCTGGTTTGTTCGCAATGACAGCTCCGAATATTATGTGGGGAAATCCACACCATTGCAGGATTATCGCAGATTGGTCAATTGCGTGGAGGAACTGAAAAACAATCCGGACCTAGAAAAAGCGAAAGGTTGTTGGAGGCAGTCTCGGGAGCTGAGCTTCGCCGTGGAGCGGATGGTGGCTCTGCGTACCGATCATCTGAGAAACGCCCTCTGGTTGACCCTGGCCGGGTCGATGCTTCTGTTGCTGCTGCTGGTCTTTTTCGTCCGGGCCTATATCCATCAACAGCTTAAAAAAGAGGCACTGCGTGACGAGGAGACGGGGCTCTTCAATCGCAAATATATTCGGGCGGCTCTGGCGAACCTGCTGGCGCAGGGAGGACGGAGCGGACAGCCGCTCTCGACGCTCTACTGCCGGATCGGGCGTTTCAATAGCCTGCCCTCGGAGAAGCAGGAGGCGCTGCTGCGGGAGCTGGGGGAATTCCTGAGCCGTTCGGTACGGGAGAGCGATATCGCCGCGCGTTACGAGACCGACAGCTTCCTGGTGGTGCTGAGCAACACCGACGAAGAGGGGGCGAAGGTCTTCGAAGATCGCCTGATGGAGGAGATGGCGAAGATCCTGGAGCGCTACGGGGTGAGTCCCGAGGTGAAGGTGGCCACGGCGAAGAGTGGGGAGAAAGAGGAGGAGTTTCTGGCGAAACTGTGATCGTCGTAATTCGTAATTCGTGATTCGTGATTCGTGGTTCGTGAATCGTGATTGGTGATTGGTGATTGGTGATTGGTGGGGTGTGAGTGGAAGTGGGAATTCATCCCCTCATCGGGGCTTCGTTCTCCAAAGGAAGTTCTGGGCGAGGATGAATCCTCGCTTCCTTTCGTTTCCACTTTCTGGCAGGGAAGCTTCGTTGTTCCAAGCTCGATCCGGAAGCTGGGAGCGTACATTTCCCATGCGGTTGCGGGCTGTGTCGGGAGTGACGAGGCGGGAGGACTCGGTCTTTCCCATAGGATCTACAGACCGCAGTCGCCGTCGACGCTGAAGCTGTTCTGATAGCCGCATTCGGTGCAGGTGTAGCTTTCGATCCGGGGGCCGCAGCCTCCGCCTCTGCGGTCGCTCAGGACGATGCTTTTGTGGCCGCAGCGGGGGCAGGTACCGTTGCGGATGTGGTGGAGCTCCCCGTTCTTTTCTCTCAGATAATAGGCGTAGCCGGCGACGCTACCGATGCCGACGATGAGAAGGAAGAGGAGGAGATAGGGGTCGATGGGACGATCCTCAGTCCTGGAAGCGGGCCAGGATCTTTTCGGGCTTGAGCTTGGTCAGGTCCTCGGGGATGTTCTTGCCCCGTTTGGCCGTGACATCGGGATCGATGCGGTCCAGCAGGGCCTTGTTGTGCTCGGCGGGGAAGGCCAGGTGCCACTTTTTGGGATCCTGGTTGCGCACGATCCGCATGATCTCGTCGGCGATCTCTTTGAGGACCCGATGCTCGATCTCCAGTTTCAGGTTGTGGGGTTCGCCGCTGACACCGGCTCCGTGGGGAGCCTTGTTGCGACCGACCTTGTCGGTGACCTCTTCGGAGATCTTCTTGTGGGAGTCGACGAAATCGATGGCGGTGACCAGCTCGGTGCGCAGAGCCTCGATGAGAGTCCCTCGGTTGTGTTTGTGGCTGGTGTGGGCGTTGTCTTTGGGATCGATCACCAGCTCTTCGTAGACCCGATAGGCTTTGAGTTCCCCCAGGTCCCCCACAATGATCAGGCCTTCGAGCAGTTCGCTTTTCATTCGTTCTCCTTTCCATCTAATGTTGAAATAATTATATCATCTTCCCTCGCGCCTCGCGCCTCGCGCAGATGCGGGGGCATAGGCTCCTTCTCCTGCGCATGGGCTCACCGAAGCGTTTCGTCTTTCCGATTCTGTATAATAATGGAGCAATCAACCAAAGGAGGCGAGAATGATAGGAAAAGATTGGATGAAAGGTCTGCTGGTGGCGGGCGCCATTGTCGGGCTGCTGGGCGGATGTGCGGCCAGCAACACGGAAAAAGGTGCGCTGGCCGGCGCCGCCATCGGCGGGGTCGGAGGAGCGATGCTCGGAAATTCCAAAACCGCAGCGGTGGGAGCCGCCGCGGGAGCGGTGACCGGAGCGATCATCGGCCAACAGATGGACAAGAATCAGTAGTGCCGGGGCGGTGGAATCGATGAAGAGGATCGAAAAAGGGGCGATTGGAATTGCGTTGATCTCTCTACTGATGCTGGGTGGGTGCGCCACCCGACAGGCGATCCCCGAAGCGGCGAGCAACGGGGAGCTGAAGCCGCCCAGTCCGGGGAAGGCGCGGATCTATGTCTACCGTCCCCCCGAATTCGTGGGAGGCGGGCTCTTTTACGACATCCACGACGGGGCCCAGAACGACAAGGTCCTGGGAACGATCGTCAGCGCCTCCGTCGTTTCGGCGGAGGTGGACCCCGGAGTGCACGATATCTGGGCGAAGACCGAGGCGAGGGTGGATCAGAACCTGACTGTGAAAGCAGGGGAGATCCAGTGCATCCGTGCCGGCGCCGGGATGGGGATCATGATCGGTCGCCCGACCTTGCAGCGGGTGGATCTGCCCACCTGCCGGCGTGACATCAAAGAGATCGTCGAGTATCAGAAAAACCGGGACAAGAAAAAAGAGGAAGATCTGGGATTCGGCTTCGCGAAAAAGAAATGATTGGGATTATCGTCTGAGAATGGCAGAGGGGATGGGATTCGAACCCACGGTAGCTTGCGCTACACACGCGTTCCAGGCGTGCTCCTTCGACCACTCGGACACCCCTCTATGATCGGAGGCCGGTATTATACTCCAAAGCCACTGAAAAATCAACATTGTCAGGGCGAAGAGTTTTCGTTATAATTCGTCCGCCTTCTGCCAGACCTGTGCAACGGGTTTGGAGGACAACGGGTCAGGATGGGAACATAGCAGCCCACCCTCCACTCCCGTGTGCCGCAGCCATCTGGCGGGAGGCCTCGTCTCCATCAGAAATTTCCCAATCTTTTACAAATCACTTTCCAATTCAACGATCATCAGTAGCAAGTCGGTGATCTTTTTCAGAGGGTCCAGGTGTCGAGGGAATGGATTGCCGTAACGGGCAAAGTCCGGGATTTCCAATATGAAGGGAGAGATGTCTCTCTGCTTGGCGGGAGCCTACTCTTCGATGATCTGCTCGATCTCTTTTTCGTAATCGTAGGAGCGTGCCGCCAACTGGAGAAAGGCGTTGAAGAGTTTATCGGCCGGGTTGTCCCGATTGAAGTGGAGCCCCGACTCTTCCAGGGTCTTTTCCAGATAGGCGGCGAAGTCGTTGTCCAGGTTCTTGACCTTGAAGCGGATCCCGTTGACGGTGAGGGCGAGGTCTCTCATGGTTTTTCCTTCGGAAAAAAATTAATAATTAATAATGAATAGTTATGGGATTCGTTGCCCGGCAACGCCATCCATAATCATTCATGATTCACCATTCATCATTCATCTGCTCGAATAGCGATTGCTATTCGAGCAATGCTTCCACCTTGGCGATGATCGCTTCGATCTCGGCATCCTTGGTCTCCAGCTCTCCACGCAGGGCCACGATGGTGGCCTCTTTGGCTTCGAGCTGTGCGGCGAGGGTGGAGGTTTCGTTGCGCAGAGTTTCGAGTTCCTGGGCTCCTCCCTCCCGACACTGCTGCAGTTCGGTGGTCAAGTCCCGATTGGCGTTGCGCAGGGCTTCGTTCTCCGCCTCCAGTTCGGCGATCTTGCTTTTCCAGGAGTCGACTTTTTCTTTCAAACGGTCCAGAGGGGTCACGGTTCATTCCTTTATCGGTGGTGAATTGCTTGCGTTATAATATCGTAAGAAAATTAGGAGTTAGAAGTTAGGAATTAGAAAGTGGGGGAAGGTACTTCCAGAGAGAAGAGTGTGCTGGAAGAGAAAAGCTATCGCTTTAGCATACGAATCGTCAGACTCTCTCAATATTTGAGAGATAAGAAAAAAGATTTTGTACTTCAGAGGCAGATTCTTCGATCCGGGACGGCGATCGGTGCGTTAGTGAGTGAAGCAAAATTTGCCCAATCGAGGGCTGATTTCCTCAATAAATTGACGATTGCACCCAAAGAAGCCAACGAAACCCGTTATTGGATCAATCTGCTCTACGATACCGACTTTCTCAATGCAGCAATGCACAGGAGCCTATCTTCTGACATCGATGAGATTATCAGCCTTCTGGTGAGTATTACAAAAAAGCTCAAAACGACTTCTAACTCCTAATTTCTAATTCCTAATTTTTCCAAAGGAAGCCCTTTGTTCAAAGTCCACTCTCCCTACGCCCCGGCGGGGGATCAGCCCGAAGCGATCGAGAAGCTCAGCGAATCGATCCTGGCCGGGAACCGCTATCAGACGCTCCTGGGGGTCACTGGTTCGGGGAAGACCCATACCATGGCGCGGATCATCGAGAAGACCCAGCGTCCCACGTTGATCATGACCCACAACAAGACCCTGGCGGCCCAGCTCTACAGCGAGTTCAAGAGCTTTTTCCCCGAGAACCATGTGGAGTATTTCATCAGTTATTACGACTACTACCAGCCCGAGGCCTACATCCCGCGCCAGGACCTCTTCATCGAGAAGGACAGCTCCATCAACCAGGAGTTGGAGCGGCTGAGACTCAGCGCCACGGCCTCGCTTCTGAGCCACGACGACGTGATCGTCATCGCCTCGGTGAGCGCCAACTACGGCCTGGGGAGCCCCGAAGAGTACCGCAGCATCGTCCAGAAGGTGGTGGTGGGCGAGGAGTACAATCAGCGCGAACTGCTGCTGAAATTCGTGGAGATGGGCTACAAGCGCAACGACGACTTCTTCGACCGGGGGGATTTCCGGGTCGGGGGGGAGGTGATCGACATCTATCCGGCCTACAGCGAGGAGTTGGCCTATCGGATCGAATTCTTCGGGGACGAGGTGGAGAGCATCCACAGTTTCGACGCCCTGACGGGGGAGAAGGTGGCGGAGCTGAAGGAGTTCACCCTCTACAGCGCCAACCAGTTCATCGTGGGCAAAGAGAAGATGGCCCGGGCGATCCAAAGCATCGAGGAGGAGTTGACCGAGCGTCTGGCCTGGTTCGAGTCCCAGGGAAAGATGGTGGAGCACAACCGCCTGAAACAGCGTACCGAGTTCGACCTGGAGATGATGGAGACCACGGGGGTCTGCAAGGGGATCGAGAACTACTCTCGCCACCTGACGGGGAAAAAGCCCGGCGAGACCCCCTATTCGCTGCTGGACTATTTCGAGGCGATGCACAAGGATTACCTGGTGATGGTGGATGAATCCCACGTCAGCCTGCCTCAGTTCCGGGGGATGTACGCCGGGGACCGCAGCCGCAAGGAGGTGCTGGTGGAGTACGGTTTCCGCCTGCCCGGCGCCCTGGACAACCGGCCCCTGAAGTTCGAGGAGTACATCGACAAGGCGCCCCATTATCTCTTCGTCTCCGCCACCCCGGGGGAGTGGGAGATGGAACATTCGGCGGTCGTGGCGGAGCAGGTGGTGCGTCCCACGGGGCTGCTGGACCCGGAGATCGAGGTGCGCGACAGCGAGAATCAGGTGGCGGACCTCCACGATCGGATCAAGGAGGTGGTGGACCGTGGCGAGCGGGTTCTGGTGACGGTATTGACCAAAAAGATGGCCGAGGAGCTGACCACCTACTACAACGATCTGGGCCTGCGGGTGAAGTATATGCACTCGGACCTGGACGCCATCGAGCGCAACCAGATCATCCGCAGCCTACGCCTGGGGGAGTTCGACGTATTGGTGGGGATCAACCTGCTGCGGGAGGGGCTGGACCTGCCGGAGGTGAGCCTGGTGGCGATCCTGGACGCGGACAAGGAGGGGTTTCTGCGCAGCGAAACGGCCCTGATCCAGACCGCCGGGCGGGCGGCGAGAAATGTCCACGGCAAGGTGTTGATGTATGCCAAAAAGATGACCCCCTCCATGGAACGCTGTATCGAGATCACCCAGGAGCGGCGAAAAAAACAGATGGAGTACAACCGGAGGCATGGCATCACTCCGACGACCACGGTCCGGGAGCTGGATACCGACCTGAAGGTCACCGAGCCCGGGGAGCTTTACAACCGTCACTCGAAAATGGACAAGATGCCCAAAGCGGAGCGCCAGCGGATCGTCAAGGAGCTCAAGGCGAAAATG
Organism: Campylobacteraceae bacterium; assembly: GCA_026994745.1. Lineage (GTDB taxonomy): Bacteria > Campylobacterota > Campylobacteria > Campylobacterales > Sulfurovaceae > Nitratifractor. The sequence continues at coordinate 291 of JALWPZ010000002.1, read as the reverse complement.
CTGGCGGCGGCGAAGAAGCTGGAGTTCGAGGAGGCGGCGAGACTAAGGGACGAGATTGCAAAGATCAAAAAAATGTAATAAATTAGGAGTTAGGAGTTAGGAGTTTCGGTTTGGGCCTTCGGCCCTTTTTTAATGATATAATCTAATAATTTCTACCTCCTAATTTCTAATTCCTAACTCAAAAAGCGGAGTTTTTATGAATATCGATTTGAAAAACCCTTCCCTCTACATCAATCGTGAACTCTCCTGGTTGCAGTTCAATACCCGGGTGCTGGCCCAGACCCGGCGGGA
>JALWPZ010000001.1 GCA_026994745.1 Campylobacteraceae bacterium | reverse complement strand
GTATCGTATCCGGCGGAGACCGTGTAGCGGTGCATCTTCTGCTTGAGCTTGGCGTGGACCTCCGGACGGACCTCGTTGAAGTACTTCTTCTCCGTATTGATCAGGGTCTGGCCGAAGATCCCCAGGCTGTTGAGGGCGCTGTAGCTCTCGTTGACCCGTTCCGTGGTGAAGACATCGCCGGGGCGATAGCGCATCCGGGAGAGGATCACCGCATCCCGAAGGCCCTCGGGCTTCTCCACCACGGTGGTGTTTCCGAAGTGGCAGAGCCCACCCTTCTTGAGCCGATAGACCAGATCGACGCTCCGTTTGTCCAGATCCACGTAGGCCTTGGTGTCCAGATCGTAGCTGCAGTACCCCTCTTTGAGCAGAGCGTTCTTGATTTTGCTCTTGATCTGGGTGAAGTGGGTGGTCTCGAAGGGTTGTCCCTTCTCGAAGGTGACATACTCATCGATGGGAAAGTCGCTGCTGATGTTGATGTCGGCGACCGTGACCGGCTTGCCCTCCTTCACTTTGATGACCACTCCATTCTTCTTTCGGATGACCTGGAAGGTGGCGTCGTAATACCCCTTGCTGTCCAGAAATCCCCGGAGGGTATCGGAAACGGCAGGAATCAGCTCTTCTGGAATCCGCTTCTCGTCGTCTTTCCAGAATTCGAACCAGGATTTGGTCTTGACCCCCAGAACGTTGTAGACCGCGTCGGGATCGATCTCCTTGAGCCCTTCGATCGTGATGGGGACCGTGGGGATCTCTTTCTCCTTCTCCTCCACCTGTTCGCTCTTCTTCTGGCTCGAATTGTTCTCCGCGGCTGCAAAGAGAAGGGTCGGTGAACTCGACAGTAGCAACAGAAGTGTTGCGGATGCGACTACTCTTCTCATGCGGCTCTCTCCTCTTCCGGCTCCTGCATGGCCGCCAGGTCGATGATCCGGTCCGCCGCCCATCGGGCCAGGTCCATATCGTGGGTGATCAGCAGGATCCCCACCCGATCCAGAAAAGCGATCAGCAGTTTCATGGTCTCCAGCTGGGTCAGATTGTCCAGAGCGCTGGTGGGCTCGTCGCAGAGCAGAAGGTCCGGCTCCATCAGGAGCGCCCGCAGAATGCTGCAGCGCTGCAGCTGTCCGCCGGAGAGTTCGTGGGGCAGCTTCTTCAAAAGTGCGGCTTCCAGCCCCAGCGCCTCCCGATACTCCTCCAGACGCGAGATCCCGGCCACATCCTCGATCTGTCGCAGGATGGGATAGGAGGGATGGAAGGAGCTGTAAGGGTCCTGAAAGACCCAGGCGATCTTCTTCCGTTCGATCGTGCCCCGCCGAGGGCGCAGATTGCCGGCGATCAGTTCGAAGAGGGTCGATTTTCCGCTCCCACTGGGTCCCACGATGGCGACGCACTCCCCCCGGTCCAGATGCAAGGCGAAGCTCCGATAGAGATCGCTCTTCCCCGCATAGGCGAAGTCCAGATCCCTGATCTCCAATACCCGCTCCTTGTTCATCGTCGATTCCTCACCGGATCTGTCCCTGGCCGTAGATCTTGTATTTGTAGGTGGTCAATTCGTTGATCCCCATGGGCCCCCGGGCGTGGAGCTTGTTGGTGGAGATCCCCACCTCGGCCCCGAAACCGAAGGCTCCCCCGTCGGTGAAGCGTGTCGAAGCGTTGACGTAGACGCAGGCGGCGTCCACCTCGTTGAGGAAGCGCTCCGCCGCGCTGTAATCCTCGGTGACGATCGCCTCGGAGTGTCCGGAGCCGTGGCTTCGGATATGGTCGATCGCCTCCTCCAGCCCGCCGACGATCCGGACGGCCAGAATATTGGCCAGATATTCGGTGTCCCAATCCTCCTCGGCGGCCAGGGCCGCTTCGATGATCCCGCAGGCCTCTTCGTCCGCCCGCAGCTGGGTGCCTTCCGCCGCGAAGGCTTCGTGGAGCATGGGCAGGATCTTCACGGCGACAGCCCGGTCCACCAGCAGGGTCTCCATGGCGTTGCAGACCCCGGGACGGTCGCACTTGGCGTTGACGGCGATCCGCACCGCCATCTCCGGATCGGCAGCGGCGTGGATGTAGGTATGGCAGAGCCCCTTGTCGTGTTTGACCACGGGCACCGAGGCGTTCTGGGAGACGTAGCGGATCAGCGCCTCCCCGCCCCGGGGGACGATCAGATCCACGTAGGCATCCTGACGGATCAGTTTCGCCACCCCCTCCCGGGAACCGTCGGGCAGCAGGGAGATGATCTCTTTGGGAAGCCCCTCGGCCTCCAGCACATCCTGCAGGATCGTGGCGATGGCATGGTTGGAGTGCTCCGCCTCCTTGCCGCCCTTGAGAATGGCGACGTTGCCGCTCTTGAAACAGAGCGCCCCCACATCGGCGGTGACATTGGGGCGGGATTCGTAGATGACGGCCACGACCCCGATGGGGACCGAGACCTTTTCGATCCGCAGATCGTCGTCGTTGCGCCACCCTTCCAGGACCCGGC